>JAVBSJ010000099.1:0-18989 GCA_031547105.1 Oscillospiraceae bacterium
GCAGCATTTAGTCGTCAATGTCTAGCACTCAAAATCGTGGATAGGTATATCGCCTTCCTTGTGCGCCTTGCTTTGCTCAGGAGAAAGGATGTACTTTTCATAAAAATCCTTTGCCCCCTCGCTGCCGTATTTGAGCATGGTGCCCATGGCGGTGTCGCCGTCTACATTGGCGTTGTCCCGCTTAAGGTCGCTGTCCTCGGCATCGGCAAAGGTGATCTCGTTAAAAACACGCATGAGATTGGTGTTCATCTCTCTTGCGCGGTTGCGCTCGGCGCGGTAAATGATATATTTTTTGGACACCATGGCATAGCCGTTGCCCATAAGCACGACTTCAACGGCGTCCTGAATATCCTCAACCCCGGGGGAATTATCGCCAAAGGTCTCTATCAGCTTTTCCTCAACCAGCTTGGCCATGCGCAGGCTTTCGCCGTTATCCTCACGGAAGCTGGCCTTCATTGCTTTGGAAATAGCCTCGGCTATTTTAATAATGTCATATTGTGTCTCTCTGCCGTCTCTTTTGATAATCCTTGTAAACATATGTCTCTTCCCCCTAGTAATACCTAACGACCCGAGCAGCGTCAGCCGTCATATTCCCCGGTGCATGTCCGGGTGCAAAAACAATTATAGTATACGATATATTGTGTTGTCAATGGTCAGTGTACACAAAAGATTGTTGTTTTGCTATAAATAAGCACTATACGGCTTTCATGAAACAAGGGCGGAAAAACCGGCTCGGCACATGCCGAACCGGTTAAAATACCTCTTTGTGAATATTTATACACAAGGCTATACAAGCCTTCGTATCCACCTGCGGCTGGCAAACCGCACAACACACACCACCGTCTTGGGTGCGTATTCCGCAATGTACATCGCCGTAACCAGCTGCGTGAAGGACATCTCTGTATATTTTGCCAGCAAAAAAAGCGTCGGCAGCCCAAGCAAATACACCGACAGGGTGTCAATATAAAACCCGAACCTGGTGTCGCCCCCGGCGCGGAAAATCCCCACGACAGAAATATACGGCAGGTTGTAAAGGGGCAGTATGAGGGCATATATCAAAAGCAAGCGGGAAACGATTTGGCGGGCCTCCTCCGTTTCGATGCTGAGCAGCCCCAGCAGTGGTGTGCGCACCAGCACCTGCAGCAGACCTACGGCAACGCCGATCAGGGGCGTTATGATCATGAATTTTCTGGCTGTCTGGTAGCCCTTCTCGATTTCGCCCTCTCCTATAGCCTTACCCACCATTATGGCGCAGGCATGGCACAAGCCGATAAAGAACACAAAGAAAACCTCATGTATGGAGGTGAAAACGGTAAAGGCCGAATAACTTTCGCTGCCCTGTCTGGCAAGGATCATGGAGTATGCGTTTGTCCCGCCCGCCCAAAATATCTCGTTCATCAGCACCGGCGCGCTTACGGCGGCAAATTTCCGCACAAAGGCGACGTCAAGGCTGAAAATCTCATTCATGCTGCGGGCCAGCACACCCTTTTTGCAATATGTAATGATAACCATAATTCCAAGATTGACTGCCATAGCAATGACTGTGGCAACCGCCGCACCCTCCAGGCCCATTTCAGGCAGCCCAAGCCTGCCGTAAATCAGGCCGTAGTTCAGCACCGTGTTTACCACAACAGAACAGGCCGACGCAAAAAACGGAGTCATAACATCTTCTGTCGAGCGGTTGACAGAGCTTATGACGAAGGCAACCGACGAAAACACCGGCGCCAGGCAGGCTATCCGCAGATATTTTCCGCCCGCCGCAATCACGGCCGCCTCGTTGGTAAAAACGCTCATCATTATTTCAGGTGCAAAGCGCCCCGCCAGGGCATAGACCGATGCAATCACCAAAGCGAAAATCATGCCGATTCCGGTTGTTCGGCGAATATTCCGCTCCTCCCCGGCGCCCCAATACTGGGCGGTAAACGCCGACACGCCGGAGCAAACTCCGAAAACAACAATGTTCATCAAAAAGCTCCAGCGGGTTGCAACCCCTATGCCGGAGGTTGCAACATTCCCCAGCTTAACCACCATGGCGGTGTCGACAAGGTATGCGCATGAGGCCAGAAGGTTTTGCACCGCAATGGGAAGGGCGAGCTTTAGCATCGCCCTGAAAAAATCCTTGTTATTCAAAATACCTCTCCTGTGCTACTCGTGAACGGTGACCGGCTCGTCAAACCCCTCTATCCCAATGGCAGAGGGCTTCTCCCCCAAGAGGGTCACCGCAATTTTGCCGTAATCGAAATTGGCCGCAAGGGTATTGATTACCGCCTGCATATCAAGAACCTCTCTGGGGCCGGAGGAGGCCGTAAACATAAGGTCAACCGCCAAAATCCCCTGCTCCTGGTCGTAGCTCACGCTGCGCAGGCGGGCATCCCCTCCAAAGGGCAGCACTGCGTAATCCTCCCCGGAAAACAGCTGTCCCAGCACTATGCCTTCATTTATGTTTGCATCGGAAACGGAGATCTTACGCTTGCTCTCCTTAAGCGCCCCGTTTTCCCGGTCAACCCTGAAAAGGGTTATTTCAAAGGTGTTCAGCCTAAGAGTTTCGTCGTCCATAACAATGGAATGCACGCTGAGGAAAACGCCCATATCGCTCCCCTCTGCCGAAATACGGACGTAATCCAGACCCGCTATCCCAAACAGCGACATGGCAATCCCGGCGTCTGTCAAACCTTTTTCGGCGGGCGCCAGCAGGCTGTATTCCTCCGAAAGGGTGACCATGGCGGTGTTTCCGTACATCTGCACATCGGAGAGGCTTATGCCCGCGCCGATTATGGGCTGATAGCTTTCATTAGTCGGCTTCTTCATGCTGTCAATGACAGCGCTTATTTTTTCATCAATGCTTTCAAAGGAGGAAAAATCATGTCCCTCATGCGCCAAGTGCCATGCCCCGTTAAGGTTGGTCAGGTAATAAACCGGCTGCACTCCGGGAAGGTTATAGACAGTCTCGCTGCCGCAGCCGCAAAGAAGCAGCAAAATAAGCAGCAGAGGCAGAGCAATCTTTTTCATATGCTTTCCTCCTCGGCCGGAGCGGCAAAATAGGCTGTAAAGCAGCTGCCCTCCCCATAAGTGGAGGTGACCTCTATATGCCCTCCCAACGCCTCGATACACTGAAAGGCGATGGAGAGCCCCAGCCCAGCCCCGCCCGTCTGGCGGGCGCGCGGCTTGTCAACGCGGTAGAACCTGTCAAAAACGCGGGACAGCTCCTCCTCCTTCATGCCTATGCCGGTATCGGCGATAGCCAAAATGACTCTCCCCTCATCTGATGAAAGGTTGACAAAAATCTTGCCCCCCTCCCGGTTATACTTAACGGCGTTTTCCAGCAGGTTGAAAACCACCTGATAGGCCATATCGGAGGAGGCAACGGCAATGGCGCTTTGCGGCAAAGTGCGGGCAATGGTGACATTATTAAGCCCGGCCAGCGGTCTGAGCCTTTCGGCGCACTTGTTGACCACATTCACCAAATCACAGCGCTCTATGTCGGAGGACACCGTTTCCAGCCGGCTTAAGTAAAGCAGCCCTTCTGTCAGGCGGGTGAGGCGGTCAATTTCCTCGCTGACATCCTCAAGAAACTCCCTTGTGTCCTCCTGCTTAATCTCCCGCGCCTGAAGGATGGAATCTACCAGCAGCTTTATGGAGGCAAGTGGCGTTTTAAGCTCGTGCGATGCGTCGGAAACAAACTGGCGGCGAACCTCTTCGTTTTTACTGAGGTATTCGGCCATTTGGTTAAACTCACCGGCAATTATTGCCATTTCATCTCTGCTGCCCAGCTCTATCCGATGCTCAAAATTGCCCTGACCTATCTGGTTGACACCCTCCAGCACGACATCGAACTCCCGGCGCAGGCCGGTGGTGAAAACCATTATAATGCCGCCGATAACGGCGACAGCCACAGCCGACAGGCGCAAAATATCATTCTGCGCCTGTATGAGCATCTCTGCGCTTTCGGTGTCGTACTCGTAGGCGTAAACGACACCCACCACCACGCCCTCACGCATCACGGAATAAGCCGATTTTGCACGGAAGGCCTCCCTGTCATACTGGCAATGGAATATATCGACGCCCTTCAGCGCCGATATTATCTCCGGAAACAAGAGCGTCTTGCCGATAATGCCGGAGGATTTCAGATTGTCGTATATCACCTTGCCTGCGGCATTTGTGACCAGCACACGCTGGCTGCGCCCCACATCAAGAATATTGACGGCAGTTGTCGCCGTCTCGTAATCCATTATTCCGGAGCTTTCCATAGCGGCAGAAAGGGCGCCGATGGAGGCGCGCATATCCCCCTCCTTGACGCGAATCATCTGATTGCGGATAAGCCTGATCGGGTATATGTTGAGAACCAGCAGCAGGAATACCGTCAAAAAGGAAAAAACGGCAAAAATCCTAACACGCAGGCTGAAAATGCTTTCAAATCTGCGTGTAGTTCCATATACCGATATGCTTCCTTTTTCCTTCATCCCTTATCCTTTGCTCCTAATTATCCCCGTCCTCGGGCTCGGCAAAGAAATATCCGCTGCCCCATTTGGTCATAATCATTTGAGGGTTGGCCGCATCCTTCTCCAGCTTTTCCCTTATACGTCTTATATGAACATCTACGGTGCGGATGTCCCCGGGATACTCATATCCCCACACCTCCCGCAAAAGCTCCTCCCTGGAAAAGGTTTTGCCCTGGTTTCCCAAAAGCTTGACAAACAGGTCAAACTCCTTTGTGGTCAAATCGACCGCCTTCCCCTTGTTGTCAACGGTGCGTTTGATAAGGTCGGCGCTTATATCGCCCGACGTCAGGCGGCTGGCAATCTGCGCCTGCTTTGCGCGGGGAACCCGGCGCAGTATGACCCGTATGCGGGATTTAAGCTCAAGTATGTCAAAGGGCTTTGTCATATAGTCATCTGCACCGTATTCAAAACCCAGAAGCTTGTCGGTACTGTCCCCCTTGGCTGTCAGCATGATAACAGGGACATCGGAGGTTTCCCTTATCCTGCGGCAGACCGAAAGCCCGTCAAGCACCGGCAGCATAAGGTCAAGCACCACAAGGTCATATTTGTTTTTGGCAAACAGCTCCAGCGCCTGCCCGCCGTCGTAGGCACCGTCCACCTCGTAGCCGTCATTTTCAAGGTTGAAGGTTATCCCCTTGACCAGCAGCCTTTCATCATCTACAACCAATATTTTCATTTTAAGCCTCCCGTTTTGACACTGCGGCGCATTTCAGACGCCTGTAAGCCTGTATATCTAAATATTTTATAAACATCGTTGAAATAATGTCGAAATTTTGGTACTATAAATACATTAATCTGCATTCCCGGAGGTTCACATATATGTATAAAAAATTAGTCGCCGGACTGTTGTCCTTAATTATACTCACCAGCGGTGTTTTTGCCCTTGAGGCGCCCCAAATCGAGGCGAAGGGCGCCATCATCGGAGAAATGAAAACCGGCGAGGTCGTATACGAGCTGGATGCCGACAAGAAGCTTTTCCCCGCCAGCACCACAAAGCTTATGGCGGCGGTGATCGCCCTTGAGTACGGCAATAAAACCGATATTGTGACGGTCAGCGCCGACGCAGTTAAAGGGCTGTCCGATATGGGAAGCTCTGTTTTCTTCAAGGAGGGAGAGCAGGTCGCTTTCATGGATATGGTGACCTATCTGCTGGTGTCCTCCTCCAACGACTCCGCCAACGCCCTTGCGGAGCATATTTCCGGCTCGGTCAGCGCCTTTGTGGGGCTGATGAACCAAAAGGCGGAGGAGCTGGGCTGCACGGGGACAAACTTTGTCAACCCACACGGCCTGCATGATGAGAACCATTATACCACAGCCAGAGATTTGATGAAAATAGCTATGTATGCCATGCAGAACGAGGACATTGCCCGGATAGTCAAAGTCGACCGTGTCACAATGCCTGCCACAAACATGCGCGAAGCAACCACGATTTCCTCCACCAACCATTTGGTTTCCCGCTGGCGCAACCGGGATTACTATTACGAAGGGGCTATCGGGATCAAAACCGGCTCCACAACGCCGGCAGGGCTCTGCCTTATAAGCGGCGTCGAAGCGGGGGAGCTGACATATATAACGGTCGTGCTTGGTGCGCAAACCAAGGCGGACGGCAAGCAGGGCAGCTTTACTGAAACCATAAAGCTCCTTGACTATGCCAAAAACGGTTTTGAAATGCAGGCTCTCGTCCGCAGCACCGATCCGGTGACGGAGGTTCCCGTGTCTCTCGGCAAGGATGCCGATACCGTTATCCTCATGCCCGAGACGGGATATGCTGCGCTTTTACCAAAGGGCTTTGACAAATCGGCTATTGACGTGAAAATCACGGTGGAGGAAAAAATCACCGCCCCGGTAACAAAGGGGGATGTGCTTGGCACCGCCACATACTCCTATAACGGCAAGGAATATGTCACCCTCAACCTTGTGGCGGCTGACAGCATCCGCCGGGCGCTGTTTATGTTTATATTCGACAGCTTCCTCAGCATCTTTTCCAGCACCTTTTTCAGGGTCTTAATGGGGCTGGCAGTGCTGGCGGTTTTGGCCTTTTTGGCCTACGGGCTGCTTTACGGACGCAGGCGCAACCGCAACCAGCGAAGCGGCAAGCGGCGCGCCGCCAACCACAGGCGCAGATGGTAAGCCGCGATATTTGAATAGCTGTCAGGACGGGTGACCCCGTCCTGATTTTTTGTATATTCGCAGGGAGCTATTTTGTGCCGAATATGCGGTCTCCCGCGTCTCCCAGGCCGGGAACAATATATCCGATTTCATTGAGCTTCTCGTCAAGGGCGGCGCAGTATATAGAGACGTCAGGATGCTCATCCTCAACGCGCTTGACCCCCTCGGGGGCGGCAATGATGCTCATAAGGCTGATGTGCTTTACACCATATCTTTTCATAAACATGATGGCGGCTGCGGCCGACCCGCCCGTAGCAAGCATGGGATCGACGATTATAACCTCGCGCTCGGCAATGTCCTTGGGCATTTTGCAGTAATACTCAACCGGCTCAAGGGTCGTTTCATCCCTGTACAGGCCGATGTGACCGACCTTGGCGGCCGGAATCATTTTCAGCATACCGTCCACCATGCCCAGTCCTGCGCGGAGTATCGGCACGATTGCCAGCTTTTTCCCGGCCAGAACCTTGCAGGCGGCCATTCCCATAGGTGTTTCCACCATGACCGTTTCGGTAGGCAGGTCACGTGTGACCTCATAGCACATAAGCATGGCTATCTCGCCCACGATTTCCCGGAACTCCTTGGAGCCGGTATTTTTATCTCTGAGTATGGACAGCTTGTGCTGAATAAGCGGATGATCCATTATAAAAGTTTTTCCCATTTGTATATATCTCCCCGAAGAATTATTTGTTTTCAAGCGCCATGATCATATCGACCCTCGTTTGGTGGCGTCCCCCTTCAAAAGGGGTGTCGATAAAGGCTTTTGCAATTTTATTGGCCAGTCCGGGGCCCAAAGTGCGCTCCCCAAGACAAATGACATTGGCGTCGTTGTGCATTCTGGTGGCTTCCGCCGTAAAGCAGTCGGAGACGGCAGCCGCCCTGATACCCTTTATTTTGTTGGCCGCCATCGACATGCCTATGCCGGTGCCGCAAACAAGGATTCCCCTCTCCGCCCGGCCGGAAATGACCTCGTCACAGACGGCCCCGGCAAACAGCGGATAGTGGCAGGACTGGGTATCGTTAGTGCCCATATCGGCAACCTCGTACCCCTCTGCGGTAAGATAATTTTTCAGGCTCTCCTTCAAGCTGAACCCCGCGTGGTCAGACCCGATTGCTATTTTCACGTTCTTTTTCCTCCCTCATTCTTTCAGCCTGCGGCTTTTTAAGATAAACCGGCGCCAAATCGAACGCCGAAATAAGCTTCCCCTTTTCAGCCATATGAGCGGCGGCGCGTGCAACCCCCGCCGCACCCTGTACCTTTCCGCTAAGCCTGTACTCCGGTTGCGGAAAGATACAGGCAAAGTCGGCAGCGCCGTCCCCGCAAAGGCCTGGCGCACTCCCCTCAAGAAGGGCGGCAATTTGCTTACCCTCAAGGCAGGTGTCCTCATCAAGACGGGTGACCTCATCTCCCCTGCGCTCAAACCGGGCGGTATAATACTCACCGTCCCGGGCTTTTATAAGGGCACATATAAGGCCGTCCCCCTCCGTCTCCCACGCCGCCGATTCAAGTGAGGAGACTGAGGCCGCAGGCTTGCCACCGGCCCAGGCAAAGCCCTTTACTGCCGCAACCCCGATCCGTATTCCGGTAAAAGAGCCGGGACCGACGGAGGCGGCAAACAAATCGATCTCACCCATGCTGACCCCGTGCCGCTTCAGCATTTCCTCACACAAGGGGAGTATGGTGCGGCTATGATCCAAATTGGTGTCCTTATGCTCCTCGGCGATAAGCGCCCCGTCCCGCATAAGGGCGCAGGAAGCCTTTGCACCGGAGGTATCAAGCGCAAGTATCAGCATTTTTCCTCCACAGTGATTGTTCGTGTGTTGTCATCCGGCTTTTCAAAGATAATTTTTAGTGTGCCGGGGGGCAGGGCGTCTTCGATATTCTCACTCCACTCCACGGCGCAAATGCAGCCGGAGGACAGATAATCCTCCCAGCCGATTTCATAAAGGCTGTCAGGGCCGGCAAGCCGGTACATATCGAAATGGCAGAGCTTTTTAGGCCCACGATACTCGTTGACAATAGTATAGGTGGGAGAGGAAACGGCGTCAGTGCAGCCAAGTCCGCGGGCAAGCCCCCTGACAAGGGCGGTTTTGCCGCTTCCCAGGTCGCCGTACATAGCGATAATCCGGCAGGCTCCAAGCTCCCCCGCCAGCTTTTCACCAAAAGCTTCGGTTTCCTCGGCGCTGCTTGTGATAATGACCTGCCTGTCCATTTCCTTCCTCCCTCTTTCACCCTTATATCCGAATTATTATAGCATATATCAGAAGATTTGTCATTTTTTATTGCGATTTTTCCTATTAGTCAAATTGCGCTGAACCTTTTCTATGCAATGCCTAAAAGCCGTCTCTGCCTTCTGCCGGAATGCAAGAGCCATTATATTCCATCGCCTGTCAAAACCCGGATAATAACATAAAGTACATATAAAAGTAACAATTGCATAACAAATGTAACATTGAAAAAACACGCCGTATCTGTTAATATATCAATTAAATGGCGGCAAAAGCATTATGCCGCTGAGAGGAGAAAGTGTATGAGTTTAGATAAACCCGTCATATGTGTATCTAACGGCTCGGACTATTCTGTGACCAAGGGTGCTTCCCCGCGTCAAATCGTATCCCCTTCATCCTACACAAGGGCAGTTGCCTTGGCAGGCGGCATACCTGTGCTTACAAGTGAGCAGTGTGCCGAGGAAATGGCCCGGCTGTGTGACGGACTGATCCTGACAGGGGGAGAGGATCTGGAGCCGAAGTGGTTCGGCGAAGATGTCCTCAACGACACAGTGGTGAGCGACCCTGCCAGGGACAGCTTTGAGTTCAGCCTGTTTGAAGCCTTTGAAAAGGCCGGAAAGCCGATTTTCGGTATCTGCCGCGGCTCTCAGGTCATAAACGTCGCCCTGGGCGGCACTCTGTATCAGGATCTGGTCGCCCAAAAGGGCTGGGTTCATTTTAACAAGGACATTAGGCATTGGGTCAAAACCGCTGAAGGCTCCCTGCTGCACGGCATGTTCGGTGAAGAGTTCAATGTCAACTCCACCCACCATCAGGCCGTCAAGGATCTGGCTCCCGGTCTTAAGGTCACCGCCCGCTCTGTTGAGGGTATAGTAGAGGCCTACGAGCATGAGGTTCTGCCGATTTTCGCCACCCAGTTCCATCCTGAGCGCCTTACCAACACCATGTGGGATGAGCGCACCCCCGACTTTGCGCCCCTGTTCGAATATTTTGTCAACCTCTGCAGGCATGAGTAAGTACACAGAGGTCAATATTGAGGAGGGTATGCCCCTTGTAGATCAGGCGATCAAGCGGCTGACCTTTCACTTAAACACCAAGCGCGCCCAAGGCTACGCTGCCGTCAAGGTTATTCACGGCTTCGGGTCATCAGGCACAGGCGGGCGGATCCGGGTCGAGGCCCGGGCATACCTGTCCCGCCTTAAGTCGCAGGGCAAGATAAAGGATTACATCACCGGAGAGGACTTGTCCATTTTTCACGAGGGCACAAGAAGCTTTCTCCACGCCTGCCCTGAGGCGCGCCGCGACCGGGATCTGGAACGGCACAATAACGGGATTACCGTTGTGGTGCTCTGACCTTTTCCCAAATAAGGAGATAATGATATGAAACCACTGTTCAAAAGGCTGCTTGCCCTTTCGCTGGCCGCCTGCACCTGTGCCGTCATGAGCGGCTGTACCCTGATTAAGTTTTCAAAGGCGGATGAGCTCAAGCAGCAGGAAACCCTCGGCCTCAAGTATGAAAGCGGCGAGGTGGCACTGTCCATAAAGCCCCTTGAAATGCTGTCCAAGGAGGAGCTGACGCTTGAAGACAGCCTTTTGGCCTCTGACGGCGCACAGAAGGCTGTTTATTCCGCCAAGCTGCCTTCCTTTATTGATGACGGAGAAGCCAGCGTGGTCTATACCGCCATAAACCAGTTTTATCAGGCTGAGTTTGAGAACTTTGCCCATGACCGGGACACGTTTTTCCAGCTTGCTGCGGGCAAGGCAGCCGGGGTGACGCTGGAAAGCCATTTCACCTACGAGGTTTTGGAAAATCCGGCAGGATATGTGACGGTTCTCCGCTGTCTTGAAAGCAAGGGCGATGAGCTTACTGCGGGCAAGCTGTATTTCGGGGAGGTTTTCAGCGCCTCAACTGGCTGGACGGTCAATTTTAATGACTTTTTCGGTGATAACGCCAAGGATGCCATTAAGCTGCTGAAGCAGAAGCTGGAGCAGTGGTGCCTTGACAACGGGCAAAAAACCGCGTGGCTCAACGATATTGCCGACAATGTGCTGACAAACGAGTTCACCGCAAGTGCCGACACCATTTATATCCCCCTGGGCAGGCATGTCTGCGGGGATGTCACCCTCATTGAGCTCCCGTTTGAAGATTTCCTGCCTCTTATAAAAAAATAAAATACCGAAAGGAAGCCGCCCAAATGATTGAGAGATTTCTGAAATATGTGAAAATGGGTACCAACTCCGACCCCGCCTCCCCCTCTATCCCCTCCACCCCTGTGCAGAAGGACATTGCAAAGGTCATTGTGGAAGATATGAAGGCCATGGGCATCGCCGACGCTTTCACCGATGAGTTCGGCTATGTTTACGGCACTGTGCCGGGAAACAACGGCAAGAAAAGCCCTGTTATCGGCTTCATCGCCCATATGGACACTGTTATCGACATGTCCGACCAGGGCATAGCGCCGAAAATCATCAAGAATTATGACGGATCACGGCTGGAGCTTGACGCTGTGAAGGGCTATGCCTTTACACCCAACGCCAAGCACAAGGGGCATGATTTGATCGTCACTGACGGCTCCACCCTGTTGGGGGCGGACGACAAGGCAGGTATTGTTGAGATACTCGAGGCGGCAAAATACTTTATCGACCATCCCGAAATCAAGCACGGCACAATAAAAATAGCCTTTACCCCCGATGAAGAAATCGGCCGCGGCACCGTCAAGTTCGACGTCCCCGGCTTCGGCGCTGATTTTGCCTACACTGTGGACGGCGGCGGGCCGGAGTGCATCGCCTTTGAGACCTTTAACGCAAGCGCCGCCCATATCGAAATCGCGGGCAAGAACACCCATCCCGGCAGTGCCAAGGGTGTTATGATCAACTCCCTGCTGCTGGCAATGGAGCTCCAAGCCATGCTGCCTGAGGAGCAGAAGCCCCAGTACACAGAAGGGTTTGAGGGCTTTTATCACCTAAACGGAATGAGCGGCAATGTAGACCAGTGCAGCATGACATATATTATACGCGATCACGACAAGGAAAAGTTTGAGTATAAAAAGCAGTTTATAAAAAAGGCCGCGGACTTCCTTGCCGAAAAATATCCGGCAGCTTCTGTCAAGGTCACACTTAACGACACATATTACAACATGCGTGAGCCTGTGCTGGCAAACCGCCACCTGGTGGATATTGCTTCCGAGGTTATAACGGCTCACGGCTACACCCCGCGTACAGAGCCTGTCCGCGGCGGCACCGACGGCGCGCAGCTTTCCTATAAGGGTCTCCCCTGCCCCAATCTGGGCACAGGAGGGCACAACGCCCACTCCCGCTACGAATACGCCTCTGTCAACGAGATGTACGACTGTCTTGAAATAATCAAGGCTATTGCCGTAAGGTACGGCGAGATTGAGCTGTAAGGTATAAAGTACCCTATAAAAAGGGCGGGTGCCGCTCCCGGCGCCCGCCCTTGCTTTTTTAGTCATTTTTCACCGTTATGCCCAGATTTTTTGCCAGCATCACCGCCTGCTCCTCGGAGAAAATCGCCCCCTTGAGCTTGGTAAGCTCAAAATAAGAGGCAGATATGCTGCTTTTGCTGAAATCCACCCCCGCCAGCTGGGCGTACATAAAATCGCAGCGGTTAAGGTCCACATCCTTCAAAAGGATATTTGAAAATGCGCACTCGGTAAAGCTGCTTTCATCAAAGCTGCTCTCCTTGAAAATACAGCGCTGCACCGAAGCGCGGATAAAGGATGAGTATTTGCCGGAGCAGCCCTCAAAAGAAACGTCACTCAAATATCCGTCAATAAATCGGGCGCCCACAAGCTTGCAGCCCAAAAATGTGACCCGCTTGAAGGCTGTCCCTTCAAAACGGCAGTTGGAAAGATCGCAGCCGCGGAAAACCACATCGCTGACGCTGCCCCGCGAAAAGTCGCATTCCGTAAGACGGCAGTTTTCCACCAGGCAGCCGCTTATTTCAGGGGCGCGCATGGCAAAGCCTGCCAGCTCCCCCTGAGAAAACGAGAGCTCCGCAATCGGCTCCTCCTGTTCCTTCGCCTGTTGAAAAACGTCGGGCAGGTCGCCCTGCTGCATGCACAGCGGCATTTTCGGCATATATATTTCCATATTTTCCCCTTTGTAAGCAAGCATATTTATCAAACGAACGCAAAAAATGAAAGGTGTGATGGCATGATAGCTGTAATAGCACTGACGGTGCTTTCAATTTACGGCTTTGCCAATTATTATATTGCAAGAAGGCTGTGGCAGTGGTTGTTTTTCCGCCTCCCCTCCTTCGGTCTGCCTGTCTACTGCACCGTATTTGCGGTGTTGGCGGGCGGATATATACTTTCCACCGTTTTGAGCAGCCTGCTGCCCGGAGAAGTCAAACGGGTGCTGGGTCTTATCGGCGGCAATTATTTAGGTGCTTTTATGTTCCTGCTGCCCCTTGTGCTCCTTGCCGACCTGGTGAGGGCGGCAGGCCTTGGCGGAGAGAGGTGGCCCTTGATAGCCGGAATCGCAATTGTCAGCGCAACCGCCGTAATTATGGGAATCGGTTACGGCAGTGCCCGCAGCCTTAAAACAACCGAATACACCGTCAAGGCCGATAAGGGCGCGGGCGAAAGTCTGAAAATCGCCATGATTTCCGACCTCCATTTGGGAGATGTAGTTGGGGCAAGTCTTTTATCCAACGTTGTAATAGCCATAAACGAAATGGAGCCCGACATCGTTGTTTTTTGCGGAGATACCTTTGACCACGGCCCCGGAGGCGTCCGCGAAATCAAGCAGTGCGAGCAGCTCCTGCGGTCCATAACCAGCCGGTACGGGGTTTACGCCTGTATGGGAAACCATGACGGCGGCTTTATCGGGCTGGAGGATGAGGCCGCCGCCTTTCTTGAGCGGTGCGGCATAACCATGCTTAGAGACGAAGCCCTGCTGGTGAAGGATATGTTCTATGTTGTGGGGCGCAAGGACAAGAGCGAGGGGCAGAGGCTCTCCCCTGTGGCGCTTTTGCAGGATCTGGATAAAACGAAACCGATAATCGTCCTTGACCACCAGCCGGAGCAGCTTTCCGAGGAAAGCGCCGCAGGAGCCGACCTTGTTCTGTGCGGTCACACCCACAAGGGGCAGATATTCCCCATCGGCCTGATAACCAGCGCCATATATGAGGTTGACTACGGCGCGTTGGAGCGGGATGGCTGCACCATGATAGTTTCCTCCGGCGCGGGGACATGGGGGCCGAGAGTCCGTCTGGGTACGCGGTGCGAGGTCGTTTCCATCACCCTTGAATATTAATTTACAGCGATAAATCATGCTGTCCCCGAAAGGCTGCCTTTCGGGGACAATTATTTTATCATGCAAGCCTGTCAGGGCGTTGGCGCAAGCGCACGCTAGAAACCATGCCCAGGGCCAAAAACATGCTCAGCACCGATGTCCCTCCGTAGCTGACAAAGGGAAGTGTGAGCCCCACCACAGGCATAATACCAAGACACATGCCGACATTTATCATAATCTGAAACATCATCATGCTCCCGAGTCCCACACACACGAGGTAAGAAAACCGGTCATTGCACTGGTAGCCGCCATAAAAAATCCGCCACACAATAATGCACAGCAGCAGAAGCAGAAGCCCTGCGCCAACGAAGCCCCATTCCTCCGCAAAGGAGGCAAAGATAAAATCGGTATGCTTTGCGGGCAAAAACCCGAACTGCGTCTGAGGCCCCGCGCCGTAGCCGTACCCCATAAGCTGCCCGCCGCCTACGGCGATCATGCTTTGTATACCGTTATAGGCGATTTTGGCGCTGGCCTCCGGATTGAAAATAACCATAACGCGCAGCTTGTGATAGTCCTTCAGCACAAACATCCAGAGGGGCACCAGCGCCACGCATCCGCTGACGAATATCGGCCCCAGCCACTTGAAGCTCATACCGGAGGCAAAAAGCATGGCGGCCATCATTAAAATATAAATAATGCACATGCCCAAATCATCGGAAAAGATAAAGACAAAGCCCGCCGTTATTAGGGCGTGGAGCATCAGCGCCACCACAGAGGAGGTTTGGTTGATCCTGTCCCTGAGCTTGTAGATATGGCGGGCAAAGGTGAAGGTGAAAATCAGCTTCCCCACCTCAGCCGGCTGCACGCCGATACCCGCAAACCGTATCCAGCTGTTGTTTCCCGTCGTCTCCCCGCCGGTGCCGAAAATGACAAGGGAAAATAGAAAGGCGAGGTTAAACACAAATGCCGCCGGCCAAAAGTCGCCAAACTGGTCAAAATCAATAAGTGACACAACGAAAAAACCGATAATGCCAAGAACTATGGCCCCTCCCTGCACTATCAGGAATCGGTTGGTGTCAAAGCTGAGGGTGGCGCTTTTAACGGCCAGCAAGCCGACACATGAGGTAGCCACCGCCATGGCAAGCAGCATAAGATCACATTTTTTAATAAAGGCAAAAATATTTGCGCTAAGCGTTTTCATCATAAATCCTCATATATGAAGGGTCGTTATACTTTGCGGACACGCGAGTTTATCCTAATAGGAATATATTATCATTTTTTGGGTGCATATTCAACTTTTATCTCCTTGGCAGGCATAAGCAGCTCCGTTTTTTTAAGGGCGCAGATATAATTTGCGCCGCGCGGCAGGCAGCATAACAATGTGTCTTTCCAAACTTTGCCCAATATGATACACTTTTATTATCATAAAGAAAAGGAGAGTAACCTATGCTTAAGACAAATAAAGAAACTCTGCCGATTATTTCGGTTCAGGGGGCAGTGCTGCATCCCCGCTTTACCAAGAGGGGGAAGATGACGATTGAGGGCGAGACCATCTTTATGCCCGGCACCGGCGGCGTCGTATATAATGCCAAAATCGGAGATCCCTGCGTGGGCTGGACTGCTGACCATCTGGAGCCGGGTGTCTCCACCCGCAATTCGCAGGAGGACTTTAACGATGCTTATATCGGCTACTCCTGCGTCGGCAATGTGGCTACTGTCGGCTCAGGTGACGCAAAGGGCGCCAAGGGTATTGTCACCGGAAAGCACGGCGGGTGCGAGCATCTTATGGTTCACTTCGACCGGGAAACCCTTGAAAAGCTCTCCATCGACGATAAAATCAACGTGCGCGCCTGCGGTCAGGGAATGAAGCTGGCCGACTATCCCGAAATCGTCCTGCGCAACATGAGCCCTGAGCTGCTTGAAAAAATGAATATAATCGAGGATGAGGGCAAGCTTCTTATCGGCGTGGCAAAGCTGGTTCCGGGATGTGTAATGGGCTCCGGCCTTGGCTCCCCCAGCGCCTCCGGCGACTATGACATCACCCTTTTTGACGAAGCGCTGACAAAAGAGTTCCACCTGGATGAGCTTCGCTTCGGCGATATTGTCTGCATTCTGGATGCCGACACCCGTTACGGGCGCACTTTCCGCACAGGGGCAATCACCATCGGCGTTGTAGTGCATTCTGACTGTATGGCAGCCGGACACGGCCCCGGAGTCACCACTCTTATGTCCTGCAAAACCACCGAGATCACCCCGTTTTTGGATGACAAGGCCAACCTTTGGGATATGTTCTGCAAGTAAAGCGTGGAGCTTTGCGGGGTTAGCCTAAGCCCGCTCCGTATGCAAGCCGCGCAGCAATACGCCGCAAAAGCCAAACATATAAAAGCTGCTGCCCCTGAGGGCAGCAGCTTTATAGCTTTTATTATGCTTCCAAAATACGGTTGAGGTACTTCTCGGCGTAAAACTCGTCCCACTTTTCACTGCGGTTGACAGCCGCTTCGCTTGTGACACGGCGGTATTCATGTATGTCAAAGGCGTTGTTACTGTCGTTAAACATCAAAACATAAATGCTTATGTTTGAGCAGTGGTCGGCTATCTTTTCCAGATTGTGTATAATATCCAAAAACGGAATGCCGTTTGTCACGGTGCAAAGCCCCTGTTGCAGGCGCTGTATATGCCTGTTTTTCAGCGTCTCCTTAAGGGCGTCGATAGTATCCTCCAGAGCCTCAATCTGAACGGCATGGCTGTCATCGGAGGTCATATAGGCCTTTTGCGTCATTTCCAGTATCTCGTCAACGGCATTGGACATTATTCCAAGCTCGCTTATGGCCGCATCGGAAAATACAACGCCCGCATCGGCAATGTGGATATACTGCTCAAAAAGGTTTTCGGCATAATCGCCAATATGCTCAAACTCCCCTACAACGTGCATGATTTCAGTGTAGCTGCGCTTGCCGTTGCCCGAAAGATCGGAGTCATTAATGCCCAGCAGATAGCTGTTTACACGGGTCTCGCACTTATCTATAAAATCCTCATTGGACACAAACTCCTCACTGCTGAGGGGTACATTGTCCACAATGGCCTTAACCGCCATCGTAAAGTTCTGGCGGGCGAAGTCGCCCATGGCGTTAATGACCTTGTTACACTGCTCAAGGGCGATCATGGGTGTGGAATAAAAACGCGGGTCGAGGAGCGCCAGCAGCTTTTCCTCCGGCTCCACATCGGCGGAGCGCACAGTCCGTTCCGCCAGAGCCACAAGCATCTTCCTGAAGGGCACAAACAACACTGTTGTGATGACGTTGAACATTGTATGGAAGTTTGCTATCCCCGCCTTTGTGACCGCTTTCTCCCAGAACTCGAAGCCGATAATGGCATTCAGGCTGTAAATTGCCGCAATAAAGAGTAATGAGCCTATAAGGTTAAAGTAAAAATGTATCATGGCTGCCCGCTTGGCGTTCTTGTTGGCCCCAATGGAAGATACAATAGATGTCATGCAGGTACCGATATTCTGACCCATAATTATGGGTATCGCCGCCGCATAGGAAACAGCCCCTGTAGCCGCTGCGGCCTGAAGAATACCGATAGACGCCGCTGAGGAGTGCAGTATAGCTGTTACGACTGCGCCGACAACTACGGCCAGGATGGGGTTTTGCAGGGCAATAAACGCCTGTCTGAAGGCCGGCAGCTGATTGAGTACCGAAACGGCGCTCTCCATGGTGGTCATACCGACGAACAGAAGCCCGATGCCGATAAGTATCTCGCAAAACGTGCGCGCCTTTTTATTCTTAATAAATGTAGCGGCAATGGCGCCGATAGCCACCAGTATGTAACACAGCACAGAGGGCTTCAAAAAAGCAAGAATGGTGCTGGCCGATGCCCCCGAATCAAGCGCCAGTATCTGCGCCGTGATTGTGGTTCCTATGTTTGCACCCATAATTATGCCCACAGCCTGGGTCAGGGTCATGATTCCGGCGTTGACAAAGCCGACAACCATGACGGTCGTGCCGGTAGAGCTTTGAATCACCGCTGTGACAAGGGCGCCTGCCGCAATGGCCTTAAAAATATTGCCGGTGAAGGCTTCAAGGGTTTTTTGCAGCTTTTCGCCTGCCATCTGCTCAAGCGCGCCTGACATGGTCGACATTCCAAAGAAAAAGATGCCTAAGCCACCTAAGAACTTGATGGCCAGCATCAAATAGGAGAAGAAATCCATAATAACACCACTCCCCGCCGCTGTCCCGCGGCATACCTTTTCCATATTATCACTTCATATACTCCATTATTATATAGTTTATGTAAACAGAAAGTCAAGAGCATGTAAAAACGAATTGCGATTCGTAAAGTGCCACGGTCCCTTCCCCGTCATCTGCCACTCTCCCCGCTAAAAGCGCGAGCTAAACACATTGCAGCAGGGCGCAAGTCCCTCTGCCATATGTTGCATCACCTCCCTGACTCTATCATTTCAGAAGATGGGGAATAATTTTACTGCTGATTCGGCGGACATTGGCCGCCGAATCAGCAGTAAAGAAAAGGCTATCTTTTACTCTGCGAATTGGATTTTTTTGATTTTCAGGGTTGACAAGCAAACTTACATTGAGTATAATAACTCTTGCACAACCGAAACGGACGATTAGCTCAGTTGGCTAGAGCACCTGCTTGACGTGCAGGGGGTCACAGGTTCGAGTCCTGTATCGTCCACCAAAAAGAAAGCACCGCATTCGCGGTGCTTTCTTTTTGGTATCCGTTGGAATTTCAATAGATATTGGTCAACTGAATTGCCCAATATCATTACGGGGCACTCGCCCCGAGCGGCAGAAGCCGCGTGATTGTCATCGTAAAGGC
>JAVBSJ010000043.1:0-3370 GCA_031547105.1 Oscillospiraceae bacterium
GTTATGGCTCTTGCGGCGGCGATGGTGCATGATGATGCGCAAACGCTTAGCAAGGCTAAGGAAGAGCTTGATAAGGCAACCGGCGGAAAATATATCTGCCCGCTGCCCGATGATGTGAAACCGACACTATAGCTGTCAAAAACACAAAGGCGGCATACCTTATGGTATGCCGCCTTTACTTGGCTTATATGAGGTCAGCCGCTTCCTGAAACGTCATCGGGGACGGTAAAATCTTCAAATTGAGCATGAAAGCGCGCAAACTATTGAATAAATTGCCGCGGTTTGATATAATTCCTTTTATAATAAAATTTACGGAGTAACAGATGAAAAAGGGTAAATGGGAGATTGCGCCCCGCAACGAAGAGAATATTGCTTTCCTTCAGCGTCAGCTGGGAATCGGTCGTCTTGCGGCGACGGTTCTTTCTGTGCGCGGGTTAACCACGCCCGAAGCGGCGCTTGAGTTCTTGAAAACCGATGCAAGCGGTGTTTTTGACCCTTTTTTAATGGCCGACATGGAGAAGGCCGTTGCGGTAATCAATGACGCCCTTGAAAAGGGCGAGCGCATAGCCATTTATGGCGACTATGATGTGGACGGTATAACGGCCACAAGTATAATGGTGCGGTATCTCAAAAGCCGAGGGGCAGACTGTCTCTATTATATACCGGACAGGATTAACGAGGGGTACGGGCTTAACGAATGTGCCATCAGCGCTCTTTACAATGACGGGTGCAGGCTGCTTATTACCGTTGACTCAGGCATAACCGCCATTAATGAAGTCGCACATGCAAAAAGTCTGGGTATTCGGGTTATTATAACCGACCATCACGAATGCAGGGAGGAGCTTCCTGCGGCTGATGCCGTTGTAAATCCCCGCCGCGGCGGCGATTCCTATCCCTTTAGGGAGCTGGCAGGGGTTGGAGTTGCGTTCAAGCTTATCTGCGCCATGGAAAGCGGGCGGGGCACTGAAGCGCTGCTTGACGAGTATGCCGATGTCGTTGCGGTGGGAACCATTGCCGACGTCATGCCGCTGGTATGTGAAAACCGTATCATCTCCTCTTGGGGAATTCGCAGGCTGAAATGCACAAAAAATGTGGGGCTTAAAGCCCTTATGAATAAATTGGGGCTTGAAGGAAAGCCGCTGACGGCCAACGCCATCAGCTTTATTCTTGCGCCACGCATCAACGCCGCAGGGCGTTTGGGCGAAGCGGCGGTAACAGCCAGCCTAATGCTTACTGACAATTGCGAGGAGGCCTGCGCCCTTGCGGAGAGGCTGTGTGAGCTTAACCGCATAAGGCAGGAGGAGGAGAACTCCATTTTTGAGGAGATTGCCATAAAGCTGGATCAGAATCCAGAGCTGCTTTGCGGGCGGGTGCTGATACTTTGGGGAGACGGCTGGCATACCGGCGTAATCGGTATTGTCGCTTCCCGCCTGTCGGACAGATATGGCATGCCCTGCATATTGATTTCAATGACAGGGGATTGCGGTAAGGGCTCCGGACGCAGCATTAAAGGCTTTAGCCTTTACAGCGCACTCGGACATTGCGAACAGCTGCTGGAACGTTATGGAGGGCATGAGCTGGCGGTAGGCCTGTCCATAAACCGCAAAAACCTGCAGCAGTTCAAGCAGGCGGTTGAAGAGTATGCGGAAAAATCCTCTCAGGCAGAGGGCATAGTATCCTGCCTGAATATCGATTGCGCAGTTGAGCCGGAGGATATTTCCCTTGAGGAAATTAAAGGCCTTTCTGTGCTGGAGCCGTTTGGCATGGGCAATCTGATGCCGGTCTTCACGCTGGCGGGAGCCCGGATTGAGGAGATAACCCCTATCAGCCATGATCGCCATGTCAAAATATATTTTTCCAAAAACGGCAGCCGTTTTTGCGGGCTGGTGTTCGGCATGGGGGCATATTCCTGCCCGTTTGTGCCGGGGGATGAGGTCGATCTCGCCTTTTCGGCTGAGGTAAACTATTTCAAGGGCGCTGAAAGCGTTCAGCTGGTCATAAAGGAAATCAGATGGGGCAATACTTGCCGGGAGAAGGACGCCAAAGCGTATGAGGCCTACAGGGTTTTTACGGAGGGCAATGCTATTGACAAGGATTGCGCCCGCGCCCTCTGCCCCTGCAAGGAAGACCTTGTGAGTGTTTTCCGGTATATACGCACAAAAATGTCAAACGGCGTCCTGCGGGAGCTTCCGCAGACGCTGTATCGGAAGGTTAAATATGAATCGAAATGCTGCATGAACCTGGGGAAGTTCATGGTGTGCATCGATATATTCAAGGAGTTCGGGATCTTCGACTATGTGATTGAAGGGGATAACGTTTACATTGTCGATAAGAATCCTGAGGGCAGGGTCGATATAAACGGCTCCAGGATCCTCAAAGGGCTTATGGATATAATTAAGGGGTAATGTGATATGACGGATAACGATGGCATTCTGCAAGAAATCAATGACGGACTGAGCCAGCAATACCTTGATAAGGTTGAGAAGATCGCCTCTCACCATGAGGAGGACAGGGCGCTTATTTACCGCGCCTTCAATTTTGCCAGAGGCGCCCATGTAAAGCAGAAGCGCAAGAGTGGGGAGCCTTATATAATCCATCCGATTTCGGTGGCCGAGGTCATTTGCGACATGGGTCTGGACACCGAGTCTATTATTGCCGGCTTTATGCACGACTGCATAGAAGACACACCAATAGATTTCGAAGACGTGCAAAAAGCCTTCGGCGCCCCTGTGGCGCAATTGGTGGATGGCGTTACAAAGCTGGGGCACATCGTTTACAACAGCCAGGAAGAGGAGCAGATGGAGGATCTGCGCAAGATGTTCGTGGCTATGGCAAAGGACATCAGGGTTATTCTTATAAAGCTGGCCGACTGCACCCACAACATCAGAACAATTGAGTTCCAGTCTCCCGAAAAGCAGCGGGAAAAGGCAAAGGAAATAATGGAGATTTACGCGCCCCTTGCCCACCGCCTGGGGATGCAGCAGGTCAAATGGGAGCTGGAGGATCGCTCGCTTCGCTGCCTTGACCCGGTGGGATATGCCGAAATAGAGGATTATCTCGGGGACAGGGGCAGCTCCCTTTCGGTTTTTCTGGAGGGAACAAAGACCAGTATAGAGGAAAAGCTGGCGCAGGAGGGAATAAACGCCCAGGTCAAGGCCAGGCTTAAGCATGTTTATTCTATTTACCGCAAGCTGTACGGACAGAACCTGACCTTTAATGAGATTTACGACATCTGCGCCACCCGCGTCATCGTTAAGGATCTGGCCGACTGCTACAACGTTCTCGGCCTTATACATGATATGTATAAGCCTATTCCAGGCAGGTTTAAGGACTATGTTTCCACTCCGAAGCCAAACGGCTACCAGTCTCT
>JAVBSJ010000063.1:0-2759 GCA_031547105.1 Oscillospiraceae bacterium
TACAGGGGGAGGGCTTATGGGAAAAATAAACAAGGCCGGATTTGCCTTTGTGGAATACGCCAATGCCGGCCTGATCCGTAAAATCGACGATATGCCGGTTCTTAAGCATGAGCTTATTGCTTTAAGCGAAACTAAGACCCATCCGCAGATGTCCGCTTATGCGCTCCTGCTAGGGGAACATGTGTTAGCTGCCGGAGGGCTTGAACGCACTCCCCTTGTTCAGGAGTGCTTTGATATTATCGTAAAATGGCAAAGGAAAGAGGTACACTTTCGCAGGGCGCTTGATATTGCTGGAAAGCTCAATGACCTTGCTAGAACGGAGACAAACCCTATTAGAGTAAAAGCGCTGCGGGCAATGGGGCAAATTGCCGCCACTCCCCACGTGCGGTGGCATCCTCTGGTGGCCTCCGAATACGCGGTTGTAATGACTAACCTAATGTACCCAAAAGACCTGGGCAAAGTCCGCGAAGAGCGGGAAAAGCAAATAGCTCTGATGCAGAGCATCTAATATTTTAGCAACAAGAACCACTGCCCCTCACGCAGTATCCTCTTCCCGGCCTTGGCGTTTGCTCCAGCTATCGCAGCTCTTGATGCAGTCCCTCCCTTTTCCCCTCTGCACCCTTTGCAAAATAAAACCCCGCGGGACATTGTCCCGCGGGGTTTTTACTATAGCTTAATGTTACTGTGTGACCTGCTCTTTATATGTATCCAGGTCAGAGGGGAACGTAATTGTCACCTTATCACCGGTTGCCACAACTGTCATTTCAATATCAGCTGTAACGCTGACCGCGACCTCGCTCTCTCCCGACTTGACTGTCATAGCCATGTCCATTGTGACATCAGCAGACTTAAGCATACCGTCTGTACCAATGGTTACATCGCAGGACAGCAGATTGATAGACAGCTTTGTTACCGTGCCAGCATCTATGCCCTGCATGGTGGAGGCGAGAACGGAGTTGACCATACCGCCAAACACATCTGTGCGATAGGTTACCGTATAAACAGTGTTGCCGTCAACTGTGCTTTTTGTAAGCTTTTCCAGCATATAGATGGGCTCCATGGTCACAGCGTCTGTAGGCATGGACGCCAGCGCAGCTTCAAAATCCATAGGCATCTTGACCTTGTCTTCGCCCACGTTCATGTAGCAGTAGCCATCCTTAACATACATGCTGTAGTCTTGCTTCTCTTCTCCTATGACCATGGACATATCGGCCTGCATTTGAAGCTTGGTTCCGTCAATGATGATCTTGTAGGTGCCGTCAGTCGTTGCAGTGGTGCTTTCTTCGCCAGCCTTCATAGTCATATTCATTTTCTGGGACATTTCTGTGTTTGCTACAGTGGCAGACTTGGCAGAAGCTTCGGTATACTCTTTGTAAAGAGCAAAATACTCCTGCACGGGCTTTGCGGCTTCGGCGTCAACGGCGCCCGCGGCTACCAGCTTGTCCAGCAGGGTGGCGTGAGCCTTGTCCTTAGGCTGAACATTAAGGCTGAGGTAGGATATGGCCGCCATATCGTCACGCAGGAAGTCACCGTCCGCAATAAGGTCGTCTACAATACCGGTCTGCTTGCCAAAGGCAACGGCGTCGGCATATGCAAAATCTCCCTTTGCATCGTCGTATCCAAGAGCCCTGAGAACAAAAGTAGAATACATTTTAGCGTCGCAAAGGTTGTTTGTGCCAAACTCAGTCTCCGAAACGCCCTTGGTAAGTCCGTTTTCGTAAGAATAGCCCACGTACTTTTCAGCCCATACGGGGACATCGGTAAAGGGATGCTCATACTCACCTGCCAAAGCCTCAGTCTCAAGACCGAGAAGCCTTGTCAGCATGACAAGCGCCTGCGCCCTTGTGGGAGCAACATCCAGCTCGTAGCCCTTGTCGGTACCCTTAAAAAGGCCGAGAGCGTTCAGCTGGTCGGCGCAATTTTCAAAATTGGCCGCTTGAGCGGGAAGCACAATTGCCATCACCAGCGCGGTAACGAGCAAAAGCAACTTGAGTGATTTCTTCATGTTTTCCTCCTAAATATATGATAATTCGTCATTATTATAGCAAATTTATTCAAAAGATACAAGTTTCTACGGCGCACAAACCAAAGTATTTACAATTCGGTTACAAAATTTCATGTGGCATTTGCCTTTTTACTGGCTGTTTGATATAATCTTTCTATTCCAAAATCTTTCATTAATCAAGCTCTGGAGGCGCATTATGAATGACCTTAAACTGATTCTGCCCTGTGAAGAATATCTGGAAAGCTTTTATAACGCCTGTATTGAGCTTAAGGACGCAGGCATAACCTCCTATGCCCTTGAAGATCCGGCTGAATATGACCAGTGGAAGGACACACTCATAGGCCAATATGCCGATATGCGCAACGGCCGCAACCTGCGGGAAGGAATAGTCCCCTCCACCACCTTCTGGCTGGTGGAAGACGGGGAGTTTATCGCCTGCGGCAATATCCGCCACCGCCTCAACGCAAATCTTGAGAGATTTGGCGGGCATATCGGCTATTATGTGCGCTGCAGCCGATGGGGAAAGGGCTACGGCACTCTGCTGCTTGGACTTTTACTTAATGAAGCACATAAGCTTGGAATTGAAACAGCGCTTCTGACCTGCGGCACAGATAACATAGCGTCTGCCAGAGTTATGGAGAAAAACGGCGGCGTCCTCAAGGACACCATTGAAAATACCATCGACGGCAAGCCCCGCATGACACGCAGGTACCTTATAAGCACAGGGAAATAAAGAAGGCTTTAGCTTCACAAA
>JAVBSJ010000062.1:0-4960 GCA_031547105.1 Oscillospiraceae bacterium
TAATACCCCTCGTAATAACCGTTGGAAATCATCTTCTTCAGGTCTTTGATAACCTGCCGCTTGGGGAGACCCAAGGCTCCCGCCATTTTATCAATGGAAATTTCGTCACTGCTGCCTATTACACGGGCGTACATGGCGTAATTGCGCCCGGCCGAAAGCATGGTTTGCCCCCATATTCCGAGGGCGCCGCCGATGCCCAAAAGCGGTATACCGACGGAGGCAGCTTCCATTATAGCGCCTCCTACGCCGAGAAAAAGGTAATCCAAAAACTCCACAACTCCTGCAAAGCAGCCGAGGGCACACAAACCAATGCCGACCGACCGCAGAATCCTGCCGGTTTTGGCCGACTGGCTCCACTTGGTAGCAGTCTGGTGGATTTTCTGCCGCTTGTCGGCCGCCTGCTGCCCCGAACGGGTGTAGGGCACATCAATATATCCGCGGGCCTGCGCGGTGCGGGTGCTGCTGTTATAAGCGCCCCCCGCCTGCCCTGTTTGATAGGGCGTTTCGTAAGTCGTGCGGCTGGACGTGTTCACCGATACCTGGCCGATTATTTTGGCGACAAGCAGCGCAATGCCCACAGGCGCCGCGATGCCCGACATCATGCACATTATTATTACAAACCAGGGTATATTGACCGGATTGTTAGGTCTTCTGTTCTGTGCCAACTCCATACCCCCATCTACGGAAATAATATATAAAAACATGGCAGAGTGTATATCCTATCAATCACTAAGTATAGCACAGCGGCAAAAGTTTGTCGAGTAGACATTGCCTGCTAATTTTTGCACCAGGGCAAAACAGAACATTCAAACGCTTGACTTGAGGGCGGCTTGGTGATACCGTATACAAAACACAGCAATTCTTATACATTATGCTTTCCCGGCAAAAGGAGCAAAAATGAAAAACAAAATAACGCAGATCTACTTCAGCCCCGGCGGCACCACCGCCGCCGTTTCGCAGGAGCTGGCAGCGCTGCTTGCCCGAAGCTCCGACACGGCAGACCTGCTGCAAGCACCTCCGACAAGCGCAGTATGCTTTTCAAGGGATGAGCTGGTTTTGGTGTCTGTGCCTGTTTTTTCAGGCCGCATCCCTTCCGTATGCGTAGATATGCTGAAGCGGTTTTCCGGCAGCGGCACCTCCGCCATAGCCGTGGTGGTTTACGGCAACCGTGAGTATGACGATGCCCTGCTGGAGCTGACAGATATACTTGAGGCGCAAGGCTTTACTGTTATGGGTGCCGCGGCATTTGTCGCACGCCATTCCATCTTTCCCGCGGTCGAAGAAAAAAGGCCGGACGGAGCTGACCGGGCCGTCATGGCTTCCTTTGCCCGCACCTGCCTCGACCGTCTTCAGGGCGAGCCTGTCAAGGTGAGTGTCAAGGGAGGCAGACCCTACCGCAAAGGGGGCAGCCTGCCTATAAAACCTTCAGCCGGTGCAGGCTGCACCTCCTGCGGAGTATGCGCAAGGGTTTGCCCTGTGCAGGCAATTGACAAGGCAAGCCCCAAAAAAACCGACAAAAGCCGCTGTATTTCCTGCACAGCCTGTATTTATGCCTGCCCCGCTAAGGCCAGGGCTTTCAGAGGGCCTGTATATAAGCTTGCGGGCAGCTTCTTTGCCAAAAAATACTCCTCCCGAAAGGAGCCGGAGCTTTTTTAGCGCACGGCGAAATATTAAAGGAACATTAAAAGCGGAACGCTGTCACGCGTTCCGCTTTTTTGTATCTCCGACAGGCGCTTTACAGCTTCTGCCAGCTTTCATCGGAGGGGTTTTTTTGGAAGGCCTCCAGCTTTTTCACATCATCCGCAGACACATACCCCGTTTCCACAGCAGCCTCAACAAGTGCATTGTAGTTGGAAAGGGAGACATTCTTCACATTGGCGGCGGCAAGGCGCTCTATCCCCTTGGTCATGCCGTATGTGAAAATGGATGCGATACCCAGAACCTCTGCACCGTTCTCCCTCAGCACCTCAACAACCTCAATGACAGAGCCGGCAGTGGAAATCAGGTCTTCGATAACGACAACCTTCTGTCCCGGCTCAATTTTGCCCTCGATCTGGTTGTTGCGCCCGTGATCCTTGGCCGAGCCGCGGACATAGGCCATAGGCAGGTCAAGTATATCGGCCACCAGGGCGGCATGGGGGATGCCGGCAGTGGAGGTGCCCGCCACCACCTGAACGTCGGGATAGTGCTTCCTTATGTTGTCGGCGATGCCCTGCTCTATTACCTTTCTGACCTCCGGATAGGAAAGGGTCAGACGGTTATCGCAGTAAATAGGCGATTTGATTCCGCTTGCCCATGTAAAGGGCTCATTGGGTCTGAGAAAGACGGCTTTGATGTCAAGCAAATGCTTGGCTACTGTTTTTTCCATAATTATTCCTCCTGCAAAATTATCCTATAAAGTCGGCAGCCACCCTGCGGTATGCCGCAACGGGGTCAGGGGCGGCTGTGATGGGACGGCCGACCACGATAAACTCGGTGCCTGCCTCCCTCGCCATGGCGGGGGTCATGACCCTTGCCTGGTCGTTTATATCCCCCTCAGGGTATCTGATGCCGGGGGTAGCGGTGATAAAGCCCTGTCCGCAGGCCGCCTTGACCAGCTTAGCCTCCAGAGGGGAGCATACAACGCCATGAAGCCCCGCTTCCTTCGTATTGCGGGCGTAATGGGAGACGGTGTCCTCAATTGTCGCATTTATGAGAAGCTCCTTCTGCATACGCTCCTGCGTTGTGCTTGTAAGCTGGGTGACAGCCAGAAGGATGGCCTTCCCGTCTCCCCCTTCATGCAGGCCTTCAAGAGCTGCGCGCATCATATCAATGGTTCCGGCGGCATGCACATTGGTCATATCGACGCCCAAGCGGGCGAGGTTCTTCATGGCCTTGTTCACCGTGTTGGGGATGTCATGAAGCTTCAGGTCAAGAAATACCTTGTGCCCCAGCGCCTTTATTTCCCGGACAATATGGGGGCCTTCTCCGTAAAAAAGCTCCATGCCGATTTTGACGTAAGGCTTTTCCCCGCTGAACTTCTTTAGGAAGCTTAAGGTATCCTCCCTGTTCTTAAAATCGCAGGCAATGATGACGTCACGCTCTACCATTTGAGGCTCCTCCCGATTATATCAGTTATTTTGTCGATTTTGTATTCATCCAGCTTGCCCTCAAGGGCGTTTATGATATTTGGGCAGGCGTAAGGCTCCACAAGGTTTTGTGCGCCCACCTGAACGGCGGAGGCTCCTGCCGACATAAACTCGATAACATCATCTGCGGTGGCGATGCCGCCAACGCCTATTATCGGCACCTTGACCGCCTGTGCCACCTGATAAACCATACGCAGGGCAACCGGCTTGACGGCAGGCCCGGAAAAGCCGGACATCTTGGTGGACACTATCGGCCTTCCGGTGCGGGGGTCGATGACCATGCCCAGCAGGGTGTTTATAAGGGTTATGCCGTCGGCCCCGCCGGCCTCACAGGCCTTGGCAATGGAAACAATGTCGGTGACATTGGGGGTCAGTTTGACGAAAACCGGCTTTTTGCAGACGGCCTTGACGGCCTCTGTCACCTCTCTTGCCGCTTCGGGCACAGTGCCGAAGGACATGCCCCCGTGCTGCACATTGGGGCAGGATATGTTGACCTCAAGTATGTCGATTTCGGGGGCGGCGTCGAACCTCTGCGCCACTTTTACATATTCCTCCACCGAAAAGCCGGAGATATTGGCGATAAGCACCCCGTCATACAGCGCCCGCACCTTGGGCAGCTCATGGGTCACAACGGCATCGACGCCGGGGTTTTGCAGCCCGATGGCGTTGAGCATCCCTGCCTCGCACTCGGCGATTCTGGGGGTTGGGTTGCCGAAGCGCGCCTCCCCCGTAGTGCCTTTAAGGGATATTCCCCCCAGGATGCTTAAGTCGTAATGCTTTGCCATTTCATAGCCGAAGCCGAAGGTGCCGCTTGCCGGCATGACGGGGTTTTTCAGGGTGACGCCGCACAGTGTTGTTTCAAGCCTGTTCATCAGAAGGCCACCTCCCCGCTTAAAAATACCGGACCGTCGACGCAGACCCGCTTATCCCCCACCAGTGTATGGCAGGAGCAGCCCATGCACGCGCCGAAGCCGCAGCCCATGCGCTCCTCAAAGGAGAGCTGGCCTTTCTTGCCCAGGGCGTGTATTCCCTTAAGCATGGGCTGAGGGCCGCAGGCAAAATAGTAATCGTAGTCAAGGGTCTTCAGCGCGTCGGTGACAAAGCCCTTTTGCCCCAGGCTGCCGTCGTCTGTGGTGACATGGACGTCACAGCCCAGCGACAGGAACTCGTCAATATAAAAGCTTGCTGCCTTGTCGGCAAAGCCGAGCAGGGCGGTGACCGGCTTGCCCGCCCTTATAAGCGCCTTGGCAAGTCCGTACATGGGCGGAACACCGACCCCGCCGCCGATGACAACGGGTCGGGCGCATTCGGCATGGGGGTCAAAGCCGTTGCCCAGACCGCAAAGAATGTCCAGCGTGTCGCCGCAGCCCTTTTGAGCCATTTGGGCAGTGCCCTTGCCCACCACCTTGTAAATGATGGTTATTTGCCCCTCCCGCCAGTCACAGACGCTGATAGGGCGGCGCAGGTAAAGCCCCTCCAGCTTGATGTTGATAAACTGCCCCGGACGGGTGAGGGCGCTTGTATCCCCCGTCAGCTCCATGCGCCAGGTGTCCCTGGCAATGCACTGGTTGGAGATTATTTCATATATTCCCTGATACATTTCACACCTCAAGCATCGATAGTCGAAACGCCGACGGTGATCTCCTCAAGCACATCCAGCAGCACCTTGACCGTGTCAAGGCTTGTAAACATGGTGACGTTGTTCTCCACCGCGTGCCGCCTTATGAGATACCCGTCCTTGGTGTCATCTGCCCCAAAGGACTGGGTATGTATGACATAGGCGATGTGCCCCTGCTTGAGAGCCTGTATGATCTCGTCAGACCCCTCGCTGA
>JAVBSJ010000096.1:0-12783 GCA_031547105.1 Oscillospiraceae bacterium
GCAGCCAGTTTGGCACAGGAAATATATGCACCGTCGGCACAGGCAGGTATCCCTTGACTATAATCACATGTGGAATAGCTTTGGCGCTGACAGTGAGCAAAGCCGCGCAGAAGGCGGTAAACACCGCGGTACAGGCAAGGCGCTTAAAGTACGCTTTCATACAGGTTAATTTACTTTTTCGGCGCTGAACAATTTCATCTCCATGGGCGCTGCGGCAATGTCCGCCATCGCCTTTGAAAACGCCAGGAAGTGAGGGGATTTTGAGTGCAGTCCCAGCTCCGCCTGACCCTTCCACTCTTCAACAAAGGTAAATGTCACAGAGCTGTCCAGGTCGGGGTAAAGTGTGTAGGAAATATTGCCCTCCTCCTTGTGGGTTGCTTCGATGCAGGGTCTTGCTGCATCCAGGAAGGCCTTCTGCGCCCCCTCCTTCACTGTTACCTTGGCAATTAAAATAACCATTGTTTTTCTCCTTTTACTTTATTTTTGTTTTAATCTGTTATACACGAGTTGTGCGCAAAGCCCTGTGAAAAGTCCCGCCAAAATGCCGCTTACCATCAGTGCCGGCAAATAAAGCGCCAGCTGCGGTGTTTTAGTCACGGCGACTGCCGCCGCCACCTGCCCTATATTATGGGCAATGGCGCCAATGACGCTGCACACCCAGATTTGCTTCCCTGTCAGGAGCCTGCTCATAACCAGCATGACGGCATAACACAGCATGCCGCCCGAAAGGCTGTAAATAAGCCCCGTCATTGAGCCGGAAAACATACTGCCCAGCAGTATGCGGCATAAAAGTATGGCAAAGGTGTCCTTCGGCCCCAAGGTAAACATTGCATAGACGGTAATAATATTGGCTAGCCCCAGCTTGATCCCCGGGAGGGGGAAGGGCGCAGGTATCTGGCTTTCCACCATAAAAATCGTAAGGGCTACGGCAGTTAAAAGCCCCGCCCGCGCAAGGCGCCTTATACTCATATATTCCTTTAGTGAGACAGCCCGTCAAACCCGGAGCGGGCTTCGGTCTCAATGACAATTGTCAGTTTATTTGGCAGGCATACCACGGGTGCAACAGAGGTTGAGATCATCCCCTGCCGGACGCACACCTTGTCCGGGCAGGTGGCGTGGGATACACCTATCTGCCCTTTTTCCACCAGGATGATGTTTTCAAATGCGCCGTCTATCTCTATGGTGTAGCTTTCCTCTACCGCCGCCAGGTCGATAGAATACAGGCACTTTCCGTCCTGATAAATATTGGCGAACTGCCCCTTGCCCGTCATGCTGTATACATATACTGCCCCCGCGCAGGATAGTGCAAGCATGATACAGACAAGCGCCACCCAAAAGCGTGTCGACCTCATGGGCCGCCGTCCCTTCTGACTATAACCAGCTCCATTTCATCCTCAAGCAGGACAAAGGTGCTTTCAAGCCCCTCAGTGACGTACACCTTTCCTTCATCCGACACAAGCACCATGTCAAAGCCGCCCACAGCTCTGTAATATTCTATAGCTCTCTCTATCCCCATTACAAACAGGGCGGTGGAACGCCCGTCACACTCCGCCCCGCTTTCTCCCACCACTGTGGCCGAAAGCAAGCCGCTTCGGGCGGGATAGCCTGTCTTGGGGTCGAGTATATGCCAGTAGACTTCCCCAGCCTGCTCAAAATACCGCTCATACCCGCCGGAGGTCACAACTCCGCCGCTGTAAATATCCACATAGCCCAAATATTCCTCCCCTTTCCCGGGGGCGGCTACAGCGACCCTCCAGGGGCTGCCGTCCGGCTTGCCGCCAATGGCATGTATGTTGCCCCCAAGGTCGAGCAGCGCATGTGCTATGCCCTTTTCCTGAAGCAGCGCCGCAACTCTGTCGGCGGCATAGCCCTTGGCAAGGCTTCCGAAGTCTATCATCCCGCCCTCGGGCAGCGCAAGCGAACCGCCGCTGTAGCGAAGCTTCTCTGCCCCGGTTAGGTAAAGGGTTTCCTTTAGCTTCTCATCTGACGGCACGCCATACTCCCCTGTGGTGAAGCCCCAAAGGCGCAGAGCGGGGTAAATGGTAATATCCAGTGCACCATCAGTTTCGCGCCACAGCTTTTGTCCGAGTGACAGCAGCTCATCCACCTCGGCCGAAACGGCGTCCGCCCCGCCGGAAGAGTTGATTTTGGCCACCTCACTGCCGCTGTCGGTGACCGAAAGTATGCCTTCCAGCCGCGCGATCTCACCGAAGGCGGCTGACACAGCCCCCTCCGCCCCGTCTCCGTAGGCGATCACCGTCATATAGGTATTCATGGCGAAGCGGCTGTCAGAAGCACTTTCAGCTTTTGCCGACCCGCAGGCGCAAAGCAGAAAAGCATTTATAATTACTGTCAAAACAATGGCTGCTAATTTTATACGGCTTGTCCTTGTCCAAAGCATCGCTTCTCCATAAGCACCGCCCCCCGGTCATGGCAGCCGGAGGGCTTTGCGATCAATAATCTATATTCGCATCCTCAAGGTCATATTTTTGCCCATAGAACTCAAAGGTCTCAATGAGAGACTGTATCTCGGTCTTTCTGCGCCGCTTTGGCGCGGTAAGCAGATACGCCGCCCCAATCAGCACAACAGCTGCATCAAACACCAGTACCGCCGTAGGGTGCCCCCCGAGCCAGTGGCAAACGGCACCCACGCCGTCTACAGTGTAAACCGCCTTGCCGATATAATAACCGGAAGGAACCGTGTAGCTTTCCCCGGCAACATATTCCAGCTTAAAATACGCCCCGTTGTTTTCCGAGGAGGTGACGACCCCTATGACCTCGCTGCCCCACCACATATAGGCGGCTATATTGCCCTCCTCCGGGCTGCCGCCCCGCTGAAACACAACAAGAGCCCCCGGCTTGACAACCTTGTCCAGCCGGTCATCAAGAACGGGATAAAGCGCATACCCTGTACCGGCGGGCAGTATACCGCCGGGGGCAAAAGCTATGTAATTTGCTGCGGCAAGGGCCAAAGCAAAGGCAGCGCAAACAATAAAGCGCAGCAAGCGCCTGAATATTTTCATCTATACTATCCCCACATGTCTCTAATGAAAATATTTTAACACCCCGGGGCGCTTTTGTAAACAGCTATAGCTGAACCGCCAGCAAATGTGAAATGCCGTTATAGGGCACCAAAAAAGAGGGTATGGCCATATTGGCTCCGGCTATCACCCCCGGCTGATAATAAATTACCATACCGTCGTCCGACAGATAATATCCCCGCATGGAATCCCATTTGCGGCATCTTGAGAGCCAGTCAAAATAGTAGCTGCCGGGATTTGCGCCGCTCTCGCTTGAAATGCTCTCCGCCACCCTGCCTGTAAGCTGACCACGCCAGTCGCTGCCTTTTTTGAAGAAAACATCTGCCGGAATGACCTTACCGTCCCTCAAACGCCAGGTCTGGGAGCTTCTGGAAAGGCTGCGCTTCAGCATACCCATATCTTCATATGTATCTATAAACACCGACAGAAGACCCTTCTGATTATACATCACCGTATAGCCGGCGCTTACTGTCAGCATTTCATTGTCTATATACCGCTCTCTGCGGCGAAGCAGAGGGAGATATTTTCCTCTTATAGTGCGCTCATAAGCCGAAGCGCTGCGTGCGTAAAAATCGCTTATTCCTCCATGCCCTGCTATGTAGGGATAGCTGAGGCTATACTCAATGCGGCAGTCGGCGCCGATTTCCAGTACCCCCGCTTTCTCGCGCCCCTCCACAATAACCGAGCCGTTTGCGCTCATTGCCATAAATACATAACACCTCCTTACAATATTTTATTCGAAGACTTTTCTTTTAGTATCGATTTATGTTATACTTTATAAAGCAATGACTGTCTGCTTACGGAGGATATACAATGAGATATGGGTATATAAGGGAGCAGGAGGATATCCGCTACCTTATTCTTTATTCAATGACCTTTCTTCCCATTGCGGTTACGAAAGAGGATATTTTCGATATTGTTTCTATTGACGACGGTTTTGGGTATTTTGAGTTTGCCGAGGCCTTTGAAAATCTGGTGCTTACCAAGCATATTTCCGAGCTTAAGCTAAAGGAGGAAAGCCAGTATGTGCTTTCTCTCAAGGGGCAGGAGGTTGTGGAGCTTCTGGGCAACCGCCTGCGCCCCAGCGTGCGTGACAAGGCGCAGGAGGCCGCCATCAGGGTTCTGCGGAAAATCAGGCGGGCTTCCACAATCAAAACCAGCCATGTGGAAAACCCCGACGGCACCTTTACCGTCAGCATGAGCATAACTGACAATAAAACCGACATCGCCTCAGTTTCCATGATGGTTTTTACCCCTCTGCAATGCGCAATGCTGGAAAACAACTTCAAGACCAACGCGGAAAACATATACAAGGAGCTTATCAACCTGCTCCTTGAGCGGGACTGGAAGAGCAAAAATCAAGAGGGCGGAGAGAGCCCCGATACCGGAGGAAGCATATGAAACGAGTTGCAAAGGTCTCACTGCTTATTCTCACCCTGGTTTGTTTGTTTACTCTGGCCGCTTGCGGCAAGGTTGCCTCCACAGTAAATCCCCCCGCCGGCAAGGATCCCATAGTAGATCCTGTGCCCGACCCGCCGGACGACGGGGAGGATTTTGTGCCTACAGGCAACGTCAACCCCCTCACCGGCCTTTGCGACGGCATCAGCGACGAGGCGCTTACGCGCAAGCCGGTAGCGATAATGGTTTCCAACTCCTATGACAGCCTGCCACAGTGGGGTGTGACACAGCCCGATATTATTTACGAAATGCTGGCTGAAGGGCGTATCTCCCGCCTGCTTGCCATTTTTCAGGACCCCTCCAAAATAGAAAAGCTGGCGTCGGTGCGAAGCGCCCGCCCGTACTTTATTGACATTGCCCAGAGCTACGGCGCCGTCTATATGCACTTTGGCGGCAGTGTGCCGGCCTACGACGCCATCGCCAAGCGCACTGATTTAATTGACATTGACGGCATCAAGGGCAGCTGGGAGGGCACTTTGTTCTTCCGTGACCCCACAAGGCGCAAGCAGATCGGGCTGGAGCATTCTGTATATACCGAGGGCGGGCTGATTGAAGCGGCGCTTAAAAAGCTTAACAAGGACCTGACTCAGGAGGAGCATCCCTCCGCCTTCACCTTTGCCACCCACCATTCTGCGGAAAACGGCACTGAGATGACCAAGGTCACCGTTACATATTCTGCGAAAAACATGCCCTGGTTTGAGTACAATGCCGACAGCGGCACATATCTCCGCTATCAGTACGGCGACCCCCATATAGACGCCTGGCTGAAAAAGCAAATCGAAATCAAAAACGTTTTTGTGCTTAGGATGAAAACAGTTGATGTTGCCGGTTCCGAGCTCAAGCTGGTGGAGGTCACCACATCCGGCTCCGGCAGCGGATATTACTTCTGTGACGGGCGGTATGTGGAGATCAAATGGACAAAAGAGGGCTATAATAAGCCTATAAGCTTCTTCGACACGGAGGGCAACCCCCTTAAGGTGGCGCGGGGGCAGACATTTATATCGGTGGTCACTGAAACCGCCAGTATTGACATTGAGTAACGCTCCGGAGGCAGCTAATGTATAAAAAGACAATCGCACTGACCCTTGCGCTTACAACGCTTGCACTGCTGTTTGGCGGCTGCGGCATGGCGAAAACCAATCCTGATTACAAGATTGCCGTTGTTTCTGACGGCGGCTACCTCAACGACGGCGGCGTAAACCAAGCCGTATGGGAGGGGCTGATGCTTGTCGAAGAAAAGCTTGGTATTGAAGCCAACTATGCCAAGCCTGCGGTGGAAACCACCGAGGCTTACATGAAATGTGTCGATACCCTTGTTGAGGCGGGGTACAATATAATCGTCTTCCCCACCGCCGCCTTTAATGAGACCCTCCTGCTGGCGCAGGAAAAATACCCTGATATTTATTTTATCGGTGTTGATTGTGAGCTTGATATTCGTGACATCGGCCCACGCACGCATTTGACCACCATCCTCCAAGGCGCAATCCCTGATTGTGCCGCAATCAGCGCAAAAACTCTGGAAGGGGCTGCCTTTGGCGGCATTTCCGGCTCGGATCCGGCGCAAACCGCAGTGCTTTATGATTTTATGGACGGTCTCCAGTCGGCCAACCGCACCCTTAACACAAATGCAGCTGTAAAGGATGAGAACTTTATTGTCTGTGCCGAAAACAGCTTTCAGGAAGGGCAGAAGATGGCAGCGCAGCTGTTTGACCGTGGGGTTGACTGTATCGTTGTCTCCTTTGACCTGGCCGGGCGGGGCGCCCTTGCCGAAGCCCGTGTGCGCCGTGAGGCGGGGGCTGACGTGTGGGTCGTAGGCTCCTCAATCGATTTGTTTGAATGGGGCTCCTATATCAAGGATGAAAAGGTTGAGTCGGTCGTCCTTATTTCCTCAGTCAACGATTATCAGAATCTTATGCTCACAACCATTGAGGAGATGCTCATATCCGTTGAGGGCCGCAGGTTCTGGCAAACAAAGTTTGTCTATTCTATTGGGGACGAGCTCAATGGCATTAGTGAGGAAAACAAATATATCCCGCAGGAAATACTGGACGAGCTTGCGCCAGCTCCTTCTGAATAATAAGCTCAGTTTTGTTTAGCGCAACACCCCCGGAGGCTTAATTCCGGGGGTGTTTGTTTTTGTTCAGGCATTATTCTATTGTGACAATGCGTGTGGCGACCCTATCCGCGAACTGCCTGTCATGCTCCACAAAAAGCATGGTCGGCTGTGCCGACAGCAGCAGCTCTTCTATCTGAATACGGGACAGCACATCAATGAAGTTCAGTGGTTCATCCCAGATGTAAAGGTGTGCCCCTTCACAGAGTGAGCGTGCAATAAGCACCTTCTTTTTCTGCCCTTCGGAGAAATCAGCCATATCCTTTTCAAACTGTACACGCTGAAAATCCAGCTTCCTCAGTATAGCCTTGAAGAGGCTTTCGTCAATGCCGCAGTCATCGGCATACTCTCTCAAACCGCCTTGTAGAAATGAGGTGTCCTGCGAAACATAGGATATTTTCAGCCCCGAGCCAACCCTAATTTGCCCCGTATGGGAAATATCTGCGCCGCATATCAGGCGCAAAATACTGGACTTGCCGCTGCCGTTTCTGCCTGCGAGGGCAATTCTTTCACCCTTCTTAAGCGTCATTGAGAAGCCCCGGCAGACCTGCTTTTCCCCATATGAAAGGGCGAGATCGGTTATCTCCAGCAGTGTCTGCGCGTGATATTCCAGCGGATGCAGTTTAAGGCTCTCAGCCGATTCAATATTCTTCAGCAGTCTGGATTTTTCTTCCGCTGCCTTATCCTGCCGCGCTTCTGTAGCTTTGCTGCGCTTCATCATTTTTGCCGACTTATGCCCGATAAAGCCGCGGTCTGCGGCATGTGTGCCGATTTTGCTTTTTTCAATTTCGTCCGACCAGGAGGCCGTGCGCCTTGCCGCCTGCTCAAGCCGCTTAATATCCTTTTTCAAGCGCTGATTTTCGTCCTGCTCGTACTGATCCTGCAGTGCTTTATTCTCCTGCCAGGAAGTAAAATTGCCCCGCTGAACCTCAATGCTGCTGCGGTTTATGGACAGAACATGGTCGATACAGCTGTCGAGAAAAGTCCTGTCGTGGGAAACCAGAATGAACCCCTTTTTTCCCTTAAGATAAGCCGCGACAGTTTCCCTCCCCTTCATATCCAGATGGTTTGTCGGCTCATCTATCAGGAGAAAGTGATTCTCCCTTGAGAACAGCGCCGCAAGCTGCACCTTTGCCTGCTCTCCCCCGGAAAGAGTTGCGTAGCGGCTATACAATAGCTCCTCCGGCAAATCCAGCAGATTCAGCTCCCGCTGCACCTGCCAAAGCTCCAATCCGGGGTCAATTTCCATAAGGGCGTCGATTGCAAGCCGCTCTTTATCAGACACCTGAAAGGGAAAATAATCAAAGGCCACAGGTGAAGAAATGCTGCCTTTATACTCATACTTTCCCATCAGCAGATTCAAAAAGGTGGTTTTGCCTCGCCCGTTGCGCCCAACAAAGCCAAGCCGCCAGTCGGTATCCAGCTGAAAGGACGCATTGTCAAAAATATTGTCGTAGCTTCCGTCATAGCCAAAGGTCAGATTTTTAATGTCAATTAATGCCATAGAGGTCACCTCCAAAAAAACACAAAAGGATTGCAAGAAAGTTATCCTGCAATCCAAACAAAGCGCCGGCGCAAAGTAACGCCGATACACCCCTATGTTCAGTTACGAAATGCCGATACTCTCTTGCCGGCAGCGCGCAAAACGGCTATAGCCGCTAAGCAAACCGCCACATATAAAATGTTTAGCAAGAAAAATCGCGCATTCTTCCACCCCTGTCATTAATACTGCCATTAGTATAGCATTTGCGTAAACCATTGTCAATCAAGTTGAAATATGGCCAAAAATATACTATAATGACAGTAAAATAATAATGTTTTGGAGAATTGCAATATGCCGTTTACACAGGAAGGCCTTGATTTTTTAGTTGAAAACAGGCTGCGGGACAGCCGTGAATGGTTCAGGGAAAACAAGCCCCGCTATCAGGAGCTGGTTGTGAAGCCTATGGCGGAGCTTGTCGAGGCTCTTGCCCCGGCCATGCTGAAAATCGACCCCGGTTTCATCACCGAACCCAGGGTCGACCGCACTATATCCCGCATTTACCGGGACGTGCGCTTTTCCCACGACAAAGCCATCTTCCGCGAAAATATCTGGCTGTGCTTTATGCGGGAAAAGAAGCTGTACATGGGTCTGCCCGCCTATTATTTTGAAATCACCCCCTCCGGCTTCAGCTACGGCATGGGGTATTATCAGGCATCCCCCCAGTCGGTTCAGGCAATCCGCACAATGATTATGGGGGATGAGCCTGCGTATAAAGCGGCCTACAAGGCCTATAAGGGGCAATCTACCTTTACTCTTCATGGCGATTTATATAAAAAGACCCGCCACCCCGACCAGCCGGAGGAAAAGCGCGACTGGCTCGACCGTAAAAGCCTCTCCTTCAATGCCGAATCTGATGATTTTACCCTTCTGTTTTCCGATAAGCTGGCACACACGCTTGAGGACGGATTCAAAAAGCTGGCCCCCGTTTATCACTTTTTAGTGGCGGCTGAATCCAGAAAAGACGCACTGTAGGATAAAAACAGAAAGACGCTGCCGCGGCAGCGTCTTCACTTTTGTTTTTTTATAAATTTGACGATTTCTTCCGGCGGGACAAGGCAAAGCCCGTTTACCACATCGGATGCACAAACTGCTATAGCATACCCGTCACGGTAAAAATGCGTTATGCTGCGCTCTTCCAGCACATCAAAAGCGTTAAGCGGCTGTGTAAGCCCGACGCCTATGCGCTTAAGATAAGCCTCCTTCCCAGTCCAGACGGCAAAAAAGCGCCTGTCCCTGTCCCTATCCCCTTCCTCTATCCACGCCTGCTCCTTCCCGGTGAAGTGCCTTCGGGCGATATTGGGTCTGTGCTTCCCCACCTGCTCAATGTCGCAGCCTACGGGCGCATCGGATATGGCGCAGGCAACGGCATTCCCGGAGTGAGATAAGCTGAAATGCACATCCTGCCTCCCTGTAAGATAGGGCTTGCCGCCCTTTTCTCTCTCGATTGCAATTTCCTCTAAAGCAACATCAAGGCTTTCCGCCAAAAGGTAACGCACCAGCATCTCCCCGCAAAGTGAGCGCATTCGGGCGGCAGGGCTTTTCAGGCGCGCTATATCGGCCTGTCTGGACGGTTGCAGCAGCCGCGCTGCAGCGGCTTCATCCCATGTGGTATTGTCAAGCACAAGCAAATACAAACGTGTCATGCGGCTCCCCTTTCCAAACGATACAGCTTTACTATATCATTTCAGCCCGCCGTTGCCAATACGGTGGGCATCCTTGCTGCAAGCGAATTAAAACAAGAGCCTAAGGCAAATGCCTTAGACCCTTAATCGCACTATTCTCCCGCGCCGATCTTCCTAAAGCGGTTGTATCTCATGTCCAGCAGCTGCAGTGTGTCCATTTTAGAAAGCTCACCCAGCTTCTTTGTCAGAAGCAGCTTCAGCGTTGAAAACACCGCGTCAAAGGTGATCTCCGGTATGATTTTTTCTATCACCCCAAGCTGGAGCAGATCCTGTGACGTCATTTTGAGGCATTCGGCGGCCTCAGCAGTCTTGGAAGCGTCCTTCCACAAAATACTGGCGCACCCTTCGGGCGAAATGACCGAGTAGACTGAGTTTTCAAGCATCCACACCTCGTCAGCCACCGCAAGCGCCAAGGCGCCGCCGCTGCCCCCCTCCCCGATAAAGACGGAAATTATGGTGGTCTTAAGCGTCATCATCTCCGAAAGACTTTCGGCAATTGCCTGCCCTTGTCCCCGCTCCTCCGCCTCTGTGCCGCAGAACGCACCGGCTGTGTCAACAAAGCAAATGACGGGACGGCAGAACTTCTCCGCCTGCTTCATAAGGCGGAGGGCTTTACGATAGCCCTCCGGGTGAGCCATGCCAAAATTGCGTCTGACTCTCTCCTTGGTATCGCTTCCCTTTTCCAGGGCAACCACCGTCACCGGCATCCCGGCAAGGGTGCCTATCCCGCCGATTACGGCGTTATCATCCCCGAATCTGCGGTCGCCGTGCAGCTCCACAAAGCCGTCAATAATTTTATCGATATAAACCTTTCCCGTAGGTCTGCCCTTCTGGCGGGCAATCTGAACACGTTCAATGGCCTTCATCATACCCCTCCTTTTTCCGCGGGCGCATGGAGTGCCAGCAGGTGCGAAACCGTTTCCCGGTGCTCCTTGCGGGTGGAGACCATATCGACAAAGCCCTTTTCAAGCAGAAACTCCGCGCGCTGGAAGCCGGCGGGCAGCTTTTGGCGTATAGTTTGCTCAATAACCCTTGGCCCTGCAAAGCCGATGAGAGCTCCCGGCTCGGCAATAATTATATCGGCCTCCATGGCAAAGCTGGCGGTGACGCCGCCTGTGGTTGGGTCGGTCAAAATGGCGATATACAGACCGCCGCCGTCTGAATGGCGCTTTACGGCACCTGAGGTTTTGGCCATCTGCATAAGGGAAAGAATCCCTTCCTGCATACGGGCGCCGCCGGAAACGCAGAAACCCACAACCGGCAGGCCCGCCGCCGTGGCATACTCGAAAAGGGCGGTGATCTTTTCCCCCACTACAGTACCCATACTGCCCATCATAAAGCGGGGCTCCATGGCAAAAACAGCGCATCTTGCGCCGTTTACGGTGCCGGTGCCGGTTATGACCGCCTCCAGCTCGCCGGACGCCAAAAGGGCACTTTTCAGCTTTCGGTCATAATCGGGAAAATCAATAAGATTTGCAGAGGTCTTACCTCCGTCATGCTCCTCAAAGCTGCCGGAATCGCAAAGATAGTCGATGCGCTGCCGGGCATTTACCATCGAGTGATGCCCGCAGCTTGGACAGACATTTAAATTATCCAGCAGATCGCCGCTCAGAACGGCTTTTTTGCATTCGGGGCAGGTGGTCCACATTTCATCCGGCACAGAGGGCACAACGGAAGGCCCGCTTTTTGAAAACACTTCGGGCAGGATATTGGGCTTCTTAAAAAGGCTTTTTTTAAGCATTTACCATCCCCTCCTTAACCAGAAAATCGGTAAAATAATTGCCGGATGCAAACAAAGGGCTGGACAAAATGTCCTTTTGCAGCTCAATATTGTTGTCCACACCCTCTATAACCAGCTCACCCAGCGCGGCCTTCATTTTTCGGATGGCCTCCTCCCGCGTTGCGGCGTGTACTATCAGCTTTCCTATCATGGAGTCGTAAAAAGGCGGAATGACGTAATCCTGATATACAGCAGAGTCAAAGCGCACCCAAGGGCCGCCGGGAATATGCAGCAGGGATACTGTGCCTCCCGCGGGGCGAAAGCCCTTAGCGGGATTCTCGGCGTTTATGCGGCATTCAATCGCACAGCCAAGGGACTTGACTTCATTTTGCTGAAAGGTGAGGGGCAGATCCTCCGCCACCCTGATTTGCCACTTGACAAGGTCGATCCCCGTGACCATTTCGGTTACGGGATGCTCTACCTGGAGGCGGGTGTTCATCTCGCAGAAATAAAAGCTTCCGGTGCTGTCCATTAGAAACTCCACCGTGCCGACCCCGGTATAATTCACCGATTTAGCGGCCTTTACCGCCGCTTCCTGCATGGATTTACGCGTATCGCCACCCATTAGAGGCGCAGGGCTCTCCTCAAGCAGCTTTTGATTCTTGCGCTGTATAGAGCACTCCCTGTCTCCGAGGCAAATGACATTGCCATGCTTATCGCAGAGAAGCTGCATTTCTATGTGCTTAACGGGGGAAAGAAATTTCTCAATATAGACGCCGCCGTCCCCAAAAGCCGCCAACGCTTCGTTTGAGGCAGTATTAAAGGCGTGCTCAAACTGGTCAGGGGTGTCAACCTTGCGTATACCCCTCCCGCCGCCCCCTGCCCGCGCCTTAATCAGCAAGGGGAAGCCCACAGCCTGCGCCTCTTTTTTCGCGCTTTCAATGTTTTCCAGCAGGTCAGTGCCGGGAATGACCGGCACACCCTTTTCCGCCATTATGCGGCGGGCTATGTCCTTGTCACCCATTTTGGCAATGGTATCCGCCGCAGGGCCGATAAAGCATATATTGCACTCCTCACACAGGCGGGCAAACTTGGCATTCTCAGAAAGAAAGCCGTATCCTGGGTGGATAGCCTCCGCCCCGGTGCAAATCGCAGCTGAAAGCACTGCCTTTATGTCAAGATAGCTGTCTTTTGCGGGCGCCGGCCCGATGCAAACACTTTCATCG
>JAVBSJ010000058.1:0-11208 GCA_031547105.1 Oscillospiraceae bacterium
GCCTTATACATACAAAAGCACCGCATTCGCGGTGCTTTCTTTTTGGTATCCGTTGGAATTTCAATAGATATTGGTCAACTGAATTGCCCAATATCATTACGGGGCACTCGCCCCGAGCGGCAGAAGCCGCACAATAAAGCACCGCATTCGCGGTGCTTTATTGCATTAGCGATAAAATTAACTTTATGCACCCAGAGCATAGTTGTGTGAAACCGCCGTTTACTTTTCTTTGGTTAAATGATACAATATAAATGTAAATTATTCTGCGTATTTGTATGCATTGCACATATTTATAGGAGGGTGCAATTATGACAAAGAAAATATGCTTACTATCTCTTTCCCTGCTGATGATCATCACCCTTGCAGGGTGCGCCGGCAAGCCCATCGAGCTTGACCCCGATAAGGTTCCAACAAGGGAGGAAATCGACGCCTTTCGTGAAACCCGTACGGAAGAGGAATATCTGCGCAAAATGGCGGAAATCCGGGCGCTTATTGACGCCACACCCTATGAGGAAGTTTATGAAAATATAGAAGCCTCTCTTACCGAGTGGGCCGACGGCCAGACCCTTTTACCTCTTGACCACGCTACAATCGAGTTCACAAGAGATATTATTATGAACGAGGGCTTTAATTACCTTTTGTTCTCTGACCTCCACGCCGTTGTCGGCCTTTACTACGACCCCTACAAGATAGACGGGCCTGAATATGAAATGGTGGATGAGGCCTTCGACCAGGTGGTGGAAGCGCTGAAGGAAACGCTGTACGGCAGCTTCAAAATCTACGACGTAACCGTTCTCTACTACGATACAGCCAAGTACGGCACAGGCGGCTCTCATAGAAATGACCGGAAAAACTCAAGGCCAAACACCACATACGCAGAATATGTCAATGACCATTTACCCGCCGATGAATTGCATATCCAGACTATCGCCTTCAACTATGTCAAGGCCTTCAATGAGGCGGAATTCGGTGACGAAGAAAACATCCCCGATGTGGGAGCAATCACCATGCGGCGTTTCGGCATAAAACCCGACACCGATGAGCTGTACATAGAAATACCCATCTATACCCTGGGCAAATGGGGTGAAACCAAATTGGCAGCATTCAAAAGCAGCCTTGAGGGACGCAGCCGGGAGCTGTTTGAGCTGATTGTTTCAGACGAAACGGTGTCAAAATTCCTCACCGATAACAAGGTAAGCACTGTCACTGTGGCCTTTAACACCCTCTGGGAAACAAAAGGCGAGTTCTACTATACCTACAGCTACCCCCTTGAGGGCTAGTAAGTGCATGCACTCGCCCCTTTTAGCGTCAAGCCGAACACAGAGGCGCCGCATTTGCGGTGCCTCTGTGTTCGGTGTTTCTTTGAATGCTGAAGCCGGAATGTTGCTCCACCGCTTAATTCGCATGCCAGCTTGAGCCAATCTGACCCCTTGCAGCCTTTTCGCCGGCCAAGCGCAAATCGGGCAGGGCTATGTATCCGTTTTGGTTTACCAGAAATGCCTGGCTTATGCTCTGCGTGGTTTTATCAAAAAAAGTATGAGTATAGTTTACCGTAACAACAAATGAACCAGAACCAAGCTGAGCATGGCTGAACCACACATTTATCCTGCCTCCCTCGGCATATAAAGGGCCGTCTTTATATGGAAAACGTCCTATAAGCAGCGTGGATGATGTGCGTTCAGGAGGGCTGATTTCCATGGGGCAGGCTTCGTGAGACGATCCTTGTGTGCTGTGATAATCCACCGTGCCGGTGCTGTAGTGTCCTTTAGGGGACATTAGTGTGGCGAACTCCCGGCCCTCTTCGTCAATGGCGGTAACGGTAATATGCAGGTAGTCATATCGTTCTGCAAAGGGGCTGCTGTCGCCTCCTGCTGTCCAAACCAAATCGAAGGAGCCACCCCGTACTCCGTAAAAGCCCTCCTCAACGCCTAAAACAATGTTTTCAATACCGAAGCTTGCGACTATGGGTGTATGCGAGCGGCTGTATGCGACTTTAAGCAAGCAAGCTGCAATTGCGATAGCAATAACAACCATCCATATGCGGCTTTTCGATTTACGGATCGCGTTTGAATTGTTTTCCACTTTAGGCAGCCCCTTTGCTTTGTATGCTCTTAACCTATCTTGCAGTCACTTTCCTCGGCGCGCGGTGCTGTATCAATTTGCCTTGCTTTTAGCCTAACAAAAAAAAACAAAACTTCAACATCAATTGTCCCATTTTGTAAGTATTGACCGGAAAGTTTATAAGTTCCCACAAATATGATTATTTTAATTCGGCGTATATGAAGCTTCCAGGAAATATGACATCATCGGATGGCTATAACCTTAACGGTATATTGATTTGTATAACTCAGAAACTGTGATAGGATGGTAACATAACATATCTGTGAGGAACTATGTATGAAAAAATATATCCTTACCCTTATAGCCGGTGTCCTGATCGGCGCTACGGCCTTTGGCGGCATTGCTATCGCCACAGAGCTTATAGTTATCCCCTCTGCCCATGATATATTTGTTGACGGGAACCCCGCCAAGATAAGCGCCTACAATATAAACGGAGATAATTACATCAAGGCCCGCGACTTTGCCGCCGCCCTTGATGTCGGCATTTGGTATAACGCCGAAACGCGCAGCATCATGGTGGAAACCGACCGCAAATACGACCCTGACTACACCGGTCTCGCCGACATAGGTGACAATCAGTATTACGAAGACCCGGATTTCGGCAGCAGCGTGTACCCCGGCTCTCAGGACAGATAGGCTGTCCCTCTGCCGCCCCTTAAGGGCGGCTTTTCTATATTTAGGCAGAGGTTTATATTGTTATGCCTTGACATATATGGTAACATTGTAAAAAACTGCCGCCCCTAACCCGGCATGGCGCACAGCCGTTTTAGCCATATGCAGAAAAAAGGAGAATTATCGACAATGGAAATGGATATAATAGCTACAGGGACAAGCAAGGTTGCAGTGGTGAACTGCGGGGGCGATATTATTTGTGACGCTTCCTCCGCGCTGGATCTCATAGCCGACGCATCCTTCCTGCACGGGACGTACCGGATCGCAATCGCCAAGGAATGTCTGTCTGAGGATTTTTTCAGGCTGTCCACCGGCCTTGCGGGAGAGATACTGCAAAAGTTTGTCAACTACCGCGCCAAGCTGGCAATTTACGGCGACTTTTCCGGGTATACCTCCAAGCCGCTTAGGGATTTTATTTATGAGAGCAACAAGGGCAACGACATCTTTTTCACCTCCACAAAGGAAGAGTCAATTTCCCGCCTTTCCGAAGCAAAATAAGTTTTGCATTTCTTAACTCTATTATATTGACAATTGTGAATATTACTGCTATTCTATTGGGAGACACATGCTTTCGGTTTGACAAAAGCATAACCCATGGGGGAGTAGTTCGCGCAGAGATGCGTTTCAAGTCCAACATACATGGCCCCACGGCCTGGCTTGAATTAAAGGACCAGACTCATGTATAACGACAAAATCGTTATGCATGGGTCTTTTTTATTACATGAGGAGGCACGACAATGCAACAGTACTGTAAAAACATCGATGAGGTTTTAAGCGAGCTTGGCACCTCATCCAAAGGCTTGTCACAGGCGGAAGCCGACAGCAGGCTTGGCAAAAACGGCAAAAACCAGCTGATTGAGCCCCCCAAGCCATCTCTTTTCAAGCGTTTTCTGGCGCAGATCGCCGACCCTATGACCCTCATCCTCATTGCGGCGGCGGCCGTTTCCCTCATCACCTCCATATACTCCCATGAGGGCTTTGCCGATGTTGTCATCATTCTCTCGGTTGTCATTATCAATGCCGTTTTGGGTGTTTATCAGGAAAGCAAGGCCGAAAAAGCCATTGAGGCTCTGCAGGCCATGTCGGCCGCCACCTGCAAGGTGCTGCGGGACGGTCACATGCAGGTTATAAAAAGCCAGGATCTGTGCGTCGGCGATATTGTGCTGCTTGAGGCGGGCGACGCGATCCCTGCAGATGGACGCCTTATCGAATGCGCAAGCCTGAAAATCGAAGAATCAGCCCTGACCGGCGAAAGTGTCCCCGTCAACAAGCTGATTGACACGCTTTATCTGCAGGATCACAAGGACATACCGCTTGGCGACCGTGCAAACATGGTTTACATGGGCTCAACAGCCGTTTACGGAAGGGGCACGGCGGTAATTACCGCCATCGGCATGGACACCGAAATGGGCAAAATTGCCGATGCCCTCAACAAGGCCGAGGAAGGCCAAACCCCCTTGCAGCAGAAGCTTGCAAAGCTCAGTGTCACCCTCAGCTACCTGGTCATCGGCATATGCGTGTTCATTTTTGCGTTCCAGCTTATAAGGGCGGGCAGCCTTGCGGGGCAGGTCAGCCTTGACATCTTTATGGTAGCCGTCTCGCTGGCTGTCGCCGCCATTCCTGAAGGGTTGGCAGCTGTTGTCACCATTGTGCTTTCAATGGGTGTGACAAACATGTCCAACCGTAAGGCTATCATACGCAAGCTGACGGCTGTAGAAACTCTCGGCTGTACAAACGTAATATGCTCTGACAAGACCGGCACCCTGACCCAGAACAAAATGACTGTCACGGAGAACTATACGGAGAATCTGCAAATGCTGGCAATGGCAATGGCCCTTTGCAATGACGCCGAGCTGGATAGGGACGGCGTTATAACCGGCGAGCCCACCGAAGCCGCCCTCGTGCGCTTCAGTGAGCAGAAGGGTTATCCCAAATATGACCTTAAGGAGCTCACCCCCCGTATCGGAGAGGCTCCCTTTGACTCCGGACGCAAAATGATGTCCACCGTACACAAGACCTATGACGGCTGTATCCAGTACACAAAGGGCGCGCCTGACCAGATCATCATGCGCTGCAGCAGCTACATGACCGAAACCGGCATCGTTCCCATGACAGGCGAGCAAAGAGAGAAAATCCTGTCCGTCAACAAGGACATGGCCTCCCGCGCTTTGCGTGTGCTGGCCGCCGCCTGTGTTGAGCGGGGTGAGGATCCCGGCGATTACGAGTCCAGCAACCTTGAAGAGCGCATGACCTTCGTCGGCCTCTGCGGCATGATCGACCCTGTGCGCCCCGAGGTCAAGGCTGCTATCGAAACCTGCAAGGCCTCCGGCATCCGCACCGTTATGATAACAGGTGACCACAAGGATACCGCCGTGGCCATCGCCAAGGATCTGAACATGATCAAGGACGAAAGCCAGGCAATAACCGGACTTGAGCTGGATCAGATGGACGATGAGACCTTCCATAAGCGGGTTAAGGAAATAAGGGTTTACGCCCGCGTGCAGCCGGAAAACAAGGTGCGCATCGTCAACGCATGGCGTCACCTGGGTTATATCACCGCCATGACCGGCGACGGCGTCAATGACGCCCCCTCCATAAAATCGGCTGACATTGGCGTCGGCATGGGCATAACCGGCACCGACGTCACCAAAAACGTGGCCGATATGGTTTTGGCCGACGATAACTTTGCCACCATTGTCTCGGCTGTTGAAGAGGGCCGCCGCATTTACGACAACATCCGCAAGGCGGTGCAGTTCCTGCTGGGCTCCAACCTGTCTGAGGTTCTCAGCATCTTCTTCGCCACCATTACCGGCTTTACCATCCTCAAGCCGGTGCATCTGCTTTGGATAAACCTGATCACCGACTGCTTCCCCGCCCTTGCCCTCGGCATGGAAAAAGCCGAGCCTAATCTCATGCAGCGCAAGCCCCGTCCCCGCGACGAAAGCATTTTCGCAGACGGCCTGGGGGCTGACATACTGTACCAGGGCGTGCTTGTGACAATTTTGACTGTGGCCTCCTACTTTATAGGCCACTACCTTGAGGCAGGAGTATGGGAAATCGCCGAGTCGGCCGACGGTATGACAATGGCCTTTCTTACCCTCAGCATAACCGAAATCTGCCACAGCTTTAACATGCGCTCCCAGAAGGGCAGCCTGTTTTCCCTCCCCACCGCAAACAAGTTCCTGTGGATCTCTGCCATTGCAAGCCTTGTGCTGACAACAGCAGTCATATATGTGCCCTTCCTCAACAACGCCTTCGGGTTTGAGCATATCAGCCTGCTTGAATACGGTGTCGCCCTTGCTTTGGCCTTCAGCATTATTCCCCTTGTTGAGATTGTCAAGTTCTTTAAACGCAAAAGCATGAAAATATAGTCCTTAAAAGCTTAAGCCGCCCGGGAAGAATCCCGGGCGGCTTGCTTATAGCTTTATTTCAACAGGTGCGCGGATCTCCATACTGCCGGGGGTGACGGCGCAGTCATATGCCAGTATATCCACCCCGGCTTCCCGCGCCTCCCTAAGCGCCTGACCAAAGGCGGGATGTGTGCGGTCATTGGGGGCAAAGTGCTTTACCCCTTCCATCTGTATCACCAGAAATATACAGGCGCCGAAGCCCGCTTTCCTTGCGCCAATAAGCTCCTTTATGTGCTTTATCCCCCGCTCTGTGGGCGCATCGGGGAAAAGGCACACCCCTTCCTTCTCCAGCGTCACACCCTTGACCTCCACATAGGTGTCAATGCCAAAGCGCTTGAGCATGAAGTCAATGCGGGACTGACCCAGGGGTACTTCATGCCGAAGCTCTGTAATTTCCCCCATCCCCCCTGCCCGCGCCCATTCGGCAAAGGCTTTATTGGGCGCCTGACTGTCCATATTTATCAGCCTGTCCCCTTTTTGCACTGCCACCAGGTCGAAAGGGGTTTTGCGCCCGGGGGAGGTTCCCTTTTCCAGCCAAACCTGGGCGCCCGGAATGAGCAGCTCCCGGCAGCGCCCGGTATTTTTGACATGGCAAACCTGTATTTCGCCGTCAACCTCCACATGGGCGATAAAGCGGTTGGGACGGGCGATAAAGCGCCCCTGCACTATATCCTTGTACTGCATATTTCACCTTTTCAGCACACCGCAGCGCCGGCACGCAGGTTGACACAGCCTGCCCGCAGTGTTAAATTGTTTATGTAATAAAGTATAGCACAGCGGTGCAGCCGCTGCACATTATATTATTTTGAGGTGACTTATGGCAATGACCTTGCGCAAGGCCGTTATGGCCGACCTGCCTGTTCTGTTGGAAATAGAGGGAAAATCCACCCCGAATCTCCTCTATCTCAACGGCGTGAGGGAGGAGTTTTTTGATAACACCACAGGGGAGCTTATTGTCGCAGAGCTGGACGGCGTACCGGTGGGCTTTTCCCGCTTCTCTGTCCAGTATGACGGCAGCGCCTGGCTGGAAACCCTGCGGGTCGACCCGGAGCATCAGAAGAAAGGCATCGGCGCCCTGATTTGGACGCGGTTTATGGAGCTGTGCACAGAGCTTAATACCCCCTTTGTGCGCATGTACACCGGGCACACCAACTATCCCTCCCGCATACTGGGGGAGCGCAACGGCCTCCACGTGGCGCTGACCACGGTTGAGGGCACCCTTAAGCTTGGGGATGCCCCCGATGTATCGGCGCCTGATTTCAAGGCGGTCACCTGCCCAAGGAGGGCGGAGGAGCTGCTTTCTCCGTACTTTGATGAATATCAGGGCTATTTTTGCACAAACCGCACCTTTTACGGTCTTGGAGAGCCCCTTTATAAAGGACTGACCGAAAAGGGCATGGTGTACGAATATGATGGCAGCGCCCTCGTTTTGGGCGCCCGCTTCCTGGAAAAGGAGGGTCTGCACCTGGGCATGTTCGGGGGCGACCTTGACGCCTGCGTCCGTTTTGCGGTGGCGCAGCTTAAAAAACAAGGGCTGCCTAAGCTGGTCTGCATGATCCCCGACGGGGATGAGAGGCGGCTGGCGGCGCTTAAGAAATACGGCCTCATCTTCCCCGAAAGCAAAATAATCATGCTGGAGCGGGCGTTTTAAGGAAGCTTGTGTTTTACCTTGTCGATATACATAAGTACAGCGGGCGGCTACTGCCGCCCGCTTGTATTTTTGCACATATACGTCACTTGGTTGTTATGTCGCTTGCATTGCGAATATGTCGGTCATTTTTACGCTCCGGCAGGACGCCCTCCAGCTTAAGTCCTGCCGCAGCCAGCACAATAATTAGAAACCCGTACAGCATTGTCAGGTTGCCCGTAAATTGGCTCAGAAGCGGATAGGTCTCATAAACAATGGCTGAAAGCACAAAATAAACACTCAATCCTATGGCGCATTTTTGCAGGAGAGCTAACGGCAGCAAATATCCCAAGGCCACACAGACGCCGCATATGAAGAGAGTGCTGATTATACTGCCCCACTCCACTGCCGCCTGCGTAACCATCATAGACATATCAGGATTCGCCGTCCCCCCGTCCGCAAGCACATAGCCGGCTATCGCCGCGATCAGCAGTATAACAGCCAGCCCTGCTGCAATGGCCGCTCTTTTCACAAGAAGCGGGAGCTCCGTGCCTTTTATTAAGGTGATTTTCTCTGCCTCCGGCTCTTGCTTTAGTGCAGCGCTTTTATTGCCTATTGAAACAAGCAGCCCAATTGCGCTGCCCAGCACGGCAAGGGAGCACGGCCCAAAGAAAAAGGTTTGCAGCATTATCCTGAACATAACCGGACGGAGGACAAGCATACGCACAATTACCGAAAAGGGTTGGGGATATATGCCCATGCCCAACGAAACAGCAAGCAGAATTATAAGCGATATGCCCCCGCCGGCAAGCATGGCTGCAATTGAGGCTTTTTTAGGTACATATGCCCATACTGCTATGCAAACTGCCCCGGACGCCCACTTAAACACCTTGGCGGTAAGGGTAAGCTGGGCTTGAGCTCCTTCCAAGTTTGCTGCGCCATCGGCAATACGCTGTGTTACCTCTCTCAGGGAAGCATCATAGTAGAGTGTTGCCGCCAGCACCGCTATCATGACCAAAACGGCCAGCAACGCCTGCCTATCCAATAAAGTGCTCTTAGTTTTATTAATGCCAATCACCCTCCGTAGTCTGTCAAACACAAATCTAAGGGCGCGTAAACCGATTACAGCAACTCGGTTTACGCGCCTTATGCAAGACAACTAAAGAACACGTGCTAAAAAATCAAACGGTTGCCCCTGCACGACATTTCACCGATATACCGGATCGCGCTTAAGCTGTAACCTTCCCTCATGACGTTATTGTGCTTACATTTTATGTCATGGTTTTCCAAAACACAAGCTAAAAAGCTACCAATTATATTTTTCACCTTTTGAGGTTCAGTTCCTCTGTATCCTCGGGTCCAGCGCAGAATAAAGCATATCGACTATCAGATTTATCACCGAAATAAACAGGGCAAAAATAGTGACGCAGCCAATCATCATGGTGATGTCACGGCTTTCGATGGCCAGCATCAGCAGTCTGCCAACGCCCGGCCAGGCGAAGACGTTTTCAACGATTATAGCGCCGCTTAAAAGCTCCCCAAGCTGGATGCCCAAAACCGTGACGGTGGGAATCAGGGCGTTTCTAAGCACGTGCTTGCGTATGACCGCCCGCTGGGGCGAGCCCTTTGCCCTTGCGGTGCGGACATAATCCTGCCGTATTACCTCCAAAACAGAGGAGCGGGTGACGCGGGAAATTGCGCCCATGTTTATCACCGCCAGCGTCATGGCGGGAAGGATTATATGCTGCGGCGTGGCTGAGCCCGCCGACGGAAGCCATTTGAGCTTGAGGGTGAAAAGAATCATCAGCATTATGCCCAGCCAAAAGTTGGGCATAGACACACCGATAAGGGAGATCGTCATGCTGAGGCCGTCGAAGAGGGTGTTTTGCTTAATGGCGGCAATCAGCCCCAGGGGAAGGGCAAAAATGATAGAGAATACAAGGGCTGTCATGGAAAGCTGAATGGTTCTGGGCAGGTGCGCCGCCAGCTTTTCCCGGGTGACAATACTGCTTTTGCTTTCGGAAAAGAACACCCTTTGCATCATGCGGGCGTACTGCACAAGGATGGGGTCATTGAGCCCCAGCTCCTCCCGCATCTGCGCCTTTTCCTCCGGCGTTTCGGCGCGCCTAAGCGGGGTAAGCTCCGGGTTTCCCGGGGCCATTTTAACCAGCAGATACACCAAAAAGGTGACGCCGAACAGAACAGGTATGATACTCAGAATCCGCTTGCCGATAAACTTAACCATCCGCGCTCCTTGCCCTTAAAACACATAATTTCCGTTAATCAATATGCCGATACAGGCAGCTGCGCCGCCCATAAAAGACAGCATACCACAAAAAGCCCGATGCTTCAACCCGGGAAATCCCTTTCCTCTCTTCGCAGCTTGGCATAGGCCGCATGCTTCATCATCACATGATCCCTTCTTCTGAGAAGAGGGAGAATAATTTTAATGCTGTTTCGGGGGCCAATGCTTTTTCCGTATAAATAATATTAATTTTTGACAAAAGTGCCCGCTCCCCTTTCCCAACAGATTCTTTTGTGATAATATGGCTTTGGTTTTAATACAAATATTATTTATTGAGGTTTTGTGCCATGATACAAGACATCTCTCCCTTTGTTTTCAGCAATGCTTTTTCCCTGCGCGCCCCTGTCCAGGAGGATGTGGCGCTGTGCTACACAAGTGCTAACGAAATACTTATGATTGACGGCGAAACCCCCTCTCTGCCCAGATTTTCCGATCTTAAGGGGATGAAACCCTCCTGCCATCATCTGTTTTCAATATCAGAGACGGGTTATTTCCTTATAGATGAGGACATTGCCCCTCCTGCCGGCTTCAGCTACCAGTCAGCCCAGGGGATGGCCCGGGCGCCTATAGGCAAGAGCGACCCCTTTGCCGTAATTACCGGGTGGCAGCTTTACAGATGGGAGAAAAGCCGTGCCTTTTGCGGCCGCTGCGGCGTTAAGACCCGGCACAGCCAGACTGAGCGGGCGATGGTATGCCCGGACTGCGGCTTAATAGAGTATCCCAAAATCTGCCCTGCCGTCATCATTGCCATTTCTGATGGGGACAAGCTGCTGATGGGCAGGAATGTGAACGGCACCCGCTTCTCCTTAATCGCCGGATTTGTCGAGGTTGGGGAAAGCTTTGAGGAGACCGTAGCCCGCGAGGCGGCGGAGGAGGTTGGCGTGCGCGTTAAAAACATACGCTATCTCAAAAGCCAGCCCTGGGGCTTTTCAGACACCGAGATGATTGGCTTTACCGCCGATTTTGACGGCTATATAAACGGCGAAGGCTTTACCCTGCAGGAAAACGAAATTGCAGAGGCCGGATGGTTTTCCGCAGAGGAAGTGCCGCTTCCGACCAGCACAATAAGCATC
>JAVBSJ010000075.1:0-12674 GCA_031547105.1 Oscillospiraceae bacterium
TCAGCAAGCAGCAGGGCTTCTAGTGTTTTTTGTGCTGTACAAAATCGTGCTGTACATATTGGATAAAACGCAAGCAAGCCTCAAATTCTCTGACAATATGTTTTTCAATAAGAGAAAAGAACTGATTATCTACTTCTTGGCAGCTTCAATGATTTTTGCGATCAATGTTATTATTCCAAGCATTGTCGCAGAACAAATCGCTGCGAACGTTATTGTTATCTTGATTACGCTTCTCTATACGGTTATCAGCATTTGTATTGATATCGTCATTTACAACAAACAGGTCGATAGCAACCGTGACGCGCATATTGGAGTGCTTTTCAGGGGTATGGAGGAGCTGCGTGGCGTAAAGCATGACTTTAACAACATACTTCAAACATACAGCGGCTATCTGGAGCTGAAAGAATACGAAAAGCTTAAGGCTTACCATGATTCGTTGATTCTGGCGACATCACACGCCGGAAATATTGCGGAACTTACGCGAAAAATGCACGAGAATCCGATGCTTATATCGCTCCTCATCAGCAAGCTCGAGGCTGCAGAAAAGCTGAGCGTAAAGCTGCTGCTTTCTATAAAATGCAGTTTGGATAATCTCTATATTGACAATATGGATATTGCAAAAATTATGATGAGCCTATTGGACAAAGCGATAGAAGCCGCAAGCTGCTCTGAGCAGCGGAAAGTTTACCTTACGGTTGAAAATCAGAACAATGACGAAAAAATTATTATTGTAACCAACAGTACACCGGCAGCGTTCTCAAAAGACGCTGCGCCGCAGGGAAGCGATGACCTGCGTGTTTTGAAGGCTCGTGAGATACTTCGCAAATACGGCAACTGCTCGATCCAAATTGAATACCGAGGTCAGGAAATGTCTGCTTATGTTAAGCTTCGCAATGTGAAATGATCTGGTTTGTTTATCGCCTGATTGATTATAAAGCTTAAGCCGGCGGAGCCCCATCCCTTCGATTCGGTAAATGAATCTATGCGATGGGTATCCCAGTAAATGCGGAGGTTACGATGGGCATTTTCAACATATCCCCATATTCGGATGATATGCGCAACATGGTAGTGTGCGTCGCATTTATTTATCAATTCGCGCTTATGTACATAAAGTTTGGCATGCTTTTGCGTATGGGTGAAGTGAAGCAGGCAAAGCAGAAAAAAATTGTGTTTGCATTAGTCCTCGCCGGCCTTGCATTTTCGGGGGACATTTACAAGTTTTTGTTGGCTGACACGGCTTCAATGCATAAGGCTTTACCTCTTGTGGCATCGGTTCCGGGCGTTATCATTACCATTTCCTTGTGGGCTTATTTTGTAAAAATGCTTCATTTCAAGCCCTTGCATGCGCTTGAGATAGTAGTTTACACATATCTGTATTTCCAGACGATTACCGGAGTGACAAGAGTGATTGGCGCTATATTTTTTGTGCAGGATCCCAATCAAATGAATTACGCCGTCTGTTTGGCTATGTATGGCGTGAACTTTATGGTTTCAATTGCTTTTTACAGCCTGATGTACCGCATACTTGATGAGAGACCGCGATTCTTGATTATCAAGGGCATGGGAGAGGAGGCGACAAATAAAAACGTTTGGTTCCCCCTTTTTCAGCTGTGCTTTATTTTCATATGTGCGGCATGTATCATGCTTTTTATTCCCCAAACGGTGCCGGGCAGTTTTTTGAGCTTATGCATGCTGGTACTGTTTTCGGCGTTTTGCATTTCGCTTAACAGCAACCGCTATGCTAAGGCGGAAATCCGGGAGAAGGACAGGCAGATGGAATCACTGCTTAGCAGCATAAATCAGTTCAGTGCTATAAAGCATGATTTTTACAATATACTTCATACATATAACGGCTATTTTGAGCTTGGGGATTTGGAAGCGTGCAAGCGTTATCATAAATCCTTAGTCGAAATCACGACGAGAGCGGGAGATTTGCTCGACCTGAGCCGCCGCGCTGTAGAGCACCCTGCATGGGTCTCTCTTTTGCTCAATAAGCATGAACAGGCCGAACGAATAAAAGTAAGCATGGGTGTCTATTTGGAGTGTCCGCTTTCCCACCTCCCCATGGAAGACATTGACATTTGCCGTGTCATCGCATGTTTGCTGGATAATGGCATTGAGGCGGCAGCCGAATCGGAACAGAGGAGGGTGACTTTCAAAATCGCCCATGAACAAGATATGCAAAATAAAATCATTACAATAACAAACAGTTCCAGCAAGCCGATTGAGCTTTCCGAGGTGTTTGCCCTTGGGTTTACGAGCAAAAAGGGACATCAAGGCGCCGGGATTAGCAATGCAATAAAAATAATGGATAAATATCCGCATTGCGGGTTGGAAATAAGGAACATCGGTAGCGAGGTCGCAGCGTCGATTAATCTTTCCTGTTCGCAATGAAAATACGGAATGTGATAGGCGTTTATGCGAAAAAGCGTTATTGACTTTCTGACAACGGTTGGCAGCGTCGGCAACATGCGGCGGGAAAAGCCGCCGCGCATTTGCGCAGCAAATGTAATGCGCCGATAATGCGCTATAAGTAAAGAGCTAACTGATTTTAAGTGTCAGCTAGCTCTTTTTTGAGTTTTATATATTCGCCTTAGTATTTTTTGACAGTAAAACGGTCTTGTAAAAGCAGCCAGTTCTGCGGGAAGGATAGACCCAGCTTCCAATAGCTTATGCCGCGGATGCCAAGCTCCTTCAGCAGATTGAACTTGGCGCTTATGGAGCGGGCGTCCTCAAACCACACAATATGCTCTTTCTTCTGCTCGTCGTAATAGCGAAAGAAGGGTGCCTGTGCAGTATAGTCATACCCGATTGCGGCATTGCGGTTTCTGGCCAACGCAATAGCCGCCTGTGGGCTGAGGGCGCGGGCGTATTCGCCCCCTTCTTTATAGGGCAGCGTCCAGTCATAGCCATACAGGTTTTGCCCCATCATGATTTTACCGGCGGGTATCTCGGTTTTGGCGTATTCCAAAACCTGCCGAACCGGGCCGATAGGGGAAACCGGCATGGGCGGGCCGCCGCTGTAGCCCCATTCATATGTCATAATAACGACGAAGTCGGCCACCTCTCCATGTGTTTTATAGTCGTGGGCGGTATACCACGCACCTGTCTGAGAGGCGCTTGTTTTCGGCGCAAGAGCGGTGGACATCAAAAGGCCTTCACTGTGCAGGCGGGCTGATGCCTTGCGTAAAAAGGCGTTATAATTTTCCCGGTCCTCCGGGCGTAAAAACTCAAAATCAAAATGAATATCCCGAAAGCCCGTTTCCTTTGCCGTTTCAATAATATTGTCAAGAAGGGCCTCCTGCACGGCATTGTCGTTTAGAATTGCTTCTCCCAGAGAGCTGCTGAATTGACCCTCCTCAAGATTGGTAACAACCATCATGAGCACGGCGCCGCTGCCGGACGAGGCGGATTTTACCGGCGATACATCAAGCGCAACCAGAGACCCATCCGCCTTTGCGCGAAAGCTGAACGGGGCGACATAGGTCAATAGGGGAGCCTCCTGCTTTACAGAGGCAAGCACATTTTCTGAAAAATCTCCGTTTGTACGCGTTTCAGCGTAAGCGTTTGTCTCAATTTGCCTTTTCGGCGTAGGAGGTATGTACAGGCGCTGACCGGGCTGCAGCGGCTGCGTTAATTTGATCCCGTTGACATTTGCCAGCTCGGAGGAGCTGATTCCGAACTTGCGCCCAATGGTATATAGTGAATCTCCCGGCCTCACCCAGTAGTACATGCCTGTGATGGGGATGACAAGAGCCTGGCCCACTACCAGGGAGTTTGCGGGGTTGATCTCGTTTGCCAAAGCAATATCGGCTGTCGAAACTCCAAACGCTTTTGCTATCGTATATAGGGATTGTCCGGGGAGAACCACATGAACCTGCATTAATAATCTCCTCACTTTCTCTTCCTTAGATATAGTATGAAATTTATGGCAAAAGTGATATAATATTTTTAACGGCAGTACCGGCAAATAATGCAAGCTTTCCCGGTGGGCTGGTTATGCTTTTGAGAACGCAAAAGCAGTAATGCTAGGGTTTAGCTTGCCGGAGTCCGCTTTTTCGCAGGCCGCTTCAGCTGTAATTTAGTATGAAGCGGACATATGGCCAGGAAATAAGGAAGGAGTGTTTCAAGTGAGTAAGGCAAAGGTCTATTTTACAAGCCATATCACCCCGGATACCATGATTCGTATGTATGAAAGGCTGGGGGCGGAGCTTCCCGGCAAGGTTGCAGTCAAGCTGCACTCGGGAGAGGTGGGCAATCAAAACTTTCTAAGACCCGGCTTTATGAAGCCGATAATTGACCATGTGCACGGGACTATTGTCGAATGCAACACCGCCTATGAGGGCAAGCGCAACACCACTGCGGAGCACTGGAATACCATGAAGCTTCACGGATGGACAGATATTGCCCCTGTTGACATCATGGATGAGGAGAGCCAGCTTGAGCTTCCTGTACCGGACGGCATAAGAATCAAGAAGAATTACGTCGGCGGACATTTGGCCAACTATGACTCCATGCTGGTGCTGACCCACTTCAAGGGACACGCCATGGGCGGCTTCGGCGGGGCGCTGAAGAATATTTCCATCGGAATCGCCTCCGCATTCGGCAAGGCCTACATTCACGGCGCAGGCAAGCCGGAGGATATTTGGACGGCTGAGCACAATTCTTTCCTTGAGTCCATGGCCGATGCCGGTAAAACAATCGTTGACTATTTTGGCGGAAGGATGGCCTTTATAAATGTCATGCGCAACCTATCGGTGGACTGCGACTGCGCCGCCAAGGCAGAGGCTCCGCAGATGGCCGATATTGGCATATTGGCCTCCCTTGACCCGGTTGCCCTCGACCAGGCCTGTGTCGATTTGGTCTATAGCTCCGATGACCCGGGCAAGGTGCATCTGATAGAGCGCATGGAGTCGCGCAACGGCATACTGATTGTCGAGAGCGCCGAAAGGCTGGGCATCGGCAAGCGGGAATATGAGCTAATCTGCATTGACTGAGCCTATTGACATCTGCATAGCAAATATACCGCCCTCAAAAGCATACCGCTTTGTGAGGCGGCGAATTAAAGCAACAGGCAGCCCCGGGGCTGCCTGTTGTTTTAAGGTGAGGTTTGCTTTTTAGCTGCCGCGCCACTATAATAAGTATAATACGCAGATGATTGGAGTTTGAAATGAGAATACGCAGAGCCACATTGATCGCCCTTGCTGTTCTTTTTGCTATAGGGTCGTTTCCGGCCGGCGCGGCCTTTCAGCCCGATTTAAGCAGATACAGCACTTTTTTTGAGGACAGCTTCAATTCATGGCCCGGTCACGGCTCTGAGGCCGAAGCGCTCAACCATATAGGTCTTTTTATGGGCAGCGATAAGGGCTTTGAGCTGGAACGCGCCCCCTCCCGAATTGAGGCGCTGGTGACCGTTATACGCTTAAGCGGAAAAGAACAGGAGGCACTGGCCTCCGCCTTGCCCACCACCTTTTCAGATGTACCCGTTTGGGCTGCGGCATATGCCGGCTACGGTGAAGAAAAGGGTATTGTTCAGGGTGTCGGCGGAGGAAGGCTGGGGTCAGGGGACAAGATAACGGCACAGCAATATGTCACGATGCTACTGCGCCTGCTTGGGTACAGCGAGGCAAATGGTGATTTTACTTATCAGCGTGCGCTGGAGTTCAGTCTGCAGATTGAGCTTGCAACAGACAGGGCTTTCAGGCATTTTGCTGCCGCGGAGGATATGAGCCGCGGAGACATGGCCTATTTTATGTACCGCGCCATAATGGCTCCCCCTAAGGGCGATACCCACCCGATGCTCATAGCTCTGGCCCGAAGCGGGGCAGTTGATCCTGTCCGGGCTTATGGCGCGCTTATAAGCGCGGGGGAAAGCGATGAGGAGATAGCCAGGGCAGTGGGCAACGGCTTCAGCCAGCTGTGGTTTGAACAGCTTTGCAGCGTTATAGATAAAAATAAAAGCATCGGCATGGACTATAAACAGGTTTTTAAAGACTGCGCTTATCAATTTCTAAAAGAAGCGGGGTCCCCTGATTTTGCGGGGCAGATGAAAACCACCCTTGCCCGCATGACTGTTTATTTGCGGGACGCCCGGGAGGATGCTTATCTGCGCCAGAACCCCTCGGTGCTGGCATATTTTCAGTATCCAAGCACAATTGTGGTGCGGTATAATATGGACAGCGGAATGGCGCAAAGCGCCTTTGCCCATGAAATTCGCCATGCGGTATCTCGCGGCCTCAACAACACGCTGCTTGAGGAAGGGATGACCGACCTGTGGAACCAGGAAACCGGCTGTGGTCTGCCTGCATATTCATATTTCTATGTCAATACCGTAAAGGTGCTTACCCATATTGTCGGCGCCCAAAGCATGAACGAAGCCGACATGTCAGGCGGGATTGAGGGGCTGTTTTACGCGCTTGAAACCGCTTGCGGAACGGAGCTGGATAGGGATAGGATTTCCGATACCTTTTACGGGCTGAACGCGATACAGTCCGGTGAAAATCTATCGGCGGTCAGCGACGTTTTGCTTGATATGCTCAAGGGTTATTATTCAGCCTGCTGGAAAGACATAATAGCCGACGATTTCACCGGAGAGCGCTTTGCGGATAAGCTGATCGCCCTTGGGCAGCTGCTCTACTATCCGTCGGCCATGGCACAGTACGCCGAACAGGCCACCGCGTCACCGGCCGGCTGCTACTCAGCCGAGTATGAGGCCTTTGCACAGGCCTCCCTTGCCAAATACGCAGCGCAGACAGGGGAGAATCTGCAAGCGCTGCAGAACTATTACAGCCGCGGCAAGGGCACAAGAATGTGCGTCAAATACTTTGGGCAGGATGCCGGCAAGCTGCTGGTGAAAACCGGCACCGCATATGCCGTTGAATACCAGTATGATAATACCTATGGCAAACAGCTTTTCGGCACACAGGCTGCGGCAGAGCAGTTTAAAAAGGGAGTCAAGGTGACAAAGGTCACGCAGCTTGAGGGAAGCGCCTTTGTTGTAAAGGAATACAAATAGCTTTTAACGCGGAATACACAGGCTGCCCCCTCTTTGCCTTAAAGAAGCTGAAGCACCTGCATACAAAGACATAAAAAAAGCCCCCTGCCTATGGCAGGGGGCAAAGCGTTTTAGCTAGCGAATGGCCTCAGTATAGCCTGAAAATGAGGGCAGCTCAATGCTGACAGGGGTGCCGGGCTCAGCATTTTTGCCTTTGACGGAAATTGAAACGGTGCACTTGTCGTCCTCCGGCCCCATATAATCAAAGTCAAGGGTCTCGGTGTAGGATTCCATATAACCATCCTCATGGAAGATGTAGCTTTGGCTGGCAGCGCGGATGAGGACAATCGGCTCATCCCCGCCGTAATCATCCAAATTTTCAAATACGCTTTCGATGTAATAAAGGGCAAGCTCAAGTGCGCCTCTTTCCGACAAGGTTCGGGTGATAACGACTTTACCGTCTTTTTCGCTGACGGAGCAGGAGGAGTACTTGCTAAACATCCCGACTGTGGAGTAAACAGGAGGGCCAATCATAGAGTCAAGCTCATTTAATTTGTTGTAAAAATCCAGATCCATTTTGGTTTTGGTACCGGAATAATCCTTGATGTAAACATGTCCGTCGCTGAAATAAACGGTGTAGGTGTTTTTCTCCCCATCCCAGTTTGTGGAGGTATAGATGGAAGAGGCCACCGGCAGGGCGCCTTCATAGCTGCCCTTCCACTGCGAGACCAGCTTAAGCGTGAAAGGCTGATGCCCTTCAATGGAGTAAAGAATGTCTTCCGTTTCCTCCTGGTTATAGGTTGCGGAGGTGTTTTCCAGATAGGACGCGTAGGATGTTATATCATACGCCCTTATGTAGCCCAAAACTCTGTCAGCAGCGGCAGCAGGAACGGCGCCTTCGCTCTTCAGCTTTTCAAGCAGCAGATTTTCGCTGTCCTTAACCGTGCAGAGCAGGGAGCAATACGAAACCAAGGCCATATCACCGCGTATGAAATCATTGCTGTTAAGCCGCTTGGTGAAATCGCTGTTCAGCAGATTTTCCATGCGGGCGAAGGTGATAGCGTTATTGTAGGTAAAGTCACCCTTCCCGTCGTCATAGCCCAAAGCGCGCAGCACAAAAGTGACATACATTTGGGCCGAGCAAAGGGCGGCAGAATCAAAGGTCGTTTCGCTTGTCCCCTTTGTAAGTCCGGCGGAGAACATATATGCAATGTACTTGCTTGCCCAGTTAGGGACATCGGTAAAGGGATGCGCTGCCGTGGTTGCGGTAGCTTCGGCCTCCTTGCCCAGCAAACGGACGAGCATTACAGCCGCCTCAATACGGGAGGGTGCGCGCTCCAGCTCAAAGCCCTTGTCGCTTCCCCGGAAAAGACCCAATTCAGAAAGCAGCTCCGCTGCCTGCAAATGTTCTTCGGCAGCATAGGAGGGGACTTCCTCCGCTGCCAGCAGTGTGCCGGGGATAAGCATCAATGAAATGAGAAGAAATGACAAAGCTTTTTTCATTTTGGACATGATCAGTCCGCCCTTCTGTTGTTTTTCTGCCAATATCTAAGCAGATGGGTATAAGTGACCCGCTAAGCTAATTATAGCGGCAACAGCCTGTAAAAACAAGCGTGTAAAATATATGGTGGAAAAGGGTATTCCACGGCAAAGCTGCCCTTGATGGGTTTCGCTATACAGCGGCGAACCTGCACGGAAAAACTGCGCCCCGGAGGGGCGCAGCGGTGAAAGTATATCAGCCAAGTATTTTTTGAAACTCCAGCATGTACCCGTTGGGGTCACTTAGAAAAAAGGAGTATACCGAAAAGACGGGATGCTTTTCAGGCGGCTTTTGCAGGGATATTGCCCCGCGCGCCTTGACAAGGGCATACATTTCGTCCACCTCTTCGCAGGAGCTCAAGTTAAAGGACAGGCAAAAGCTGGTGGACAGGGGGCGGCCGTCGCCGTACTCGGTCATGCCGATATAGCCGTAATTAGTGTCAAAAATAACGCAGTTGCCCATATCCTTGAAGATTTTAAGCCCCAGGACATCCAGATAATAGGCCTTGGTTTCCTCAATATTTATACAGGGGAAGAACACAACACTGGAGTCGATCATACCATATCACCTTTCAATAAAAAATCTTTAAGCTGTGCAATATCTTCGGCTATAAAATCCGCGCCGCAGGCTTCAAGCTCTTCTCTGCTTCCGTAGCCGAAAAGCACGCCGCAGGCCTGCACCCCGCACTTATGGGCGCCCTCTATATCGTGCCTGCGGTCACCCACCATTATAACCTCTTCAAGCTCTGTTATATTGCAGCAGGTCAGCACATGGGCGATTACATCGGCCTTGGCGGGACGTCCGCCGGAAAGCTCACTGCCGCAAATAAAGTCAAAATACTCCGTCAGCCCGAAATGCTCCAAAATGCGCAGGGCAAAGGGCTCCGGCTTGGAGGTGGCAAGCATGATTTTCCGGTTATCCGCTTTAAGAGCCGCCAGCATTTCGGGCACTCCCGTATAAAGGCGGTTTTCAAATATGCCGGTGGGGGTGAAATACTCCCGGTATTTTTCTACCGCCTCCAGCGCCTGCCCTTCTGAAAAGCCGTAAAACTCCATAAAGCTGTCTTTCAGCGGAGGGCCGATAAACGGAATAAGCCGGTCAAGATCAGGCACCTCTATGCCATAGCATTTCAGCGCGTAGGCGACCGATGCAGTTATGCCCTGCTTTGGGTCGGTCAGTGTGCCGTCAAGGTCAAATAAAATGATGTTCCTTTTCATCTCAGCACCTCCTGACAATTACAATATCAGCCGGAGGGGGTCTGTGTCAATGCCGGACTGAGGCGGGCGGTGTGTGTGGTCTGTTACCAAGTGTGAGCGCGGGGATAAAGTGCGGAGGAAATGAGTTTTGTGCGCCCCAATACTTATTAAAAGGGCTGTAGTCACAGACGGTAATGTGCTATAATAATATAACATGCTATCGCAGCTTTAGGGGGATATATGCGCATTTTAGGGATAGATCCGGGATACGCCATTGTAGGCTATGGTGCAATAGAGCATTTTGAGGGGAAAAACCGCTCTCTGGGTTATGGGGCGATCACAACACAGGCGGGGATCCCGCTGCCCGACAGGTTATCGGAAATATACCGCGACATGCTCACCTTGCTGGAGCTTTACCGGCCGGAGGCAGTTGCAGTGGAGGAACTTTTCTTTAACACCAACGTCAAAACAGCTATACAGGTGGGGCACGCCCGCGGGGTGATTTTGCTGGCCTGCCAGCAAAAAAACGTGCCGATTTTTGAGTATACTCCGCTGCAGGTTAAGCAGGCGGTGGTAGGGTATGGGAGAGCAGAGAAAAAGCAGGTCATGGAAATGACGAAAATCTTGCTTGGACTTAATCAGATACCCCGCCCGGACGACGCCGCCGATGCGCTGGCCATTGCAATTTGCCACGGGCATACGGCAGGATCGCTGCTCAGACGCTAGCCTCTTCGTGGGGCAAAAGTGTACATTTTTTTGCGCTCATTTTTTCAAATTGCAATATATGATAGAATAACTCAACATTATTTTTTTAGAGGACGTTAAATGTTTTATTTCATAAAGGGCAAGGCTGCGGTTTCCGAGCCGGGTTTGGTTGTAATCGACGCAAACGGCGTCGGCTACGGTATTTTCACATCACTGACATCGTCATCCCAGGTTCATACAGGGGATCATGTCACCTTTCATACGTATTTGTACGTGAGGGAGGATATTTTCGATCTTTACGGCTTTATCAGCAGGGAGGAGCTTGCCTGCTTCAAGCAGCTTATCGCCATCTCCGGCGTAGGGCCGAAGGCGGCGCTTGCCATTCTTGGGGCGGTCACCCCGGAAAAGCTGGCACTTGCCGTCATTTCAGATGACGAAAAGGCGCTTACCGCCGCCCCCGGCATAGGCAAAAAGCTCGCCCAGCGCATCATCCTTGAGCTTAAGGATCGTATGAGCAAGGGGCAGTTGGAGGGAGCATCAAGCATTTCCCTCAGCATAGGCGATGTGGCGCAGGGCTCGGGAGCCGCGGCGGACGACGCTATAGCGGCGCTGACCGTGCTGGGCTATTCCCGGGCGGAGGCCATTGCGGCGCTGAAGGGTGCCGACCTGGCGGGGCTAAGCGTTGATGAGATCGTGCGCATGGCTCTTAAGAGACTTTTTTAGCGGAGGCGGCAAATGGCTATTGAGTACGGCAGTCGCTTTGACAGCGGCGAGGAAGAGCGCGTTGTCAGCAGCAGATACATAACAGAGGATGAGACGGAGGGAAGCCTTCGCCCTAAAAGCATGGCCGAATATATAGGCCAGCAGAAAGCCAAGGAGAATCTTTCGGTCTTTATTGAGGCTGCCCGCGGCAGGGGGGAGCAGCTTGACCATGTTTTGCTTTATGGCCCTCCCGGCCTTGGGAAAACCACCCTTGCAGGCATAATTGCAAGTGAGCTTGGCGTAAATATACGTATAACCTCGGGGCCGGCCATTGAAAAGGCGGGGGATCTTGCGGCGCTTCTCACCAACCTGAACAAGCATGACGTGCTCTTTATCGATGAAATACACAGGCTTAACCGCAGTGTCGAGGAAATATTATATCCGGCTATGGAGGATTTTGCCCTGGACATCATGATTGGCAAGGGGCCTGCCGCCCGGTCTGTGCGGCTTGACCTGCCCCGCTTTACCTTAGTTGGGGCGACCACCCGCGCAGGGCAGATTTCGGCGCCACTTCGCGACCGGTTCGGCGTGGTTTCCCGCTTGGAGATGTACTCGGGGGAAGAGCTGGCGCAGATTGTCCGCCGCTCGGCGGGTATTCTGGGTATACACATTGATCCTACGGGCGCGCTGGAAATCGCCTCCCGCTCCCGGGGAACTCCGAGACTGGCAAACCGCCTCATCAAGCGTGTGCGGGATTTTGCGCAGGTCAAGGGGGAGGGTGTTATCACCCGGGAGGTTGCCCGCGTCGCCCTGCGCGCTTTGGAAATTGATGAGCTCGGCCTCGATATGGTGGATCGCCGCATGCTGGAAAGCATAATTTTCAATTTTGCAGGCGGACCTGTGGGGCTGGACACCCTTGCCGCCACAATCGGCGAGGAGTCGGTGACGCTGGAGGATGTTTATGAGCCGTTTTTAATGCAGCTGGGCTTCCTTAACCGCACACCCCGTGGCCGCTGCGCCACCCAGCGCGCGTATGAGCATTTGGGCATACCGTTTTCCGGGCAGATGACGATAGAATAGCGGGGACCCCGCTGATTAAACAGGCTACGGCGCGCTGGCGCCGGTTTGCGGCACCGCTCGCTCAGGCGGGGTTAAAAGGCGTTAGGGGTCCGGGGGGAGTCGCAACGCCCCGGCGTTTTGGTCACTTTTAACGCTAAAAGTGACTGCCTCCGCGGCATGAGCGGAAGTATATTAAGGCGGCAAGATAAACACAAAAAGACATTTTTATTCAAGGGCTCTGTTTGGCGCATTGCATGCAGCATTTGAGCTGTAGTAGCCTCTCTAAAAATGCTTTGCTTAATAGGCTTGTTCTGCGTATTAGCTTCCATTAGTGTCACTGGGACAGTTAATCTCTATATTTCACATACTTGCCGTCTATGGCTTCCCGCTAGTGGCGCGGGCGGCCACTTACTGTTTGACGAGCGTGAGCGAGCCGGCGCTATGCGCCGTGGCTTATCTAATCAGCGGGGTCCCTGAA
>JAVBSJ010000158.1:0-5482 GCA_031547105.1 Oscillospiraceae bacterium
GCCCCCACCGAAGGTCAGCAGACCGGTTTTCAAAAAGGAAAGGAAAATATCAATGTAGATCTTCATATTATACCCCTTTTATAGGTTGTGATGAGGCGCGGCAAGAGGCCTTATAAGCGAAAAAAGGCCAAGTATGAATGCGCCAAAAGTAAGTCTAGCACAGCAGGGCGGCTATGTCAACGCAGAAGCGGGGCATGCATAAATAAAGAAGGAAAGGGGCGGGTTCTGCCCATTGAGAGAAAAGAGAAAAACGTAAAAAAAGGCGAAAAATCCCGGTAAAAACCTTGGCTGCATGGGGAAATGCTGTTGACATACCAAAAACGTTGTGCTAATATTAGTCTGTATTCAGAATGGCTAGTTGAACTCACATGCTTTTGTAATTCATCAGTCCTGTTTGATGTATTATAAAAGCATGTGATTTTATCATAGTTGAATAACATTATTTTTGGAGGCACTACACATGAGCATGGGCACAGTAAAATGGTTTAACAGCGACAAGGGTTTCGGCTTCATCTCTAACGATGAGGGCGGCGAGGACGTTTTCGTCCATTTCTCGGCTATTCAGTCTGACGGGTACAGAACCCTTCAGGAAGGCCAGAAGGTCGAGTTCGACACAGAAGCCGATCCTAAGAGCAGCGGCAAGATGAGAGCTGTCAACGTTCGCGCTATCTAATTATACTGCTGACTAAAGGGCTGCCCCGGATGAGTATTCATTCCGGGCAGCCCTTTTCATTTTTGTGAATAGCGTTTGTTATAAGGGCTTGGTTGCCTTTATAAGCAGCATCATCGGTCTGCGCAGCTCGTCCGCCATGCCGGGCACGCCCATCAAATGCGCGGCGGGCCGGGGCTCCACCAGGGCGGACAGGACAAAGCCCGAGGCTAAAAGCGCCGATATATATTCGGTTATTGTGCGGTGGTATTTTGTAACAGCCTCACCCAGAAAAACCGCACTTCGCGCCCCGCTTTCAAAATAGCGGTCTACAGGCCAGTGAAGGCGGCTGCCGTTTTCGCCGCAAGCCCACTCCTGCGGACCCTGGGCAGTGAAAACCGGATGCTCAGCCGAGAAGACAAATGTGCCGCCCGGCGCTAAAAAGCGCCACGCCTTCCGGCAAATATCATCAAAGTCAGGGGTGTAGTGAAAGACAAGGGAGCTGACTATAACGTCAAAGCTACATGGCTCAAAGGCCATATCCTCCATGGCCGCGCGCATATATTCAATGCGGGGGTCGTCGGTCATTTCAAGAGCGCGGGAGAGCATTTTTTCCGACAGATCTAGTCCGGTTACCCTTGCGGCGCCGTGCTCCGCGGCATAACGGCAATGCCAGCCGAAGCCGCAGCCGATGTCAAGCACCCGTTTTCCCTCAAAATCGGGCAGAAGCTTTTCAAGCTCCTGCCACTCACCGGCGGCAGACAGACCGGCTACCGAGCGGGGAAAGCGGCTGTAGCTGTCAAAAAAGCTGTCGCTGTCGTATTTATTTTCCTTCATACAGTATGCCTTTCCCGGGCTAAAACCATATGGCCTTGACTAATATCAAAGCAACAGCTGCCCAAATTATAATTACTGGTATTGCGTATTTTGCGCTTTTGGGCTTTCCCTCCTGCCGGAGACTTGCGGCTTCTAGCCGGCATTCAGCCAGCACCTCATGGGGAATCAGGCGCACCGCCACGGCAATTAGGCAGGGAAGCAGCAGGACATCGTCCAGAAAGCCCAACACAGGTATAAAGTCGGGGATCAAATCAATTGGGGACAATGCATAGCAAACAGCGGCGCCGATAGCGGCTTTGGCGAGAAGAGGTGTTTCTTTTCTGCCAAAGGCTATGTAAAGGGCAGCCGTTTCTTTTTTAAGGGCATCTGCACGCTCCTTGAGCCTTTGAACTACAGAAGCCATCACTTGCCCTCCCATGGCACAGGCGGAGTTGCGGCTCGGCGCCTCACAAGGACAATAAACTGCATAGGGATGCTGCCCATTAAACAGTCCTTTCGTGCATCAGGGGCTGCTGGAAAACAGGGGTATAGGTCAGCCTGCCACCTATTCTTTCCGACTTCATGAGGGTGAGCTTCCGCACATGGGCGGTTATTGGGGAAAAATGCTCCGCAAAGGCGGCGGGGTCTATGTCGCTTTTAAGCTGAACCTCACGGGCAAGGGTAAGATGAGGGGTAAACTTGCGTGAGCCGGGAAGAAAGCCCTCCTCCCTAAGGGCAGAATGGAGGAGAAGAAAGCTTTCGTTCAGCTCACGGCTTCTCTCAACACCCACCCACCAGATGTCGCCGCTGTCATGCCGGAAGCGCCCCGCGCCGCTTAAGGTGAGCACAAAGGGGGACGTTTTTACCTGCTCCATGGCGCGGCAGACGGCGGGCACCTTGTCTGATGGGGTCTCGCCCAGAAAAATCAGAGTAAGGTGAAGGTTTTGATATAAGGAAAAGTTGGCACGCTGGCATTGAAACCGCAGCCTATCCTGTATAGCTGTCAGCTGTCTTTTAACCTCGTCGTCAAAATCAATTGCGATGAAGAGGCGCATATTATCTTTGCCGGTAATCATTTTATGTAGGTCACAAGCCCGCCCTTAAGCTCACGGGGCGCCGGAGTCTCTGCGGCATAACCGAGAGCCACTGCCGCAAGCACCGCGTACCCTTCAGGGATGCCAAGCTGAGGGCGGAGGGCGGCACCTTCGGGAATGTCAAAGGCCTGGGTGGGGAAAAACACCCAGCAGGAGGCAAGCCCCAGTGATTCGGCGGCAAGCAAAATGTTTTCGGTAGCGGCGGCAGAGTCGTAGGGGGCGGTTACCCCATCCTCGCAGGAGATCAAAATAAGGACGGGTGCGCCGTAGCTTGGGTCAAAGTGCGCATTATTGCCCAGCTCGGCGAGCCAGGGCAGCGGTGAAAGTGAAGCGGCCTGCTTTGAAAGTGCGCAGACGCGGGTGAGCACGTCCTTGTTTTCAATCACAGAGAGATGCCAGGCCTGCCCTCCCGCGTTTGGGGCGTGAAGCCCCGCTTCCGCAATTTCCTCCAGCAGCTCTCTGCTGATTGCTTCCGGCTTGAAAGCCCGTACGCTTCTGCGCTGTCTGATTATTTCCAGTGTCTCGTTTGTCATAATTAACCCTCCATATTATTAGGCCGGTTATCCGGCACAGTTTCAATAAAGCTCCCGGGGAAAAGAACTTACTGCCGACCGTTTTTGCGCCTTATTTCTTTGAGAGCCTGCTTCATTTCACCCTTGCCGCCGAACATACGCTTGATTTTCGCATCCTCAATCTCCTTGGAGGTCATGCCGTCATAGCCGGCCTCGTTTCTAAGCTTAAGGTAGCTTTTAAGCCTGTCGGGGTCTATTTCGCCGGAGGAGACAGCGGCAAGCACGGCGCAGCCCGGCTCGGAGGTGTGGGTACAATCGGAAAAGCGGCAGCTGTGGGACAGGGCTTCTATTTCACGGAAAGTGCCGGAAAGGTCAGCGCTTTCCACCCCGATCTCCCGCATACCGGGGGTGTCTATCACTACGCCCCTGCCGGGAAGCAAGACCATCTGCCGGTGGGTGGTGGTGTGGCGGCCCTTGCCGTCATCCCTGACAGCGTTGGTGTGCAGCAGCTCGGCCCCGGCCCGGGCGTTTATCATGGTGGATTTGCCCACGCCGGAGGAGCCGATAAGGGCAAAGGTTTTGCCCTCCTTCAAATGGGGAATAACCTGGGCGTAGCCATCTTCCGTCACTGAGGAGCAAACCAGAATATCGGCGCCGCAGGCAACGGAGGATATTTCAGCAAGCCGCTTTTCCAGCCCCGTGCATAAATCGGATTTGGTCAGGAGGATAACGGGGGTGGCACGGCTGTCCCACGCAATGGAAAGATAGCGCTCCATACGGCGCAGGCTGTAATCCTCATTAAGTGCCATGCAGATGAAAACAGTGTCAATGTTGGCGGCGACGATCTGTGACGTGTTGGCGGTTCCTGCGGCGCGGCGCTCAAACAGGCTTTTGCGCGGAAGCACAGCATGAATGGTAGCAGAAGTGCCGCCCCGGTCTATCATAACCCAATCCCCCACGGCGGGGAAGGAGGTGTTGTCCTGCGCCTCATAGGCCAGCTTGCCGCTTACCTGCGCCTGAAAAAAACCCTCCGCGGATACCAGCTTGTAGAGGTTTCTGTGCTGCTCGGTGACTCTGGCAGGCATGAGGGAGGGATAGCTTGAGGCCAGCGCCTCAAAATACCCGTTATATCCCCAAGCCTTGAGGTCGATGCCGGATATGTCCATTTGGAATATCTCCTTAAGGTGTAGTGTGGGCATCCCAGCGCTTCAGTACCCTGAGTGCCCGCAGGGTCACCCATTTATGCTGATTCTCAGAGGAAAAGGGAATCAGCAGCTTGGGGTTGTTGGAGGAGTTCTCGGCGCGGAAGCGCCCGTCCTCCCTCTGCTTGCCGCGCAGGAGCGCTATTGCGTCATCCATGCGGCTGTCATATATGCCAAGGCCGGTCAGAATATCAAGAATATCAAGTGCGTCGGTCTGATACATCAGGGGGAAGGCAAACTTAAGCCAGCCGGGCTTTGACACCTTGTCAAGGTCGCGGCTGCGTTTATAAATATGATGGATGAGGAAATATTCGGCGCTTTTGTCCAAATAATCCCGCACTTCTTCCGTGCGGCGCTCTGCGGGGATGGCGGCTAAGGCCTTTAGGGGCTTGACCGCCCCCATAAAACAGGTGTGCTTGCCCCAGCATGCGTCCTTTGTCACGTAATGTGGATCGCCCTCATGCATGTCAACGCCGTCGTTAAGGTGGATATGCGCCAGCAGCCACTCAATGCCCTTTTGCAGGCGTGGGTCATCAAGGTACCCCATGCGGATAAGGCTCCATACCATATTGCCGGTCAGGCAGGGAATTACCTCGCTTGTCCGCCCTCCGCCGGTTTTTACTGCCGTTTGCATGGCAAAGCCGCCCTGCCCGGGCACCTGGGAATTAGCCAACAGATACTCGCATTGCGCTTCGATTTGGGGGTTTCTGTCGGCCCCCAGCTCAGCCAATACAATCAGCTGCCAGACAAGGCCGTAGTACTTGGTATGGTAGAAGCTTCGGCAGGCGTCCTCATAGTCCGGCTCCCGCTGCTTTTCCAGGATGGCCGGCACAAGGCCGGACAGCATAATGCTGTTCTTGGCATGCCGTACTTCCGGGTCGCTTTCCGGCCTGTCCAAAAGGTCTCTCAAAGTATAGTAGCGCACGGAGGGATTGCTTGGCTCCAACAGCCAGTCCAGCGTGGCGGATATTTGCCTTTCATTGTCTCCCATAAAGGCTCTCCTTTTCAAAATACCTGAGATATACACGGGCGCAGGCGTGAGGGGCTTCTGTACAAAGGTGTTTTACGCTTAAAGCAAATATTGTGTACATTGTATACTACCCACTGCGGAAAAACAATGGTGTTGCTTGCATGCTGTTTATACGTTCTTTCAGGTGCAGAGCAGGAACAGGTAGTGTCCCTCATCAATTGACAGGGCAGGCTGTTTAT
>JAVBSJ010000027.1:0-9206 GCA_031547105.1 Oscillospiraceae bacterium
TGTCGCTGCTTGCCGGCTGCGGCACCAAGCCCGCAGAAACAAAGACGGTCAATATCCTTTCGGCCAACTACGAGGATCAGATAGCCATTCAGCTTGAATACTTAAAAGAGCTTTTCCCCGATGCCGAGATAAATATCACCTATATGTCCTCCGGCAAGATGGCGGCAAAGGTTCAGGCTGAGGGCAAGGATACCGAGGCCGACATCCTGCTTTCCCTGTCCAGCGGCTACGCAAACACCCTTAAGGGGCTGGATTTGCTCCTGCCCTACGAATCAGCGGTGCCCTATAAGGCCGAGTACGCCGACCCGGACGGCATTGTCAACCCCAACGGCGTATGGTGCGGCGCCATTCTGGTCAACACGCAGGAGCTTGCAAGCCTCGGCCTGCCGGAGCCCGCCTCCTATGCCGACCTGACCGACCCCATATATAAGGGTCACATCGTCATGGCCAGCCCTGTCAGCTCCTCAACAGGCTATTTCTTCCTGCTGGGGCTTCTCAACCTTTACGGCGAGGAGGCCGGATGGGAGTATTTTGACAAGCTGGTTCCCAATGTAAAGCTGTTCGGCGAATCGGGCTCCACACCCTCCTCAATGGTCAGCCTGGGAGAAGCCGCAATCGGCCTTGCCATTGATTACGAGGGCATGCGGCTTGAAAGCGAGGGCAAGCCGGTCAAGGTGATTTTCCCTGAGGAAGGCTGCCCCTACGACTATGACACCGCGCTGCTGGTCAACCGCAAGGCTGAGCCCTCTGCTTTTGTGCTTGAGGTCATGGCTGCAATAACCAGCGCAGAAGGCAACGCCGTCTTCAACAACTATAACATCTCCGTGCTGGAGGGTGAGGCCGACCGCGCCACCTATCCCCCTACCTTTAAGCTGCTTGATATGAGCGGAATAACCGACTCGGAGCTGAAGAGCGCTACCACCTCCAAATGGAGCGAGCGGTTTGAATAATCCGCTCCGCTTCCGTCCGAAATCCCTTGCTGCAGGGGCATACCCCTGACCGTTTCCTTGGTCTGGTGCTTTGCAGATAAGCCGAAAGGAATGGTTAAACTATGAATGACCTGCTCACAGTGAAGGGCGTACATAAGTACTTTGGGCAGCAGCATGCGCTTAATGAAATCAATTTCTGTATGCAAAAGGGAGAGTTCCTCTCCCTTTTGGGTCCCAGCGGATGCGGAAAAACCACATTGCTGCGCGTAATTATGGGGCTGGAATCCCCTGCCGCCGGCCAGATCATCTTTGACGGACAGGATATTACAAGCAGCCCTCCCGACAAGAGGGGGTTTTCCCTGGTTTTTCAGGATTATGCCCTTTTCCCCCACATGAATCTGTATGAAAACGTCGCCTACGGCCTGAAGCTGCGCAAGATGACCAAGGGCGATATTGACGAGCGCGTCATGTCTGCGCTGAAGCTGCTGAAGCTGGAGGGGGCTGTTGCCAAATACCCCTCCCAGCTTTCAGGCGGAATGCAGCAGCGCGCCGCCATTGCAAGGGCGCTGGTGCTGGAAAACAGCCTGCTGCTGCTTGACGAGCCCTTTTCGGCTCTTGACGCCATGGTCAAGGTCGACTTAAGTGAGGAGCTTAAGGAGCTTCAGCAGGAGTTTGAAATCACCATGATAATGGTCACCCACGACCAGGAGGAAGCATTTTCACTCTCCGACAGAATACTTTTAATGCGCCGTGGCCTTATTGTTGCCGACGCCACCCCCGCCGAGCTTTATGCCAACCGGGAGGGCGACGAGTTTATCGACACCTTTATTGTCCGTCAAATCGACAAACGGGCGCGCTATATAAGGCACCTGCGCAGGGGAGGTGTGCTTAATGGAAACCAGAGGGCGTAAACTTCTGGAAGCCACCCTGACCCTGCTGCTGATAGCCGTAATTTGTGTCAATCTTATTTTCCCCCTGCTGACCCTTCTGGGCAAATCGCTGGACTTTTCCCCTTTTTATGAGGGCTTCCGAAAAACCCTGTCGGGGGCGGCCACCAAAAGGGCCATAGGCAACTCCCTTAAAGTAACCCTTACCGCAAGCGCCATTTCCGTATCGGCGGCATTTTTCTTCGCCTATATTGTAGAGCTGAAGCTAAAGCCAAAAGCCCGCAGGGTTCTGCGCTTTGCCTCTATACTTCCCATGCTGGTTCCCTCAATAACCCACGGCGTTGTAATCGTCTATCTTTTCGGAAACATGGGCATATTTACACGCCTTTTCGGGGTGCACTTGCCGATTTACGGCCCGCTGGGCATAATTATGGGCAGCTTTTTCTACGCCTTTCCCACCGCTTTTATCGTGCTGTCCCAGGCCTTTGCCAACCTTGACGGGCGGTATTTTGAAACCTCACGCATGCTGGGGGCAAGCCCCAACCGCAGGTTTTTCGATATTATTCTGCCAATAATGAAATATGCGGTTTTTTCGGCCTTTGCCGTTTGCTTCACCATGATTTTTACCGATTACGGCATTCCGGTTTCGGTTGGCGGCACCTACCCCGTTTTGTCGGTCTTGTTCTATAAAAACGTCATTGGAATGCTTGATTTTTCCAAGGGGGCAATATTTTCCACCATAATCCTTCTCCCGGCTGCCGGGGTGTATCTGCTGGATACCCTGTATTTCAGCAAAAAAAATACCGCCACCTCACAAAACATAAGGCCGGTTGACTCCGGGAGGTTTTCCCTGCCCCAACGGTTGGGCTTTGCCCTTGTGCTTGCGGTGATACTGATACCGGTCTTGGTGATATGCGTTTCCCCCTTTATCTCCGCCTGGCCCTATGACGTTTCCCTGACTCTGCGGCACTTTCAGCGGCTGGTGGCAGGCGGCGCTATTGGGCGGCTGCTTACAAACTCGCTCGGCATTGCCGCCGCCACAGGGGCCATCGGGACGGTGCTTGCCTTTGCAGCCGGCTACATATATGTCCGCTGCAAAACCCCCGGGCTGGGCAAGCTGAAAAAGCTGATGCACGGCCTGTACATGGTGTCGCTGGCCATTCCGGGGCTTGCCCTCGGCCTGTCCTTTGCCCTCTTTTTCCGCGGAACGCCCCTGTACAACACGACCTTAGTTTTGGTTATCGTCAATATCATTCACTTTTTCGGCTCCCCCTACATGATGGTGCTGACCCACCTAAAGCTGCTAAACCCCAATTTGGAAAGCATCTGCCGCACTCTCGGCGGAGGAACGCTGCGCGCCATAACAAGCGTTATCCTCCCAAACAGCAAAAAGGTTCTTTTTGATATTTTTGTCTACTTCTTTACCAACTCAATGGTGACCATATCGGCTGTCTCCCTGCTTTACAAGGCAAGCACAATGACCCTTGCCCTTCAGATCACCGCCTTCAACGACCAGGGCGCGTGGGAAAGCGCCATCGCCGTCTCGCTTATAATTTTTGCCATCAATATGGCGATCAAGCTGATTCAGGCCATGCGTCTGACCGACCGCAAGGGGAAGGCCGCAATGCCCGAAGCAAAGTGAGTGGTATACAGAATAAACCTCTTGCAAATACTCTTTACACTACCAAACAGGGCTGACGCTCAACCGCGTCAGCCCTGCTTAATATCGTTTCTCTACAGCTTGACCTTCTTAAACTCCTCTATAAACTCAAGCGCGTAATTTGCGCACCCCTGAAGCATGGCCTGCCCCCACTCCTTTGTGGCGGTTGTGGGATGGTCGGGTCCAGTCCAGCCGTTGCCCGTCATATGGTTCACAGGGCGCCTTGTCATTATGTCAAAGCCCTTGAAGCGTATATTGCCGAAATCCATGGTTTTGAGGTTTTCGCTCAGGTCGGATATGCCGGCATCGGACATGAGGGAGGTGTCAACCAAATCATCCCCCACTGCCATCATGGCCGCCGTTTCCTCGCCGCCGCCGTGTCCGCCCCGCCATGCTGGGTCAAGCACCCAGGCCAGCGTCCACCAGTTGAGGATGCAGCCTATAGCGCCCTTCTTGCTCAAATCCATGCAAATTTGCTGCAGGGCGGCATTGTTCCCGCCATGGCCGTTCATAAACAAAAACTTCCTCGCCCCGTGGTTATAAAGGGAATCGGTCACCCTGCTGTACAGGGCGTAAAGGACATCATAGCCAAGGTTTACCGTGCCGGGAAAGTCCTCCAGATAATCGCAGGAGCCGTAGGGTATTGTAGGCGCGATAAGCACATCGCATTTGGGCTCCATAAGCTCAATAATTTTATTCGGCACAAGAAAATCGGTTCCCAGGGCAAGATGCTTCCCGTGGCACTCTATGCTGCCTGTGCCGAGAATGACCATGTCGCTCTGCTTAAAATAGGCCTCCGCCTGCGTCCAGTTTATGCGCTCAAGTCTCATACAAACAGCCCCCTAAAATATTTTTGTTCTATACCTGCATTATACAGTCGCCTGCCGCCAAAGTAAATGCCGTTATTCGCAAGCTGTGATTTGGAGAGTAAAGGGGCCGCTTTTGTGCAACGCCTGTTTCCCCGCCTCCTCGCGGCGCAAATATATTGCACTTTGCCGCAAATGTGGTATCATTACCGTAATAGCTAAAACAACAATAACGGAGGAAATACATATGGAGTTCTCAAAAAAAGCATCAGTCCTGCTGGATTCACCGCGAGAGAACAGCCTCGCGGGGCTAAGTGATCCCACCCTTATCAAGCTGTCCTCCGGCAATCCCCCGGATGAAGGCTTTCCGGTGGAGCATATAAGGGAAATTTCGGCAAAGCTGCTGGCTGAAGACCCTTATTCCATGCTTTCCTATTCCGTCCCCGCCGGGCGGGAGGATCTTAAGGAGGCCGTCCGCGGCTTTCTCAACCGCCGCTTCCCCACAGTTTATGAGGGCGACACCGTTACAATAACCACAGGCGGCCAGCAGGCTATTTCGCTTACGGCGCAGCTCTTCTGCAATGACGGTGACGTCATCCTCTGCGAAAGCCCCACCTTTATGGCGGCGCTGGACTCTCTCAGGGCGCAGGGCGCAAAGCTTGTGGGTGTCGAAATGGAGGAGGACGGCATTTCTCTCTCCGATTTGGAAGCCAAAATGCAGATGAGCCCCAAGCCCAAGCTGCTTTATATCATCCCCGATTTCCAGAATCCCTCCGGCATCTCTCTGCCTGCCTACAAGCGGGAAGCCGTTTGCGAGCTGGCCTATAAATACGGCGTTCCTGTTCTGGAGGATAACCCGTATTACGAGCTGCGCTTTGACGGCGAGTTTGTTCCCTTCCTCAAATGCTTTGACAGGCACGGCATGGTGGCGCTGACCTCAACCATGAGCAAGATCGTCGCCCCGGGCATGCGCGTAGGGTATGTGGTCGCCTCCGGCAAAATGGGGGAGGGTCTGTCCCTGCTCAAATCCACCTCAGACCTCCATGTCTCCACCTGGGCGCAAAGGGTTTGCTGCGAGCTGCTTAAGAGCGGCATGGAGGATGACATCGCCCGCCTTAGGGAGCTTTACGGACACAGGGGCAGGCTGATGTACCAGAAGCTGGGCGAATACTGCCATCCGGCTGTCAAGTACACAAAGCCCCAGGGCGGCATGTTCATATGGGTCACCTTCCCTGCCGGCACCGATTGCCGGGCGCTGGTCCAGGAGCTGGCTGAAAACAAGGTTCTTGTTGTGCCGGGCGGCCGCTTCTACTGCGACGGCAGGCAAAGCACCGACATCCGCCTCTGCTACTCCATGACCGATGACGGGGCTATCGACAAGGCCATATCCATACTGGGCAGACTGTCCAATAAATACTGCAAATAGCGCGATAGCGGCGGGATTCCCGCCGCTATTTTTTATGCCGCGGCAAATTGCGGCGGCGTTGCAACAATTTGCCGAAAATTCACTTTAATTCTACCTAAAAGTGGTATATACTTATATAAACATGAGATGCTTACGGGCAGGAGGATCAACACATGAAAATAAGCGAAAAAACGGTCAAGCTCATCAATTCCCCCACTCCCCTTGATCGCCTTGACAATTTATCAAAAGAACTGGGGATCAACCTTTACATAAAGAGGGACGATATGACAAGCCTCGGCATGGGCGGCAACAAGCTGCGCAAGCTGGAATATCTGGCCTATGACGCCCTTGAAAATAAGGCCACAATGCTGATAACGGTGGGGGGCGCCCAGACAAACCACGGCAGGCTGACTGCCGCCGTCGCCGCCAGGCTGGGTATGAAGTGCGCCATCGTCTGTGCGGACAAATACCCCGGTGAGATTTCCGCCAACATCCTGCTGGACAGGCTCATGGGGGCAGAGGTTATTTTCTTTAACCCTGCCGAAAAGGGCGATTCGGCTGCCTTTATCCAAAGCGTTGTCAAGAGCTACGAGGATAAAGGGGAAAAGGTCTACTTTATCCCGGTGGGCGGCTCCAACGAGCTGGGTCTTTTGGGCTACTACAGCTGCGCCTGCGAAATAACCGGGCAGGCTTTGGCAGCAGGCATAAAAAGCGGCACCGTCATTTCCGCCGCGGGAAGCCTGGGCACATATTTGGGGCTTTACTGCGGTCTCCGCAACGAAAACTCCCCATTATCTTTGACGGGCATTGCCATTTCCGAGTTTGGAGAGGATAAAAAACAGCGCCTTATGGAATACTTCGGTCAGGTCAAGGCGCGGTACGGCATGAGCTTTGACCCATCGCCTGCGGATTTCCACATAGAGACCGGCTATGTTCGGGAGGGGTATAATATCCCAAATGAGCAGGTGCGGCAGGCGATATATCTCATGGCGCGGAAAGAGGCGATCATCCTTGACCCCTGCTATACCGGCAAAGCTTTTGCCGGACTGTTGGATATGGTTCGGGAGGGCAAAATAAAGCAGGGCGAGACGGTGATATTCCTGCACTCCGGCGGGCAGCCGGGCATCAGCACCCCTCATCACCGCAAGGAGTTTGAAAGAGAGCTGCTTGGCGGCATTATAGAGCTTTAGTAAGGAGGACGAAATATGAACAAGAAGCTGAGGAATTTTCTCATAACCACAGGCGCTATATGCACAACCGCCGCCTGCACCTACGGGCTCAACGTGCTGGACGCATATCTGGACAAGAAAAAATACCTGTACAGCGGCAAAATGGTTGACGTCCGCGGCAGAAAAATGCACATATATTCGGCCGGAAGCGGGGAACGGACATTGGTTTTCCTGACAGGCCAGGGCACTCCCACCCCGTCCCTTGATTTTCAGCCGCTTATAAGCAAGCTGAACACATCCTACCGCTGTGTAGTGCCCGAGCCCTTCGGTTACGGATATTCCGACTCGATAAGCGAGCCAAGAACGGTTCAAAATGTTGTGGGTGAGCTTAGGGAGGGTCTTCGCAAAGCCGGATTCCTGCCCCCCTATGTCCTTGTAGGGCATTCGGTGGCAGGGCTGCTCACCACCTATTGGGCGGCTCATTATCCGCGGGAAATATCCGCCGTCGTCGGTCTGGATACCTCGCTGCCCGAGCAGGGGGATTATTATTCCTACGGTGCGTTTGTCAAGGCGCTTCTGCGCTGTGCCCCCACTGTCAAACGTTTTTCCCCTGCCCGCCTGATCGCAAAAATGGGCTGGCTGGATAAAAAGCTGTCTGCCTTCACAGGGGGCAACGCCGAATATATGCCCATAGTCCGCTCTCACGCGGCCAACATGATGCTTTCCCCTGTCACCATTGATGAGCTTGTGCGAATCGGTGAGAACTGCTCCTCCGTAGGCGGCATCAATTACCCGGTTTCCTGCCCTGTGCTTATGCTGGTTTCCAGTGAAAGCTGCGATCTGGTCAAGGAAAACCACCGCATCGGCCTTGACTGGCTGGCAGAGCACGAAAAAATTGCCATGCACTCCCACAGCGGCAAATGCCTGCTGCTTGTGGGAAGCCATTACCTGCATCAGTCGGCGGCAAGCGCTGTGGCCGCGGAAATACTGGCCTTTGTCCCAACCTCCGCTGACAGCGACTCCAATGCATCTCTTTGGCGCATCTTAGGAAAAAAATAGATATTTTGTCACCTTTACCGGCCTTCCATGACAGAAGGCCGGTTTTTTGCTTTATTTTTTCATTAAATTTACACAACTAATACCGGCATAATGACGGTTACATTTATCCTCAAGGTGTTATAGTATATTCATGGGGATGTATTGCATCGCTTTTTTCGTCTGCTTGCCTCCCCTTCTTTTTATATTGGAAATGAGGTGTAGCCTTGCTTTTCTTGTTGGTGCTGCTGGTTGCCGCTGTCGGCGGAATAATCGGCCTAAAGCTAAAGCTCCCCGCAGGTGCGATGCTTGGCGCTATGATCGCCGTGGCAATATTCACCGTAACTACTGATATTCAGGCCACTCCTGCCTGGTTTAAGGTGGTTGCCCAGATCATAGCCGGGGCATATATCGGCACCGGAATGACAAAGGAGAGCATCGCCGGCCTCAAACGTCTGCTGGCTCCTGCCGCTTTTCTCATTGCCGGGATGCTTGTGATTAACTTTATCACCGGAATGCTGCTGTATGCCATATCCCCCCTTGATCTTTGCACCAGTATGTTTTCATGCGTCCCCGGAGGCATGACCGATGTTGCCATCATCGCCGATGACCTTGGTGCAAACGCCCCTGTCGTCAGTGTCTTTCAGATTTGCCGCATGGTGGCCACCATGTCCACAATACCCTTTATCATCCTTAAGCTGTCGGGCCGCACCCGTTCCTCAGGCGATCCTAATACCGGCGGCAAAAAAGAAAAAAAGCCCTTTATGACAGCGGAGGAGGGAAAAAAGTTCGCTTTGACCGTCCTTTTTGCCACAATATTCGGCCTCGCCGGTTATTTCTCCCGTATGCCCGCCGGCACTATGATATTTTCCGTTGTCGGCATCTCCTTCACAAAAGTGAAGTATAACATCGGCTACATACCTATGAGGGTTAAACAAGGCGCTCAGATCCTGTCGGGCTCCTTTATCGGCGCCAGGATCACCTTTGCCACAGTTCAACTGATCATCAGCGTCTGGTACAGCATCGCCATAATTGTCGCGGTATTTTTATCCCTTTGCCTGCTTTTGGGGTACTTGCTGTCAAAGCTGTTCAAGCTGGATATTACCACCGCCTTGTTTTGCTCCGCGCCGGCGGGGCTTTCGGAAATGGCGCTTATCGCCAACGATGTGGGGGCAGACGGCCCCAACGTAGCGGTGCTGCAGCTGGCACGGTTTCTTGGCATTGTCTCCATTGCCCCAAGCCTGATAAAAATCATGCTGTCGGCCGTCGGCTGGGCGCCTTAATACAATACATATGCAAAAAGCCGCAGGCAGGC
>JAVBSJ010000038.1:0-8510 GCA_031547105.1 Oscillospiraceae bacterium
TTATACGCACATGTCCTAAGCTGTACAGCTTCCCGCCGTCTTATTCCCCTTACAGGATCAAGCTCACTCTTCACATATGCCCCTCCAAGTACCCGCGGCAGCAAAAAGCCGGGGAAGCGGCAGTTGCCGCTTCCCCGGTAATGTCCTGCGTAAAATCTCTCTTATTTGCCGAAATATCTCTTCAGCAGGCCGTCAAAGCCGCGGCCGTGTCTGGCCTCGTCCTTTGCCATCTCATGCACTGTGTCGTGGATAGCGTCAAGGTTCAGCTCCTTGGCCTTCTTGGCAAGAACCATTTTGCCGTCGCACGCGCCGCACTCAGCATCCGCACGCATCTCAAGGTTCTTCTTGGTGCTGGCGGTCACAACTTCGCCAAGCAGCTCGGCAAAGCGGGATGCGTGGTCGGCCTCTTCAAAGGCGTATCTTTTATATGCCTCGGCGATTTCGGGATAGCCCTCTCTGTCGGCCTGGCGGGACATGGCCAGATACATGCCGACCTCGGTGCATTCGCCCATAAAGTTCTCTCTGAGACCCTGGATAATTTCCTCCGGCGCGCCCTGGGCGACACCGATGACATGCTCTGTCACATAGGCCTTTTCTTCGCCCAGCTCATTGAACTTGGCAGCGGGTGCCTTGCAAATGGGGCAAAACTCGGGTGCGCTGTCCCCTGTGTGGACATAACCGCAAACTGTGCAAACAAACTTCTTCATTCTCATTTCCTCCTAAATAAATCTGCTCATTTTTATTTCGTAAAGCTCATTTCTGAGCTTATCGCTGATGTTGGAAAAAATCTCCCTGAACTGGCATTCCATTTTGTCTCCCACCCGGTTGCAGTCCACCCCGTCGCTTAGGCAGGAGGTGATGCGCAAAGGGCCGTCAATGCACTCGATTATCTGACCCAGGGAAAGCTCCTTCGGGTCGGCTGACAGCTTATATCCGCCCCCTGCGCCCTTAAAGGAGGCGACTATACCGTCAGCTGACAGCTTGCGAAGTATTTTAAGCGCAAACCGAAGGGTGACCGATGATTCCTCCGCTATTTCCCGTGCGGGGAGATGCCCCTCGCTTTTCGCCAGGACATAAATTATTCTTACCGCGTAATCGGCCTCGTTGGTTATTCTCATCCTTTTTCCTCCGGTATTGTTTACGGTTTTAGTATATATTAAGCAAAGCGTATTGTCAATAGAAAAAGGCGGGATTTTTAAGAATTATTCTTAAAAATATTTTTTAAAGCAAGGGACGCGGCATAAGCCGCGCCCCTTAACTAACCCCTGGTAGTTATTTGTAAAGCATGTTGTAGAGCAGCTTAAATGTTCCGGCTGTCTGGGCTCTGTTCTGCGGTCCGAAACCGTAGAGCACCACATCGCCCTTGCCCTTCTTGCAGGTGACGACAGCGCCCTTGTCCTTAAGATACTCTTCACCGGTCAACAGACCGCCCTGAAGAATGTCCTCACTGACATACTTAACGGCAATGGAATAGTTGTCTGCGCTGAAACCATCATTGATTTCAAAACTGGGGCCATCCCAATGGTATATCAAGGTGTTTTCAGGCATGCCGTAACATACCTGCTGCTGATTATCTACAGTCACCTTGAGGGTAGAGCCATGGGTGTTGAACTTGCTTGCCGGCAAGCGGTAGACAATATTCTTCACGCCCAGCCCGAGATAATTGATAGCAAAGTCGCAGGATTTGTTGAAGGCAAGCAGTCTGCCTCCCTTTTCAACATATTCCTTGATCTTCTGTGCCCCCTCCGGGCCGAAGCCGGAGAGATACTCTGCCGGCATTGCACCGACATACTGCATCATCCTTTGCATCATGGGGTCATCGGGATGATACTTGGCGCCGACAAGGTATCCTTCACTGTCGGAAGGAAGAATAAGCACATCAAAGCCCTCCAGCTTTCCGTTGAGAATATCCTTGTCAAAAACGGTAGTATACTTGTAACCGTTGCGGTCAAACAGCATCCTTGTCCAGCCCTCATCAGCATTTCCGGTATAATAACGCTGATACATAGCGATTGACAAAGGCTTAATTTCAAACATCTTTTCGGGTGTTTTGTCAACGATACGCCATGCTGTGGGAGCCTTCTCAATGGCGGCAATGATCTTGTCACTGTCTCCCTCCACATAGAAGTCACGCCACGGGCAAGCTTCCAGACGGTAAACCTTAAGACCCGCTTCAAGCAACAGGTTCACTGTGTGGAATACCGTGTTCTCCTTTGCGGAGAGAACATAGCCATGTCCCTTGCCCGGCTTGGCAATGGGGCACTTCACCTCGCCTACGCGTTCAAACTCGCCGGAAACATTGCACCCGGCAGGAATGCAGTTTATCCCCATGTACTCCGCGATAGCATCGGTAGCGGAGTCAAAGGCGGTAAAAGCACCGTTCCTGTCTCTGGTCCAGATGCAGTCAACATAGCGGATCTTGCCCAAAAGATGCATTACAACACCCATCTTGGGCTGTGCCAGGAATACCACATAGGTACCGGCCGGATAGGTCGCGGGGCCGACCTGGAACGGTGCCTTAGCCTGCTGCACTTCAATATTCTGCGCCAGAAGCAGGCGGATAAGGTGCCGCACTTCACTTTGGTCATGCTGTTTTTCAGGAATTATGTAGGCGAAAATATCACTTTCATCGCCGCGCTTGGTCTGATTGAGCGCCTTTTGAGCCATGTTCTTCAAAATGGCATCCTTGTTTCTTGCCATTGTGTCAAGAAGGGCGTAGGCAGACATGTACATTCTGTCAACTATATCGCCCAGGCGCCACCACCCGCCCGGCCACGGGTTGGGGAAGTTTGTTTGCGCCGTATAGGTAGGCTGCACATTGTCCCCGTCACCCTTAAGCTGGGTGGGGTCGATATACTTGGGTGTTGCCAGCTTTGCCGATGCCGACTCTGTCAGCATACCGGCGATATTATGAGAATTGGTTATCCAGTGGTAGCCATAGTGTCCCCATGCGGGATATTGTGCGCCGGAGGATACGCCGTCCAGCCCAACCTCATCCATCTGATAAGCCATATTTGCGCCATACCAGTTAAGCTCCCTCCAGGTGAGGGGATCGACGTATGGTCTTAATGGATTTTTATAGGGGGCAATTTGGATTCTGGCGCCGTTGGAGCCCATATGGTGGTGATCCTGATAGGACTGTGGCATCCACTCATGGAAAAGAATCTGCGCCATATAGCGGGTTTCAACTATATTCTGTGAAATTGCATCGCGGTTGTTGTCGTGACCGGTGTAAATATGATACAGGCTGGGATAGTTGCTGCCCTCAAACTCGGTGTCCTTAGTCTTGTAATACCAGTCGGTCACCATGATTTCACCGTCGGGGTTAAAGCATGGAACCATGACAAAAACAACCTTGTCCAGGATATTGAGTATCTCCTCCGTCTCTCCGGCTAAAAGGTCGTGTGCCAGATTGATGGCCATCTGTGTGCCGCCGACCTCTGTTGCGTGGAGGCTCATAGACTGGACGGAGACCGCCTTGCCCTTTTTGACAAGCGCGTCGATTTCCTCCTGCGAAAGCCCTCTGGGATCGGAAAGAGCCATGCTGGTCTGCCTGATCTCTTCAAGATTCTTGAAGTTTTCAGGCGATGTGATAATCACCTTTAGGAACGGATTGCCCTCTGTGCTGGGACCCATGTCTGTGACCTGAATGCGGTCCGACTCTTTGTCGAGCAGATTAAAATACTCAACAATTTTGTCCCAACGCGCCAGCTCACGGTCTGTGCCGGGTTTGAAGCCAAAAAAGTCGACCGGTTTCGTAATTTTGCTCATTTTTCTTCCTCCCTTATGCTTAAATTTGGTCTATTTACATAATATCACCAGCTTGTTTGCAAGTCAATAAAAGCTGGGAATTTCATACATTATGCAGTACTGCACCCCCTCATTTTTGTTGCATAATTGACAAGTTCTGCCCGCCGATATATATTTATATGTATATGTGGGGATATTCTTTCCACAGGGGGGCTATATGCAGACAAAAGGCAAGACATCAAACCTTTCTCTTCTTCTTTCCTTTACAAAGGGCGTTAAGCTGTACTTTTTTCTTGCGCTTGCAGCCGCGGCATCTGGCATTCTTTTCTCATTTCTGACGCCGCAGGTGATCCGCGTTACAATAGATTCCATAATCGGCGACAAGCCCTTTGATTTGCCGCTGTTTTTTCTTGACCTTATCAACCGCTTCGGCGGGCGTGAGGGTCTGCGGGAAAACCTCTCCCTCTGCGCCGGGGTAATCGTTGTGTGCGCGCTGCTTGGCGGCCTGTCCACCTTCCTTTCCCGGGTCGCCATCGCCCATGCGTCCGAAACATACGTCAAGGCCATGCGGGACCGCCTGTTTTCCCATATACAGCGGCTGCCCTTCTCCTGGCATGTGCAGAACCAGACAGGCGATATGATCCAGCGCTGCACCGCCGATGTGGATGTAATACGAAACTTCGTATCCTCCCAGCTTTTGGAGGTTTCCCGGACGGTGATTTTTGCCGCCATTGCAATCAGCCTGATGATGGCAATGAATGTCAGGCTTACGCTGATTGCCGCCTTTTTTATCCCTCTGGTGCTTTTTTACTCGACCTTCTTTTTTGGCAAAATGTCCAAAGGTTTTTTGGCCGCCGACGAAGCCGAGGGGGAGGTCATGGTGGCCGTGCAGGAGAATCTGACCGGCGTGCGGGTTGTCCGCGCTTTCGGACGTGAGCGGTTTGAGCTTGAACGGTTTGACATAAAAAATAATACCCTTGCCGACAAGTGGATCAGCATGGGCTATCTCTTCGGCACCTATTGGGGGCTGGGGGATTTCGTCACCAGCGTGCAGATTCTTCTGGTCATCGTCCTGGGCGCCGTTATGTCCTACAACGGGCATATTACAATGGGTGAGTTTTTTGTCTTTGTCTCCTACAATCAGGCGTTGTCCTGGCCCATACGCAGGCTTGGACGCATTCTCTCCGATATGAGCCGCGCCAAGGTCTCCTTCGTCCGCATACAGGAGATTCTTGACGCCCCTGCCGAAGCCGACAGGCCTGATGACAGCACCCCTGTTATTGAGGGGGATATTGTCTTTAAAAATGTCACCTTCTCTTACAATTCAGAGCCTGTTCTCAAGGACGTCAGCTTTACCGTCAAGGGGGGCAGCACCTTCGGCATACTTGGCAACACCGGCTCGGGCAAAAGCACCATCGCATATTTGATCGACCGGCTTTACGACCTTCCGGAAAACAGCGGGAGCATCACTATAAACGGTGTCGACATTAGAACTATAAAGCGGGAGCATTTGCGCAAAAATATAGGCATGGTCATGCAGGAGCCCTTCCTGTTTTCCAAAACCATCGGCGAAAATATCGCCATTTCACGGCCTGAAAGACCCGTGCATGACATACGCCGCAACGCCTCCACAGCCGACATTGACGAGAGCATTATGTCCTTCTCCAAGGCCTACGACACCGTTGTGGGTGAGCGCGGTGTCACCCTGTCGGGGGGGCAGAAGCAAAGGGTCGCCATCGCCCGCGCCTTGATGAGCGGGGCTCCTATAATGATTTTTGACGATTCCCTCTCGGCGGTCGATCTTCAGACAGACGCCCGCATAAGGGAGGGTCTTGCCCGGGATATATCCGGAGCGACGGTCATACTCATATCTCACCGAATAAACACACTGATGAGCTGCGACAATATCCTTGTTCTGGAGGACGGAGAAGTTGCGGAGCTTGGCACCCACGAAGAGCTGGTAGCCAAAAACGGCGTCTACAGCCATATTTATAAAATGCAGTCGGACGCCGGAAGCGATTTTGACGGGGAGGTGGAGCACAATGGATGAAACCCAGGCCATGCCCCAGCGGCTTGATCTGAAGGTATGGAAAAAGCTGCTGCCCTTCTTTAAGCCCTATTACGGCATAATGGCGGTCAATGTCTTTTTTCAGTTTGCCGAGGCCGGCATCGCCGTCATAATGCCTCTCTTCCTCAGCTACGCAATTAAAAACTTTGTTGAGGCCGGTTCGATTGAAGGACTGTGGCAATATACCGCCCTTTATCTGGGTGCTGTACTCCTTTCCTGTGCCTGCACTATCCTGTTTTCACGCCTGTGCATGGTTCTGGAAATGCGCCTGGGCTGCGCCCTCAAGCGGGCGACCTTTGTCCACCTGCAAAAGCTGCCACTGTCCTACTTTAGTACAACGCCGGTGGGCTATATTCTGGCAAGGGTTATGAGTGACACAAACCGTATCGCCTCCCTGATTTCCTGGGGCTTTATAGATATTTTCTGGGGCATTGCCTATGTCTTCGGCGCCTTTTTCAGCATGTTCCGGGTAAATGCCACCCTGGCGCTGCTGGTGCTTGCCATGATTTTCCCCGTTATTCTCATCACTTTTTACATGCAGGGTAAAATTATCGCGGCAAACAGAGACGCCCGCACAGCCAACGCAAAGGTCACAGGGGCTTACAACGAGGGCATCACGGGGGCAAAAACAACAAAGTCCCTTGTTATTGAAGATCTGTTGTCCCAGGAGTTCAGCGTACTGACTAAGGATATGTACAGGCATTCAATGCGGGCTCAAAGGCTGAACGCCATGTTCCTGCCCCTTGTGGGCGTTTTTTCCACCACAGCGCTGGCCCTTGTGCTTAGCCGCGGCGGATACATGGTCATGGACAACGCGATAGACTTCGGAACCATGTCCCTGTTTTTCTCCTACGCCCTGGTGCTTTTGGACCCTATACAGCAAATGGCAAGGGTCTTTGCCGAATCGGTGGCCGCCCAGGTCAACATTGAGCGCGTTGTCGGCCTTATTGAGGAGGACTGCACCATAACCGACAGCCCTGCCGTTACCGAAAAATACGGAGACAGCTTTACCCCTAAAACCGAAAACTGGGAGCCTATTAAAGGGGACATCGAGTTCCGCAACGTCTGGTTCAAATACCCCGACGGGGATGAGAATATCCTGGAGGATTTCTCCCTGAAAATCCCCGCCGGTACCAACGTTGCCATCGTGGGCGAAACAGGGGCGGGCAAAAGCACCCTTGTCAACCTGGCCTGCCGCTTCTATGAGCCTACAGAAGGCCAGATACTCATTGACGGGGTCGATTACCGGGAGCGTTCACAGCTGTGGCTGCACTCCTCGCTGGGCTATGTTCTGCAAAACCCTCACCTTTTTTCCGGCACGGTGATGGATAATATAAAGTACGGACGGCTGGAGGCCACTGAAGAGGATGTGCGCCGCGCCGCACAGCTTGTGTCGGCCGACACCGTAATAGATAAGCTGGAAAAGGGCTATCAAACCGACGTCGGTGAAGGGGGCGACCGCCTTTCCACAGGCGAGAAGCAGCTTATCTCCTTTGCCCGCGCCGTGCTTTCCGACCCGCCCATATTCGTGCTGGATGAGGCCACCTCCTCCATCGACACCGAGACCGAGCTGCTGATACAAAACGCCATTTCCCACATCCTTTCGGGCCGCACCTCTTTCCTGATTGCCCACCGGCTTTCCACCGTACGCCAGGCCGACCTGATTCTCGTCGTCGAGGACGGAAAAATTATTGAAAGCGGCACCCATAGGGAGCTTATCAGGCACGGCGGGCACTATGCCGCCCTTTACCGCGCAATGGCCATAAATGAAAAATCTTCAAACCAATAGAAGAATGGAGCCTGCCCATGACAGACGCCTTGAAAAAACAGTACAAGTTTGCTTTTCTTTATGGCTTTACCTTTATTCTGCTTGCCCTTTTGGTCAGCAGCCCTGCGGAAATAGCCTCCGGCTTTTCTAAGATTTTCTTTGCAGACGACCTGCTTATCACCGACTACTTTGCCCTTGCGGGCTTTGGCGCCGCCCTTGCCAATGTGGGTATTGTCACCCTTGTTTCCATCGCCATCATGTACATAAACAAAATACCGCTGAACGGCTCGGGAATACTTACCATAGGGCTTATGAGCGGCTTCTCCTTTTTCGGCAAGAACGTTTTCAACATGTGGTTTTTCTTCCTTGGCACATGGCTTTATTCAAGGGTGTCAAAGGAGCCCTTCTCAAAGTTCCTTTTGCTCAGCCTTTTTTCCACCGCCCTGTCCCCCCTTATCAGCAGGCTGTTTTTCTATAACGGCAGCCTGACCCCCGGCAATATGCTGCTGGCGGCCTTCTGCGGTGTGCTTGTGGGCTTTACCATCCCCATGATCGGCCCCTATGCCGCCTACCTGCTCAACGATATGACGCTGTACACCAGCGGTTTTTCGCTGGGGCTGATATGCCTTGTTGTTGTCCCTATTCTCAAATCCTACGGCTATGCCTTTAATCCCACAACTGTATGGTCAACCGGTAATAACCTGTTTTCGGCGCTTGTACTGTTTGCCTTCTGTGCGGTTCTTATTGCCGGGGGCTTAAGGACAGGGGGGCGGCAGGCGGTGCAAAACTTTATGACCCTTCTGAGGCGTCCCGGCGTATCCTCCCAGGATTTCACCAATCTGGACGGAATAGGCGCCACGCTGATCAACATGGGTGTAAACGGCATTCTGGCGACCCTATATATCCTTATTATCAGTGGCGACC
>JAVBSJ010000039.1:0-10586 GCA_031547105.1 Oscillospiraceae bacterium
GCTTATTACTATTCCGGCGGTTCTTATAGCCCTTACCTTTCATGAGATGAGCCACGGCTTTGCCGCCTATCTTTTAGGTGATAACACGGCAAAGGACATGGGGCGGCTCACCCTTAACCCCATATCCCATATCGACCCTGCGGGTCTGCTTTGCATGATTATCTTTAAGTTTGGCTGGGCAAAGCCGGTGCCGGTCAACCCAAATAACTTTAAGAACCCAAAGCTGGGCATGGCACTTACGGCTTTTGCCGGCCCACTGAGCAATTTTCTGCTTGCGCTTGTGTCGATGGTCATATATGTCATCATGGCGGTAACCGCTAAAAGCGCCATAATGACCTCGGTAGCAGATTTTTTCCAGCTTCTTGCCATTGTCAACGCAGGGCTGGGGGTCTTTAACCTTATCCCTGTGCCCCCTCTGGACGGGTCAAAGGTCATGTTTCTCTTTCTACCTGACAGCCTTGTCGACCGGTTTTATCAGTACGAGGGGTATATCAGGCTTGCCTTAATGATGCTGCTTTATATGGGTTTTATGAACGGCGTTGTGGCCAGAGGGCAAATGGCTATTCTCAATGCCTGCTTTGACGCCGCCCTGGGCTTGTGCCGGCTTGTCGGGGTTTTGTAATGGCACAGGTCACCTTTCATTTGGATGCCTTTGACGGGCCCCTTGACCTGCTGCTGCATCTGCTCTCCAAAAATAAAATCGATATAATCGACATTCCCGTTGCAGCTATTTTGGAGCAGTATCTGGCATATCTTGACACAATGCGGGATATGGACATTGAAGTCACAGGTGAGTTTATAACGATGGCCGCCCATTTGGTCTATATAAAGTCAAAAATGCTGCTGCCTGTTTATGAAGAGGAAGGGCAGGAGGATCCAAGGGAAGCGCTTGTGCAGAGCCTTATTGAGTATCAGCAGTTCAAGGAGGCGGGGGGAGTTCTTTCCAACCGTTTTGAAATAGGCAAGGATCTCTTTATCCGCAATCAGGAGCCTCTTGTCAGGGACAAGCATCAGCTTTACAGCCACACGGCCGACCAGTTGGAGGCTGCCATAAGGGATATACTGGAAAGATCCAATATGCGTCTTCCGCCGCCTGCAACAGCTTTCTCCGGTATAGTCGGCAGAGAAACGGTGACAGTTGGCGAAAAAGTCAACTACATACTGCGGCTGTTCCGCAAAAATGCCCTGCTGGACTTTACGGCGATTGTGCTTGAATGCCAAAGCCGCACTGAAATAGTTGCATTATTTCTGGCCGTGCTGGAGCTTTCCAAAACCAAAAAACTTGTGATTGAAGATTCGGCAGGCGGCTACACGCTGTCGCTGACTGGGGAAGACAATGAACTATAAGGAGCTTGAATACGCCCTTGAGGCGGTGCTTTTTGCGTCGGGTGACCCGGTTTCTGCCGGAAAGCTGTGCGCCGTGCTGGGCATCGGAGAGGACGTTTTGGAGGATTTAGTTTCAAAGCTGTCCGATTTTTATGACTACGAGCGCCGCGGAATACGTATAATAAAGCTTAATGACAGCTATCAGATGTGCTCACGTGCGGATTATTCCGATTATATCCGCGCGGCGCTTGAGACAAGACGGGCTCAGTCCCTATCTCAGGCCTCACTTGAGGTGCTTGCCATAATTGCATACAAGCAGCCCACCACCAAAGCCGCAATTGAGCAGGTGCGCGGAGTTGACAGCACCTATACGGTTAATTCTCTTGCCGATAAGGGCATAATTGAGGAGTGCGGCAAGCTGGATGTTCCCGGCAGGCCCATTTTGTACCGAACGACTGACAGCTTTCTCCGCTCCTTTGGGCTGACCTCACTGGAGCAGCTTCCGCTGATAGCAGGCTTTGCAGACCCGATGAATGAAAATCAGCTCACATTGGAAATCACAGCTGAGGAGTAGGGGCGATAGCTTTTGAAATGGCTTCTTTTTGGTATACTGGGTCTGCTGGGCATAGTGCTTGTGTTTCTTATTGTGCCTGTGGGCGCCATATTGATTTACGATAACGGAAACCCCTCGGCCTTTGTGCGCGTTTTTGGCATTAGGTTTAAGCTCTATCCGCCAAGGCCAAAGAAGATAAAAAAAGCAAAGGCGCCAAAAGAGGATAAAGGCGGCGCCCCCGCTAAAGCCCCCGGGGCGGCGAAGGATACATCGGAAACACAGCGCGCCGAAAAACCTCCTGCTTCTCCCGAAAGCAAGAAAAGCGCTTCTGCTGATAAAAAAAGCAAAAAGGGGAAGCCCTCCGTTTTAGACAGCTTTAAGGGCAAGCTGTCAGTTGAGGATATTTCCAAATACCTGCGCTTTGCCTTAGATTCGGCCAAAAGGGTGCTGAACGGCATATGGATGCCCATATTTGAGCTGCGGGCGGTCATAGGGCTTGAGGATGCGGCAAACACCGCCCTTGCCTACGGTGGCGCATGGGCGGCGGTATCGACACTGCTGCCTCCGCTGGAGGAATGCTTCCACATCAGGCGCAAGGAAATTGATATTAACGCCTCCTTTGAAGGGCAGGAAAGCCTGTTTGTTAAGCTGGAAGTAAACGCTATATTGCTAAGGCTCCTGATAGCGGGAATAATAATTTATAGGGCATTTAAGAAATTAATTGATAATAAGGCGGTGCAGCATGAGTAATCTTAACGATGCAATGGAAAAAACCATGGCTAAAATCAAGGAGCTGGTGGACGTAAACACGGTTATCGGGCAGCCAATCACAACAATTGACGGTACTACGCTTATTCCTGTTTCCAAGGTCAGCTTTGGCTTTGTTTCCGGCGGACACGACCAGGAAGAAGCCAAAAAGGCTTTTTCGGCAGGCTCCGGTGCGGGGGTTTCCATCCTTCCTATAGCCTTTATCGTGGTAACGGAAAGCAATGTGCGCATGATTTATATTGACTCGCCTACCAATACGGCTGTTGACAAGGTCATCGACATGGTACCCGGCATTATTGACAAGTTTAAAAAGCCCCAAAGCACAGACACAGCTTTTTAACCTCATATTTTCACTCTCCTCCGAGTATTATTTCTTTGGGGTGAGTGTTTATGAAAAAGCTTGTTTGTTTTGTACTTGTTTGGTGTTTTGTTACTGGAAGTGCCGCAGCCCTTTCCACATCGGCAAAGGGCGCGGCGCTGTATGACCCGCTAAGCGGTCAGCTTATTTACGGATATAACGCAGACCAAAGGCTGCCGATGGCCAGCACTACTAAAATCATGACCGGCCTGCTGGCTATTGAGCTGTACGGCAGTGATACCGAGGTCAAAATCAAGCCCGAGTGGGCGGGGATTGAAGGCTCCTCCATGTACCTTAAGTCGGGTGAGGTGGTGACGGTCAGGGAGCTTATTTACGGCCTGATGCTTATGAGCGGCAATGACGCCGCAACCGCCCTTGCAGGGATGCTGAGCGGCAAGCAGGCCGACTTTGTCGCCATGATGAATACCCGCACCATGCAGATGGGGCTTTCTAACACCGGCTTTGAAAACCCCTCCGGACTGGATGGCGACGGGCATTATTCCAGCGCCAGGGATATGGCGGTTATGGCGGGGTATGCGCTGGAGAACCCTGTATTCAGAGAGATTGTTTCCACCGGCAGCATTACCTTTGGCAAGCGGTACATGTCAAACCACAACAAGCTTTTGTGGCTATATGACGGTGCTTTGGGAGTAAAGACAGGCTTTACAAAAAAATCCGGCAGGTGCCTGGTTTCCGCCGCCGAAAGGGAAGGGCGTACGCTTATCGCCGTGACGCTGTCGGCGCCCGATGACTGGGATGACCATACGGCAATGCTTGATTACGGCTTTGACCGTTTTGAAATGACCCAGCTTGTCACACCGGGCAATGCGGGTACCGCCCATATTGTGTCGGGATTAAGCAGCAGCTCGGAGCTTTATGTAAATGAAGGCTTCTCCTTCAGCCTCAGTGCGGAGGAACGGGAGGCAGTTAAAATAGAGCTGCTTGGCCCACGGTTTTGCTATGCCCCTGTTGTCGCCGGAGAGCGATACGGCGCGCTGCAGGTCTCCTTGTATGGCAGGATATTGTTTGAAACCGAGGTTTTCTTCAGCGACAGCGTAGAAGAGCAGCCGGAGGAAAAAGGTGTATTTGAATCCCTGTGGGAATATATAAAGAATATTTTTTGGAAGTGATCCATTGAGGCAGAGACTGCAAAAAATCCTTTCCGAGCGTGGAATATGTTCACGCCGGGCAGCAGAGACATACATATTAAGCGGCGCTGTAAAGGTAAATGGCATTACAGCGCGGCTGGGCGAAAGCGCCGATTTTGAAACTGATGAAATAACTCTGAACGGGCTTCCGCTTGAAAAGAGCACCCAGGAGCATGTCTATATCATGCTTAATAAGCCCCGGGGATATGTGACCACCCTTTCGGACGAGGGTGGTCGGAAGACTGTGCTTGATTTGGTCGGCGATATTCCGCAAAGGGTATATCCCATAGGCAGGCTGGATATGCATTCAGAGGGGCTGCTGCTTATGACCAGCGATGGTGAGCTCACACAAAAGCTCACACATCCTTCCCACGAGGTGTACAAGACTTATTTGCTCAAGCTGGCGTATGACGGGAAAAAACCGGCTGTTCCGCCGGAGGTAACCCTTTCAAAGCCCCTTACTATTGACGGGCTGCGTCTGCAGCCGGCAAAATGCCGCCGCATAACCGATCTTGAAGACGGATGCATCATGACTATAAGCATCAGGGAGGGCAAGAACCGCCAGATACGCAGAATGTGTACAAGCTGCGGCTTTACGGTAAGCTCGCTTAAGAGGGTGGCTATAGGCAAGCTTAATCTGGCCGACCTGAAAAGCGGCACATATCGCCATTTGACTAATGAAGAAATTGGGTACCTGAAATCTTTATAGAAGGCGGGGATAAAATGAAGCGCATTAATGAAGCTATTTCGGAGAATTACGCCGGATTTACCAAGGGGCAGCGGCTGCTTGCGTCTTTTGTCACAGAGCACTGTGATAAAGCTGCGTTTATGACTTCGTTTGAGCTTTCTGCGGTGTCGGGGGTCAGCCAGTCGACAGTTATTCGTTTCACAACGGCTTTGGGCTATGAGGGGTATTCCGACTTTCAAAGCGCGCTGCAAACCGAGCTTAAATACCGCCTGTCGACCTTGTCGCGCTTTGCCCTCATGTCGGACGGGCAAAATGATGACGATGTATTTGACGGCGTTGCCGCCACCGATTCGCTGAATATAAAAAAGAATGTGGAGCTTAACTCCCTTGATGCGCTGAAGAATCTTTGCACAAGGCTTACCTTCAGCTCAAAGATATATATTTACGGACAGGGGTACGCCTCCTGCGCATCAATGTATCTGACCCATTATCTTCGGATACTTCTGCAGAATGTCTGCAATTTGAACATGTGCGGTGAGGAGCCCCTTTCCGCCATGTCGGAAATTGATTCAGGCGATCTGCTGCTTATCATAAGCTTTCCTCTGCATTCCGATACCACTAAAAAGCTTGTATCATACGCCAAGCACAGAGAGGCCTGCGTCGCCACCATAAGCGAGGGGGCGCAGTCACAAATGGCAGCCAATGCCGACATAAATATCGTTTCCGAATATGGGGACTATGGTATAAACGGCACGCTTGCGCCTCTTATTTCACTCTGCGGGGCAATCGTATGCTTGCTTGCAAAAAACGACGAAAGGGCACAAAAGAAGCTCCGTCTGGCCGATGAGGCACTCAGCTTCTCACAGGATATTTGATGAGCGTTATTGTGATAGGTGCCGGGGCGGCCGGCATGATGGCCGCCCTAACCCTTGCCAAAGAGGGGGTTTCTGTTCAAATTATTGAGCGCAACAGCCGCCCGGGCATCAAGCTCAACCTCACCGGCAAGGGCAGGTGCAACCTGACAAACGACAGCGATGTTCAGGCGCTGATTAAAAACGTTCCGGGCAACGGGTGCTTTTTACACAGCGCCTTTTCTGAGTTTTCCTCCTACGACGCTATGGCTTTCTTTGAGGAGCTGGGCGTGCCCTTGAAAACAGAAAGAGGCAGACGTGTTTTTCCCCAGTCGGACAGGGCAAAGGATATTACGGAAGCCTTTGAACGCGCGCTTAGACAGGCGAAGGTGCCGGTTATATGCGACCGCGCTATGCATATCATCACAGAAAACGGCGCAGTTTCCGGGGTGCAGGGGCAAAAGGGAAGATATGACTGCCGCAGTGTTATAGTTGCCACCGGCGGCCTGTCATACCCCAAAACCGGCTCAGACGGGGATGGATATAAAATGGCGTCTGAACTGGGGCATACTGTTGCCAAAACCCGTCCCTCACTGGTTCCCTTGGTTGCGGAAGGCACTCTGCCCAAACGGCTGGAGGGTTTGTCCCTTAAAAACGTTGCAATTACTCTTTCCCGAAACGGAAAGCCGCTGTATAATGATTTTGGAGAAATGATATTTACTGCAAACGGCCTTTCGGGGCCTGTGATTTTAAGCGCCTCAGCCCATGTGGCGCGAGACGGTTTATTTCCCTGTGAAGTGTCTATCGACCTTAAGCCCGCCCTTGATCCTGCCACACTGGACGGACGGCTTATCAGGGATTTTTCCGAAAACCTTAACCGGGATTTTTCCAATGCGCTCGGAGGACTGCTCCCGTCAAAGCTGATTCCTGTTATTGTGGAGCTGAGCGACATACCGCCCGACAAAAAGGTCAATGTCATCACCAAGGCTGAGCGGCAGTGCCTGTGTGCGCTGCTTAAGGCCTTCACCTTCAGGATAACCGGGGCAGGGAGCTACAATGATGCCATAATAACGGCCGGAGGTATATCCACAAAAGAAATCGACCCCAAAAACATGGCTTCCAAATTGATAAGCGGCCTGTTTTTTGCCGGGGAGGTCATGGACGTGGACGCTTATACCGGCGGCTTTAATTTGCAAATTGCATGGTCGACAGGGGTAAAGGCGGCGCGGGGATGTATAGAAAGGGAACTGATTTGATGGAGAATATTAGTATTGCAATAGACGGCCCTTCCGGGGCCGGGAAAAGCACCATCGCCCGCATAGTGGCGGACAAGCTGGGCTTTGTTTATGTCGATACCGGCGCTATGTACCGTGCGCTTGGTTTTCATGCGCTCAAGGCGGGCATCCCCCTTGAGGAGATCCATAAAGCTGTGCCGCTGCTATCCGATATTGAAATAGACATCCGTTTTATTGACGGGGCGCAGCGCATTTTCCTCAACGGCGAAGATATATCCGATTTCATTAGAACAGAGGACGCCTCAAAATACGCATCGGCTATTTCCGCCTTGCCTGAGGCGAGAGCCTTTCTGCTGTCTTTGCAGCGGTCACTGGCGGATAAAAATAACGTCATTATGGATGGGCGCGACATCGGCACTGTTGTCCTGCCCGACGCACAGATAAAAATATATTTGACTGCCCTTGACCTTGACAGGGCTCAGCGTCGCTATGAGGAGCTCTTGGCAAGAGGGGAGCAGGTCGTTTACGACAGTGTGCTTGAAAATATACGCACCAGAGACAAAAACGATTCCACAAGAGCGGTGGCGCCTCTTAAGCCGGCTGAGGACTCAATAATTCTGGATACAACAGGGAACACGCTTCCCCAGTCGATTGAGCTGATTCATAACACGATACTGGAGCGGATGAAAAATGTTTAAGTTCTGCTATTGGCTGGTGTATATTTGCCTTTGGCCTATATACCGCTTTAGGTTTGTCAATAAGGAGAAAATTGTGCCGGGCGGCGCCTTGATTTGCGGAAACCATACCGCGAACATAGATTCCGGCCTGGTTATTCTCGCCTTGGGCGATAAGCTGCAGTATGGGGTTATTTCCAAAAAAGAACTTTTTGACATACCGCTTCTCGGCTGGCTATTGAGCCGCTTCGGCGCATACCCCGTCTCCCGCGGCGCCAATGACCTGCAGGCAATAAAATACTCTCTGAAAATACTCAGAGAGGGGAAAAAGCTTATTATCTTCCCTGAGGGCACAAGAGTTAAGGGGAATAAGGTGTCGGAGCCTAAAACCGGCAGCGCAATGCTGGCTGTCAAAAGCGGAACACCTATTATCCCTGTCTATATCACACCGGGGCGAAAGGCCTTTCGTGGCTGCACCTTGACCTTTGGCGACGCTTTTTATCCGCAGATAGCCGGAGAAAAACCGGAATCTAAGGATTATGAACGCATAACCAATGAAATTATGGATAAAATTTGGGCATTGGGCAAAGAGGCTGTGAAATGAAGGTAACTCTGGCAAAAACAGCGGGCTTTTGCTTTGGCGTCCGCAGGGCAGTGGAAATGGCCGAAGCCGCCGCTGCAAAGCAAAGCGGGAGAAAGGTTTATACTTTTGGCCCGCTCATCCACAATGCCCATATGATAAAGGCACTTGAGGAAAAAAATATATACACGCTTCCGGAGGGCGTACTGCCTCAAAAAGGCGATACCGTTATTCTGCGCGCCCACGGTGTCACACAGGAGGAAGCCGCTGCAATATCCGGGCAGGGCTGCACCGTTATTGACGCCACCTGCCCCTTTGTGTCCAAGATCCACCGTATTGTGGAGGAGGAAGTGTCAAAGGGCCGTAAGGTGCTTATCGTTGGTGATGCCGCGCACCCGGAGGTGCGGGGGATTGCTTCCCGCGCAGGTGCCTGCGCAGCTGTGCAAACAGAGGAAGAAATATGCCGGTTTATGGATAATTATTCTTCTTTGCCGCTTTCTGTCGTTTGCCAGACGACTTTTAGTGTGAAAAATTATGATGATATTGTAAAAAAAATAAAAACCACTTGTAATGATGTACATTTTTTTGATACAATATGTAAAGCTACCCAAATGCGGCAAAGTGAAGCCGTAGAGGGGGCGCTTGAATCGGACGGTGTTATCGTCATCGGTGATAAGCAAAGCAGTAATTCTAAGAGTTTATACCAATTGTGCCTGGGTCTCAACGCCAGAGCAGTGTTTGTTGAGGATGCCGGTCAGCTTGACAGGAATGACTTTGCCGGCTGCAAAAAACTCTTTATAACTGCTAGCGCTTCTACGCCCGATTCGATAATAAAGGAGGTAAATAGTAAGATGTCTGATGTTACAAACAACCCCAATGCAGAAAGCTTCGAAGAATTGTTGGAGCAGTCCCTTAAAACTTTACATACAGGAGAAAAGGTCTCGGGAATTATCACGCAGATCAACAACAATGATATCCATGTTGATTTGGGCGTTAAGCAGGCCGGCTATATCACGTTAGCTGAGCTTTCCGACGATCCCAACTTTGATATTGCTGCCAATATCAAGGTCGGTGACGAGATCGAGGCATATGTAATGCGCGTCAACGATGTTGAAGGGCTTATAATGCTTTCAAAGAGACGCCTTGATGCTGTGAAAAACTGGGAGAAGCTTGAAGCTGCCGCCGAAAGCAAGGAAGCCCTTGAGGGCGTCATTATCGATCAGAACAAGGGCGGCGTGATCGCCTCTGTACTGGGCGTACGCGTTTTTATCCCCGCAAGCCAGACAGGCCTTCCCAGGGAAGCGTCCTTTGATTCCCTGATGAAGACCACCCATAAGATCCGCATTACCGAGACAAATCGCCAGCGCCGCAGGGTCGTCGGCTCCATCAAGGCTTTGCAGGCCGATTCAAGGCGTGAAAGCTCCGCAAAGGTTTGGGAGACAATTGCTGTAGGCGACAAGTTTGCCGGCATTGTCAAGTCCTTCACCACTTATGGCGCTTTTGTTGACATTGGCGGCGTAGATGGCATGGTTCACATCTCCGAGCTTGCCTGGAACAGGGTCAAGCATCCTTCTGATGTTCTGCAGATCGGCCAGCAGGTCAACGTATACGTTCTTGCCCTTGACCCCGAAAAGAGGAAAATCTCTCTCGGCTACCGTCTTGCAGCCGAAAACCCCTGGACAAAGTTTGTCCAAACCTACAAAAAGGGTGACGTTGTCAATGTCAAGATCGTCAAGTTCATGCCCTTTGGCGCATTTGCCGAGGTTATGCCCGGTGTTGACGGCTTGATTCATATCTCACAGATCACCGATTCCCGCCGCATAGGCAAGCCGGAAGAGGCACTTAAGCTTGATCAGAAGGTCGATGTCCTTATTACCGACATCGATACAGATAAGAAGAAGATTTCCCTTTCTATCAAGGCTTTGCTTGACCCGGCAGCTATGGCTGACGCCGCTTCCGAAGAGGAAGCCCCTGAAGCTCCTGTGGAGGAATAATCTTTTAAGCCAAGCGCCCTTAACGTATACGTTAAGGGCGCATTTTCTTGTGTAAATCACAATTTTCCCTTAATCGAATAGACTGGGGAAGGTGGTGATTAAATATGTCAAGAAGAAAAAGGCCTTCAAAAGCCGCGATATATTTCCGAAATAGGGTAAACACTGTGGCAGTTTGGCTGGTGGTATTAAGCATGATCGCCATTATAGCCTTTGCGGCGATAGAGCTTAAGCTTAGACCCATAGTGCTGATATACGCAAAGGGACGCGCCAATTATCTGGCGACACATGCCATCAATGAAGCCGTATCGGAGGAAATTGGGCAGCAAGGGCAGATATACGAAAACCTGATTCGCCTGGAGCGGGGAGAGGATGGCGCAATACTCGCCCTAATGACCGATTCTGTAAAAATAA
>JAVBSJ010000142.1:0-2643 GCA_031547105.1 Oscillospiraceae bacterium
CAACGACATGTCAGTTTACCCCTTGATTGTGCTTCAGCCACAAGGCTCTTTCTAGCTTCCGCTGCCATTATACTATCATCTAACGCCGCCTGAGTAAAGGGGACAGCCCCTTGGGCAAGAACAGGGCTGCCGCCGCCCTTACCGGCGTGCTTTGCCGCCAGCTCCTTTATGTATGCACCAAGATTTGGCCCGTCGCCCTTGCTGCGTGCAAACAGCAGGGAAAGGGTGTCCCCATTTTGCGTGGCAAAGAGCAGGCAGCCGCCCTTCTCCTTCAAAACAACATCGCAGACATTTTTCAGATGTTTTATATCGCCCTCCGGCTGGAACTCAAACAGGAAAGGGGAGAAGGCTAGTTGTGCGGAGATTCGCGCCCCGTCTGCTGCAACCAGCCGGGCGCGAAGGTCCCGGGCAGCTTCCTCCAAATAATCCCGCCTCTCCTTGCAGGCAAATATCTCGCGCTTAAGCTCGTCCTGAGAAAAAACGGAAAACAGCTCCTGCATGTCCAAAAGGTTGAGGGCGCGGCTGTAAAGCTCCCTTTCGGCCTCCTCGCCTGCAACAAAATATATGCGGAAAACACCACGCACCTCCCGCGCGCCGGTTATTAAAACCTGACCGATTTCGGCAGTGCTTCGGCAGTGGGTGCCGCCGCAGGCATTTGTATCAAACCCGTCAATATTTACAAGGCGGATCATGTCATGGGGGGTTATCTTGCCTCGGACGGACTGCTTTAGCGCTTCCTCCGGGGTATAATAACCGCAGGAGATGGTTAGGTTTTGCCTGATAATATCATTGGCCTGTTTTTCGGCCTCCAAAACTTCCTGTGCCGTCATATGGCGGGGAAGGTCTATGTGGGAGCTTTCCTTCTCCATGCGGGAGATCAGCGTATCATTGCCGAAGCATTGGGATATTACGGCAGAAAGGATATGCTGCCCCGAATGGAGGCGCATACGACTAAGTCTGCCGGATATTTCGATGCGGCAGGAGACCCTTGCCCCCTCCTCCAGAGGAGAGGGGAGAAAGTGGAGAAGCTCACCATTTTCCTCATAAACCTCTAACACCGGCAGACCGTTTATGTCGCCGTCATCGGAAAGCTGCCCCCCGCCTGCCGGGAAGAAAACCGTCCTGTCCAAAATTACGGCATAGCGGTCAGCTGCCTTGCGGCAGGAAAGCACGGCGGCATCGCAGCTTTCAAGATAAGGGTCAAAATCAAAAAGTCTGTCGGTTTTCATTAAAGCAGCCTCGTTTTATTGATGTGAAGGGCAAATTGCAGTCCCAGATATTCCGCCGCCTTGCGGCAAAGCAGCATGCGGGAGAGAAATATTTCAAAGTAATCCATTACCGCCGATATATCGGTGTCGATAGTCAAAGAAAGGATAACGGCGCGGTTCTCCTTCAGAACCTCCAGGCTCGACTCGGTAACGGCAAAATTGACCCTGTCGTGTATATCCAGGCCAATATCCACCCTGTCCCGCACACGGGAGCGGCGGACGTCGCTCTTATCGGCCAAAATAAGCGCCGCGGAAATAGGCGATACGGGGTCACCGGTACCCTCATCATGGTTGCCGATTGCGGTGATGACGGTGGCGATGTCCTTTTGCTCCATCCCCATTTTGCTCAGCAGGGTGAAAGCCATAACCGCCCCCGTCTGGGCATGGTCGTGACGGTTTATGCAGTTGCCGATGTCGTGCATATAGCCCGCGATGGCGGCCAGCTCCACCGTATGGGGCTCAAAATCCAGATCGCTGAGAATGTTGGCCGCCGCTCTGGAGGTGACAGTTGCGTGAGCCAGCCCATGCTCGGTGTATTTTATTTCTCCCAGTACGTTATTGGACATTTCTATATATAATTGTATCTCCGGGTTGCTGCGGACGTCCTCAAGTGTAATCATAACGGCTCCTTATAGCTTATATTTGTATGTATGGTTGCCTCAAAATGCAGTATCTGCCAAAATCAGTTTACCATTATCCGGGTGCTAATGCAAATCGCATAAATGTACAATGTTACCAAAAAATTCACAACTTTTCTGTATATCCTATTGACAAGGCTCAAAAATGTGGTACTATAATCTTAGCACTCGGGAAGCTAGAGTGCTAACAAGAAAGAGGAAGAGGTGAGGAAATGCTGCCGGAAAGAAAACAGATGATTTTGAAAGCGATCATCGAGCAGTACATCGATCTTGCTGAGCCTGTCGGCTCCAAGACCCTTATGGGCAGCTTTGAAAAGCCTCTTTCATCGGCCACCATCCGCAACGAGATGAGTGAGCTTGAGGAAATGGGTTTTTTGGAAAAGCAGCATATTTCCTCCGGCAGGGTTCCGTCAGCCATGGCGTACCGTTTGTATGTCAATGAGCTTATGGACCGCTACCGCATAGCTGCTATGGAGCTTGCGCAAATGCGCCAGGAAATGCAGCGCCGCATGAACGAGATTGACAGCATTATGCTGGCGGCATCCCGGGCGGTATCCCGTCTTACCAACCACACAGCCATTGCTGTGGCCGAAAAGGACTTTGGGGAGCATATCCGCAAGGTTGAGCTGATTCCTATGGACGGTTCCGGTCAAAGCTACGCGCTGGTGCTGCTGTCTGACAACAGCGTGCGCAACAAGATAATCAGGCTTTCGCAGCCTATTAGCGCGGAAAACGCC
>JAVBSJ010000073.1:0-7283 GCA_031547105.1 Oscillospiraceae bacterium
GGCCATCAGCATCTCAAGCACCTTTAATGAAGCGGCGCAGATTGCCGGGGCCAGCGTGTTGGAGAAGAGATAGGGGCGGGAGCGCTGCCTCAGCAGGTCGACGATCTCCTTGCGGCCGGAGGTGTAGCCGCCGCTTGCGCCGCCGCAGGCCTTGCCCAAGGTGGAGGTGATAATATCAACCCTGCCCTGCACGCCGCAGAACTCGGGGGTGCCGCGGCCGGTGTCGCCCATAAAGCCGGTGGCGTGGCTGTCGTCAACCATAACAAGGGCGCCGTATTCATCGGCGAGGTCGCATATGCCCTTGAGATTGGCGATAAAGCCGTCCATGGAGAAAACGCCGTCGGTTGCAATCAGCTTGATGCGGCAGTCCTTGGCTTCCTCAAGCCTGGCCTTCAGGTCGTCCATGTTATTGTTCTTGTAGCGGAATCTTTTGGCCTTGCAAAGGCGGACGCCGTCTATGATAGAGGCGTGGTTCAGCTCGTCTGAAATAATGGCGTCATCGGGACCCAAAAGGGTCTCAAACAGGCCGCCGTTGGCATCAAAGCAGGAGGAGTACAGGATGGTATCCTCTGTGCCCAGGAACTTGGAGATGGTTGCCTCCAGCTCCTTATGGATGCTCTGTGTGCCGCAGATAAAGCGGACGGAGGACAGACCGAAGCCCCACTGGTCATAGGAGGCCTTGGCGGCCTCAATGATTTCGTCGTTGTTGGACAGACCCAGATAGTTGTTGGCGCACATGTTCAGCAGCCCGCTTGCACGGGTGGTGTTGATGCGGCTGGCCTGCTCGGTGGTTATGATGCGCTCATCCTTAAAGGTGCCGGCATCCTTGATGCCCTGCAGCTCCTTGGCGTAAAAGGCAAGTGCCTCTCTTGTGTTCATATATTTTGTCCTCCCGTTTATTTCTTCTCGGTCCAGTCCAGCACGACCTTGCCCGATTCGCCTGACATCATGGCGGCAAAGCCCTTTTCAAACTCGGTGTAGTGGAAGCGGTGGGTGACCATGGGGGTCAAATCGAGGCCGCCCTGCACCATGCCCATCATCTTGTACCAGGTTTCAAACATTTTGCGACCGTAAATGCCCTGCACGGTCAGGCACTTGAAGATAATGTCGTTCCAGTCGATGACAGTGCCGGGGCCGGCGATGCCCAGAAGGGAAACCTTGCCGCCGAAGCGCATGGCCTTCAGCAGCTGGTTGAGCGCCGCGCCTGAGCCGGACATTTCAAGCCCCACGTCAAAGCCCGATTCGGCGCCGATTTCCTTCATAACATCCTCAAGCTTTTCCTTGGCGACGTTGACAGGGTGGGTGGCGCCCATCTTCTTGGCGAGAGCGAGGCGGTAATCGTTGACATCGGTGATAGTGACTGTGCGGGCGCCGGCGTATTTGGCAATGGCGGCCGCCATAATGCCGATAGGCCCTGCGCCGGTGATAAGCACGTTTTCAGCCACCATATCCCATGTGAGGGCGGTGTGTGTGGCGTTGCCGAAGGCGTCAAAGAAGGACACCAGATCATCGGGCAGGTCGTCCGCCACAGGGATTACGTTATAAGCGGGAATGCAGAGGTATTCGGCAAAAGCGCCGTCGCGGTTGACGCCGACGCCCCGCACGTTTTCACAGCAATGCCCCTTGCCGGTACGGCAGTTGCGGCAGTGCCCGCAGACGATATGCCCCTCGCCCGTGACACGCTGGCCAAGCGCAAGGCCGGTGACACCTTCGCCAAGCTCGGCGATTTCGCCGATATACTCGTGGCCGGTGGTAACAGGGGGGACTATGTTCTTCTGGCTCCAGTCATCCCATGTGTAAATATGCACGTCTGTGCCGCAAATCGCTGTCTTGCGGATCTTAATCAACACTTCCCCGGGACCGGGGGTGGGAACAGGTACTTGCGTCAGGATGAGACCCTTACCGCGCTCGGACTTGACTAATGCGTCCATCATCTTTGCCATTGCATCCATCTCCTATTTAATAAATTTACTTTTTGTTGTCAGCCGTTCATTTTTAATTTTACCACTGCCACATGTGTATTTCAACACCGTAAGCACAGAAAAAAACAAAATTGTCAAATCATTCACATATTTTATCGCGGGTTTTGGTGCAATATGCTGTAATCTTGAAAAAAAGTTATGTTGAGTGCTATAATAAGAAATCATAAAAATATTGTCCTGAGCTGCGGAGGAGTTATGCAGAACCATTTGTTTAATATCGTGCTGCTGGAGCCGGAAATACATTCCAATACGGGGAATATCGCCCGCACCTGTGCCGCTACCGGCACAAGGCTGCATCTCATCAAGCCCTACGGCTTCGAAATAACCGACAAAAACCTCAGAAGAGCGGGGCTGGACTACTGGCATCTGGTTGATATAAGGGAGTATGAAAGCCTGGCGGATTTTACGGCGAAGAATGAGGGTGCCAATATTTATTATCTCAGCACCAAGGCGGAAAAACGGTACAGCGACGCCCGCTTTGCGCCGGGGGACTATATCATGTTCGGCAAGGAGACAAAGGGGCTGCCGGAAAGCCTGCTAAAGGAAAAATACGGCAATGCTCTCCGCATACCTATGATTTCTGACGCCCGCTCCCTCAATCTTGCCAACTCGGCCGCCATTGTGCTTTATGAAGCGCTGAGGCAGCAGGACTTTGCGGGGCTTAGCTCTATGGGGCAGCTGCTGTAGAGTCCGGCACAGCCCTTGCCGTCCCGGCTGCACGTGCGCGGGTTTTGCAGGGGAAGCAAGCTGCCTGCGGGTTTTGGCAAAACTTTGCCGAATCTCCCGTTATTCCAACTTTTTGCCTTGTAAAAGGGCACTTAATCGTTTATAATGACCCTGTACGTGCATATAGCTTGAACATAAAATGTTATGGGGAGAGATTTGTCATGCACTATTTGAAGAAATCCATACGGGACATCGACCTGAAAGGGAAAAAAGTTTTACTGCGGGTCGATTATAACGTACCGCAGGACCCCAAGGGCAACATTATGGACGATAAGCGTATCGTCGAGTCTATACCGACCATTAAGTATTTGATCGAGCAGAACGCGGCGATTATTATATGCTCCCATCTGGGCAGACCGGCGGGGGAGCGCAATATGAAATACACACTCACCCCTGTGGCGCGCCACCTTTCCTCACTTTTGGGCAAGGATGTACGTATGGCGTTCGACGCCGTCGGCGGAAACGCCGAAAGGCTGTGCGCCGCCCTTCAGCCGGGTGAGATTCTTATGCTGGAAAATCTCCGTTTTGACCCGGGCGAGGAGGAAAATGACCCGGTTTTCGCCAGAAAGCTGGCCTCCTATGCCGATATTTACGTGGCAGAGGCCTTTGGCGCCTGTCACAGGGCTCATGCCTCAATAATAGGGGTGGCGCAATACATACCTGCCGTCTGCGGCTTCCTAATTGAAAAAGAGCTTGAAATCATGGGCAAGGCCATGGATTCGGCTGAGCATCCCTTTGTCGCCATTATGGGGGGCGCGAAAATCGGGGACAAGCTGGGGCTGATAGAGAGCTTTATCGGCAAATGCGACAGCATTTTGATCGTGGGCGGCATGGCGTACACCTTCTTCAAGGCGCTTGGGGGAAATATCGGAACCTCCATATTCGACGCGAAAAACGTGCAGACTATGGGCTTTCTTATGGAGAATGCCGAAAAGCGCGGCACGAAAATATATCTCCCCCTTGACACCGTTGTAGCCCGAGAGTTTTCCGACGACGCTGAGTTTATGACGGTGCCGTCAGGCCAGATACCGGACGATTACATGGGAATGGACATCGGGCCCGAAACGGTTAAGTTCTTCGGCGAGATTATTAAAAACGCAAAAACCATCATATGGAACGGCCCTGCGGGGGTGTTTGAAATGCCCAATTTCGCAAAGGGGACAGAGGGTATTGCCAGGGCAATTGCCGCCAGCGACGCCGTTTCAATAATAGGAGGCGGGGACTCAGCCTCGGCAATCGAAAAGTTCGGACTGAGCGATTGTGTAACCCATGTTTCAACAGGCGGCGGCGCCGCTCTTGAGTTTTTGGAAGGGAGAGATATGCCCGGCATCGCCTGCCTTATGGACAGGGAAGCTGAGGCGCTTACCATATGAACAGAAAGTACAGAAAAACCGTAGTAGCCGGCAACTGGAAGATGAACAAGTCCATTAAAGAAACCCGGGACTTTATTCTTTCGCTTGGAGAGGATATAGCAAAAACCAAATGGTGTGACATAGTTGTCTGCGTGCCCTTTACAGACATTAACGCGGCTGTCAAGGCGGCTAAGGGCACAAAGGTCGCCATCGGCGCACAGAACTGCCACTATGCCGAGAGCGGCCCTTACACCGGCGAAATATCCTGCCACATGCTGGCGGACGCGGGGGTAAAATACGTCATTATAGGCCATTCGGACAGGCGTCAGTATGCCGGGGAGACCGACTGGGATGTCAATAAGAAAATCAAGGCGGCGCTGAGCGCCGGGCTTCGCCCCATACTCTGCATCGGCGAAAGCCTTGAGGTCAGGGAAAGCGGCGCGGCGCTGGACTTTATCCGCACACAGCTTAAAAGCGCGCTGAAGGATGTAAAGCCGCAGCTGCTGACTAAAATTGTCATAGCCTACGAGCCTATCTGGGCCATCGGCACAGGGCGGATCGCAACGCCCGAGCAGGCAGGAGAATCGGGGCAGGCTATCAGGGAAGCGCTGCGGGGCATTTACGGCGCCCGCCTCGCCAGAGGGGTGTCGATTCTTTACGGCGGCTCTCTCAATCCCTCCAACGCCCACGCCATGTTTGCAATGGCCGATGTTGACGGCGGTCTGGTGGGGGGAGCGTCCCTGGATCCTGCTGATTTTTCGGCTATAGTAGAAGCCTCCAACCAGTAATAGAGCTTTGAAGAGGTGTTTCAATGAATAAAAAGCCACTGGCGCTTATAATTTTAGACGGGTACGGCTGCGGTACGGGAGACGCGGGGGACGCAATTGCCGCCGCCTCAACGCCCAATATGGACAGGCTGCTTAAGGAGTGCCCCAATGCGACCCTGGAATGCTCCGGCCTTTCGGTTGGCTTGCCGGAGGGGCAGATGGGCAACAGCGAGGTCGGCCACACAAACATCGGGGCGGGCAGGGTCGTGTATCAGGAGCTTACCCGCATTTCCAAGGCAATATCCGACGGAGATTTTTTTGACAATAAAGAGCTGCTTTCGGCAATCGCGCACGCAAAGCAAACCGGCGGTGCCGTGCAGCTTTACGGGCTTTTGTCCGACGGCGGGGTGCACAGCCATATCACACACCTTTTCGCCCTGCTTGACATGTGCGAAAATGCAGGGGTAAAAAGTTACGTTCACTGCTTTTTGGACGGACGGGACGTGCCGCCCTCATCAGGTGTCGGCTTTGTAAAGCAGCTGGCGCAGAAAATCGCCTGCGATTGCCCCAATTCTGCCATTGCAACCGTCATGGGCAGGTATTACGCCATGGACCGCGACAAGCGGTGGGACAGGCTTGAAAAGGCCTATTGCGCCATGGTCTACGGCGAAGGGGAGTTTAGCGCAAGCCCTGAGGGCGCCGTGCTGAAGTCCTATGAAAACGGGCTTACCGATGAGTTTATGCTGCCGGTGGTCTGCGATGCACGCGGCGTGATAACGCCGAAGGACAGCGTGATTTTCTTCAACTTCCGCCCTGACAGGGCGCGGGAGATAACGAGGGCCTTAGTTGATCCGGCTTTTGACGGGTTTGAGCGCAAATCAGGCCTTGTCGCCCCCTACTACGTCTGCTTCACCCAGTACGACGCCGACATGCCCAATGTCCGCGTGGCCTTTAAGCCCCAGTCGCTGGACAAGATATTGGGTGAATATTTAGCGGAAAAGGGCCTCACCCAGCTGCGCATTGCCGAGACGGAGAAGTACGCCCACGTGACCTTTTTCTTTAACGGCGGGGTGGAGCGCATGTTCGCAGGGGAGGATAGGGTGCTTGTGGATTCCCCAAAGGTTGCCACCTACGACCTGCAGCCGGAAATGAGCGCCTTTGAAGTGACCGACCGCTGTATAGAATGTATCGAAAGCGGCAAGTATGATGTTGTCATCCTCAATCTCGCCAACTGCGACATGGTTGGGCATACCGGGGATCTTTCCGCCGCCGTCAAGGCGGTAGAGGCGGTGGACACCTGTGTAGGCAGGCTTAGGACGGCTGTTGAGAAAACAGGGGGCACCGCCATAATCACCGCCGACCACGGCAATGCAGAGTGCCTGCTGGCTGAGGACGGGGAGCCGTTCACCGCCCACACCACCAATCCGGTGCCGATTATCCTGCTTGGCAGCCGATACGGCATAAAGGGCGGCGCCCTTTGCGATATTGCCCCCACTATGCTTGAGCTGCTTGGGCAGCCCAAACCCGAGGAAATGACAGGCCATAGCCTGCTTATAGAGAAATAAAGAGAAAGAAGGAATACACATGAAAAAAATGATCGAGATTATCGACGTCATCGGACGGGAAATTATGGACAGCCGCGGCAACCCCACAGTTGAGGTTGAGGTTTATGCAGACGACGGTATGCAGATGGTTTGCGGAAGGGCCGCTGTTCCCTCCGGCGCCTCCACCGGCATTTTTGAAGCCTGCGAGCTTCGTGACGGGGACAAGAGCCGCTATCTGGGCAAGGGCGTTTTGAAGGCCGTTGACGCCGTCAACAATGAAATCGCCGAGCTGCTCATCGGCATGAACGCCGCAGACCAGATCGCCATCGACAATGCCATGATCGCCCTCGACGGCACCCCCAACAAGTCCCGCCTTGGCGCCAACGCCATTTTGGGCGCATCCCTCGCCTGCGCAAAGGCGGCGGCACAGGCCTGCGGCATGACCCTTTACAACTATGTGGGCGGCTGCAACGCAAATACACTGCCCGTTCCCATGATGAACATCCTTAACGGCGGCGCACACGCCACCAATAACGTCGATATACAGGAGTTTATGGTAATGCCTGTGGGCGCCTCCTCCTGGGCGGAAGGCCTGCGCCAGTGCGCAGAGGTTTTCCACAACCTGAAGAAGATCCTCACAAGCATGGGTCTTACCACCTCTGTGGGCGATGAGGGCGGCTTTGCCCCCAACCTGAAGAAGGATGAGGATGCGCTGAAGGTCATTGTGGAGGCCATTGAGGCCGCCGGCTACAAGCCCGGCGCTGACTTTAAGATCGCCATGGATCCCGCCGTGTCCGAGTGGTGGGTGGAAGAGGACGGCGGCTACTACCTGCTGCCCAAGGCGCAGAAAAAGATGACCCGCCAGCAGATGGTAAAGAGGTGGAAGGGCGTTGTTGAGAAGTACCCCATCAG
>JAVBSJ010000030.1:0-5388 GCA_031547105.1 Oscillospiraceae bacterium
AAACAAAGCCCGCACCTGCTCATATCCCCCGCAGTTGGCTACAGCCCACATAAGCTTGGTGACGGCGCTTTCACTGGTCATGTCAAAGGCCTGTATCACGCCGCTGCCAAGCGCCTTCTGCCCCGTTTGGTACAGCGAGAAATCCGACCGTTCATAGAGGCACTGGGAGCACACCACCACCGGGATTTTATTCTGGGCGGCTCTTTGCAGGCTGGTTGTAAAGTCCCGCCTGATAAACTGCAGCCCCCCTGCGCCAAAGGCCTCGATAACAATGCCGCGGCAGCCGCTTTCAATCAAAATATCAATGACCTGTGGGTTTGTCCCCGGCGTCAGCTTGAGCAGGAACACATCGGTGCTGATGTCGGTGCAGAGCTGCCCTTCACCTAGGCAAGCCGGCAGCAAAGCATCGTGAATAACCAGCCCCGAAGCGTCGATAACCCCCACCGGCGGATAGTTGACGCTTTCAAACGCATTGAAGCCGGTGGTGCGCACCTTGACGGCGCGGCAGCCCAGCATAATTTTGCGGTCAAAGGCGATGAATACGCCCCTTTTGCCGCTAAGCGCCATGCTGAAAGCCGAAATCAGGTTGGTCACCCCGTCGGTAAGCGGCAGGGAAATCGGCACCTGTGAGCCGGTGAAGACCACCGGCGCCGGAGGATTCTTCAGCATAAAGGTCATCATGGAGGCGGTATAGGCCATAGTATCGGTGCCATGGGTCACCACAATGCCGTCATGCCCGTCAAAGCCACGGTATATTTCCCCGGCGATTGTCTGCCATTCCTCCGGCTGAATGTTGGAGCTGTCAAGGGTCATAATCTCCTTGACCTCAAGCTCAAAATCCATAGGCGCAAGGCCGAGATGGGACAGAATCTCGCCGCTTCCGGCGGGGGCAAAGCCCTCCTCGGTGGCTGTAGAGGCAATAGTACCCCCGGTGGTCAGCATTAATATCTTCTTCATGGCGTCCTCCGTTATATTTTCAGGCTGACTTCGCCTGCGATAAGTGTGGTGCATGTGCCGTCCGCCAGCCTGACCGTCAGCCCTCCGTCAGCGCCGATGCCCTCGGCCACGGCCACGGTATCGGGCTGCCCGGCGCGGATGATTTTCACGGCCCGCCCAATTAAAATCGAATGCCCCCTATACTGGGCAAGCACCTGTTCAAAAGGCTCTCCCGCCATCCGGTGCAGGCTGCCTATTACCTCCGCCGCCAGGCGGGAGCGGTCAAGGCTGTCCGGCAATGTGCCTGCAATCCCCTCAAGCTCAGGTGGAATCTCCCCACCCACGTTTATGCCGATACCGCAGATATACCCGTTGTCATCCACTCTTTCGCAGAGGATCCCGCAGACCTTGCGCCCCTTTACGTAAATATCGTTTACCCACTTTATTCCGCAGGGCGTGCCCATGGCCGCAATTGCCGCCCGGGCGGCAACGGCAGCGCGAATTGTGACGGTGGCAAAGTCAAAGGCCTCCCTGCAGGAGCTGATATAAACGCTCAAATACACGCCCCCTTCAGGGGAATAAAAACCCTTGCCCTGCCGTCCCCGCCCCGCCGTCTGTCTTTTCGCCAGCAGGCAGGTGAAGTCCCTTAGTCCGTCCCTTCTCGCCCTTTGCTTCAGCACATCGTTTGTAGAAGTGGTTTCCTCAATAACGTCTATACTTATCCCTGCCAGACAAGGGGGAAGGCAGGCTGTTATCTTCTCTTTTTCAACGCAATCAGGCATACACTTTCCCCTTTTATTTTTGTTCCATAACATAATAACATGTAGTGCCAAGGGGGGCAATAGCTTTACATAGTCCGGCTAGAGTGATAAAATTAATTTTATTAAATTAACCGCCACAGATAAGAAATGGAGGCCAAGATGAAATTTCAGCAGGACAGGGCATGGCTTGAGATCGCATTGGACAAAATAGAGGAGAATTACAAAATAATTTCGCGGGACATCGGCGAAGGCTGCCAGATAATGGCTGTTTTGAAGGCCGATGCCTATGGCCTGGGCGCCGTGCCGCTGGGACAACTGCTGGAGGGTTTGGGCTGCCCGATTTTTGCCGTTGCCTGCATAGAGGAGGCTATGGCACTGCGGGAGGGGGGCATAACCGTGCCTATCCTTACGCTGGGTCCCGTCCTGCCGGAGCATGTGGGAATCGCAATCGACAACAATATTATCTCCCCCATTATCGACCTGATGCACGCCATGGCGCTCTCTGACGCCGCGCTGGAGCATGGCGGGGCGCTGAAATGCCACCTGAAGGTGGACAGCGGCATGGGGCGCTTCGGCCTTGTGCTTGAGGGGCAGATGGACAGGGCATTAGCCGACGCCGTCACGGCATGGAAGCTGCCGGGGCTTGTGGTCGATGGCATATTCACCCATTACACCGGGGCCGACCTGCCCATCGGGGACGACTTCAACCATCACCAAATCGACCTGTTTGACGATTTCTGCGCCGCTATGAAAGCCCTGGGCTTTCAGTTTAAGCGCCATTCGGCAAGCTCCTACTTCACCTCCATATACCCCGAATGCCACAACGACTATGTGCGGGTGGCCTCCCTGCTCTTCGGGCTGGAGCCTCCTGCCCCCCGCGGCACCCTGTGTCTGCCCTCCACCTCACTGAAATCCCTGATATATCAGCTCAAAACCCTTGAGGCCGGAATGCCGGTGAGCTACGGCCCCACCTATCACACCCTGCGCCGCACAAGGGTTGCCGTCGTGCCCATCGGGTACGCTGACGGCATCCGCCGCTCCCTCCAAAACCGTGCTTCCCTGCTTGTCCGCGGGCAGTGGGCGCCTATAATCGGCAAGATTTGCATGGATTACCTTATGCTTGACGTCACCGACATTCCTGAGGTATGCGAGGGTGACGAGGTGGTGCTTATCGGCCAGTCCGGTGATGTGCATTTTGAGGCATGGCAGCTGGCTCAGGTCTACGCCGCCACTGTGGGCGAGGTCACAACGGCATTCCCCGCCCGCATACCGCGTTTTTATACAAGGAACGGGAAGATAACAGGCCGCCTCGACTAAGCAACCCGGAGGAAATACACGAAAGGAAGGGGCAGCCTCCTGCCCATGTAAAATATGCTTAAAATAGAACACCTTAGCAAAAGCTACGACGGAAAGACAAAAGCGGTGGATGACCTCTCCCTTGAAATACGCCCAGGGGAAATTTACGGCTTTATCGGCCACAACGGCGCGGGGAAGACCACCACAATCAAGGCCTGCTGCGGCATTCTCGGCTTTGACAGCGGCACAATAACGGTAGACGGAATATCTATCAAGGAAAATCCTATTGAGTGCAAGCGCCGCATAGCCTACATCCCCGACAACCCCGATCTGTATGATTATATGAGCGGCATCAAATACCTCAATTTTGTCTCGGATGTATACGGCATATCTGAAGGCGTCCGCAAGGAGCGCATAGAAAAGTATGCCGAGCTGTTCGAGCTCAGAAAAGACCTCAACCAGCAAATCAGCGCCTATTCCCACGGGATGAAGCAAAAGCTGGCGATCATATCGGCACTGATACATGAGCCTAAGCTCATGCTTCTGGATGAGCCTTTTGTGGGGCTTGACCCCAAGGCCAGCCACACGCTGAAAACCATTATGGCTGACATTTGCGCCAAGGGCGGGGCAATATTCTTTTCCACACACGTTCTGGAGGTGGCGGAAAAGCTGTGCCACAGCATTGCCATTATCAAGGCGGGAAGGCTGGTCGCAAACGGGCCCACTGACACGGTGCGGGGCAATTCCTCGCTGGAATCGCTGTTTTTGGAATTGGTGGATGACAAGCATGCTTAACATTCTTATAAAAGCGCAGTTTGCGGGCCTTATAAGCAGTGTTTTCCGCTCAGGGGGGAAAAAGAACCGCAAGCCCTCTGTAATAAAATCCCTGCTGATAGCCCTGCTGGTTATATACGTTGTCGGCGCTCTGTCTCTTACCGTGGGGCTTATGTTCCAGGGAATGCTGAAAGGGGGCATAGCGGGTGAGCTGTCCTGGCTGTACTTCGCCTTTGCCGGCATTATGGCCATCGGGATATGCTTTATGCTGACCATGTTTGCCGCCCAGAGTGCGCTGTTTGCCTCCAAGGATAATGAGCTTTTGCTCTCCATGCCCATAAAGCCCCGCACTATCCTGACGGCCCGCATGCTCTCCCTGCTCCTGCTTGATTACCTCTATGCCGCTATGATTTTTATCCCGGCGCTTGTGGTCTATGCGGCAAATATCGGTCCGGGAGCGGGCTTTTACCTGCGGTTTGCCCTCGGCTTTCTCCTGTGCCCCCTGTTTGGCTTGGCGCTGGCCTGCTGCGCCGGCTATCTGCTGGCACGCTTGATGAAAAATGCAAAAAGCAAGCTGGCGTTGCAGTACTTCTTTTTACTGTCCTTCTTTGTTGTGTACTTTTGGGCGCTCTCCCGCGCGCAAAATGCCGTGGTGGCAATGATTTCCTCCGGCGGCAGCTTTGCCCCCGCCTTCCGCAGGTTTATGCCCTTTATGTACTCCTTCGGGCGCATGGTGGCGGGCGGCAGCATAACCGATTTTGTTTCGTGCCTTGCGTGGTTTTTGATCCCCATATCGGTTGTCTGGGCAGTGACGGCGCGGAATTATTTCACACTTATGACGGCAAGGTACAGCAGCCGTGCAAGGGTCTGGACAGGGGGAGGCACAAAGGCCTCCGGGCAGTTCACCGCATTGGTTTCCCGGGAGCTTAAAGTGCTTTTATCCTCCCCCATTTACGTCTTCAACTCCACCTTCGGCGCTCTTTTCGCCGTATTCGTAGCCGGATGGGTGGCTATAAAAGGCCCCGGCTTTATATCGATGTTTGTGCAGCAGCTGCCCCCCGGTTTTGATCTGCCTTCCTTTGTAGTGCCCTCCTTTGCCGCCATTATCTGCGGCATGGCCGTTATGGTCAATCCTGCAAGCGCCTCAATCTCACTTGAGGGCAACCGCCTTTGGATAATTAAATCCATGCCGGTGAAGACGATTTCCGTACTGTACTCCAAGCTGTTTGTCAATATCGCCATCGGGCTGCCCCCAATAGCTTTAGCTGTGCTGAGCGGCTGGATATTCCTGGATTTAAGCCTTTTTCACGGGACTATGATCCTTCTCCTCGGCTTCTTCGCCCTTCTTTTCTCCGCACTCTTCGGGCTTTTCTGCAACCTTATGTTCCCCTTCTTTGATTGGGTCAGCGAGGCTCAGGTGGTTAAACGCTCGGCCTCGGTTATGATAAGCGTTTTTGGCGGCATGGCCTTTATAGCCCTGCCCGTAATGACCTATATCATAATGGGCAGTACAAATCTCACCCTTTTTATGGCCGGCGCGCTGGTGTATGAGCTTCTCCCCTGTGCCTGCCTTGCGGCCTATATCCACACAAAGGGCATTGCCCGATTTGAAAGCTTTTAA
>JAVBSJ010000072.1:0-5485 GCA_031547105.1 Oscillospiraceae bacterium
AATTAAATGTACAACCGTTACATGAACTCCGGCGGCTTTGAAGAGTATTTCCGCCCTGTGCAGGATAATCCGCCCCGACCGCAAACAGCTCCGCCGCCTCAACAGCAAAACAGGGATGATGGGCGGGAGAATCCCATAACGAAAGGGATCAACTCTCTCAAGGGCCTTCTGGGCGGCAATAAGGAGGGCGCAGGCGGCCTTAAGCTGCCGGAAATAAATGCCGACACCATGCTTCTGTTGGTGCTGGTGTACTTCCTGATAAACGACAAGGACTCCGAGAACAGCAACATGAGCGAAACACTGCTGATAATCGGCGCCTTGCTTTTGCTGGGACTATAAGTGAAAACAATATGAGCAGAGCCTCCGCTCTGCTCTTTTGTTATTGCCCTACCACCGCTCCGCCGGGAAGCATGAATACAGTGCCCTCGTCCTCCTCAAAGTCGGACAGCTCAACGGTAAGTGAATAAATGAGGGTTTCTCCGTCAAAACGCTGCGCACCGATAAGCATTCCCTGCTCGGCAGAAATATAATAGAGATTGCGGTATCCGCTTATTTCGCTGACAGCCTCGACAAAAATGCAGTATACATCATTATAGGTCACATATTGCGCAGAAATAATGCTATCGTCCTCAAGGCTTACAATTTCCTCGTATGTTGGAATAAAAACAAGGTCATCCCTGGTGACCTCTCCCGGAAGTGCGGTGTAAAGCGATGAAGCTGTACTGCTCCATATATACACCATTTCCGGAGTTAAAATGGTCTGCTGCTTTATGCCCCCCTGGCTGTTGTAGACGATGCCCTTGCTCCTTGTGCCGGAGACAAACTGCTCGGCAGAGGTTGTCAGCTGCCCTCCGCTGTAATACAGCGTCGTGCTGGCAAGCAGCCGGTATTTCTCCGGTCTGGCCATTGCTGAAACCAAAAGCTTTACATTGTCACGGCTGACAATGATCTTGTCAAGCATATCCAAATTGGACTCGTAATTCTCTATATCGATACCGACGCTGCTTTGTCCCTGATTGGGCAGGGTTATGACCGGCGGCTTGTTTGTGCCGCTTAATGGGGAGCTGAAGAAGCTGACCAGAATGGCGGCAGTAATTATCAGCGCAACCGCCAGCAGTGTCCTTCCGTTGTCTTTTTTCATGCTCTCCCTCCCCTCAATAGTTTAGCTTGGGCTAAAGCCCTCCGCAGGGGCATCAGCCTTACCAAAGCAGTACAGAATATCCTGCACTATTCGCTGACATGCACAGCCGTCACCATAAGGGTTGACAGCCTTTTTCATTTTATAATAGACTTCCCCGCCGCTCAAAAGTTCCTTTGCGCCTTTATAAATCGCCTCCTCATCGGTGCCGACAACCGAAACGGTGCCGGCCGTAACCGCTTCAGGCCGTTCGGTTTCATTGCGCAAAACAAGCACCGGCTTGCCCATGGCAGGCGCCTCCTCCTGAAGGCCGCCCGAGTCGGTCATAACCATATAAACTCGGCTCATAAGGTTGTGCATATCAAATACGCCCAAAGGCTCTGTCATTATGACGTTCGGCACCTCAGCCAGAAAAGCACGGGCTGTCTCTGTGACGTATGGGCTTAAGTGAACAGGAAAGGTGAAAATAACCTCTTCATGCTCCTGCGCGATACGCTTGACTGCACTCATAATATTCTCAAAGGGCTTGCCGTAATTTTCCCGCCTGTGGGCAGTGAGCAAAATGACTTTTTTACCGTCAAAGTCAATATCGCGCAGCTTCTCACACTCAAAGCTGTAATCCGTCTTAACAGTAGTTTTAAGTGCGTCTATAACGGTATTTCCGGTTAAGTAAATATTCTCCGTCACCCCTTCAGCGCGGAGATTATCGGCATTGGCAGCAGTTGGGCAAAAATGAATATCGGCCAGTTTCCCTGTCAGTATGCGGTTCATTTCCTCCGGATATGGGGAAAACTTGTCAAAGCTGCGCAAGCCGGCTTCCACATGCCCAACCCTGGTTCTTGCGTAAAATGCCGCCAGCCCGGCGGCAAATGAGGTGGTGGTATCTCCGTGCACAAGCACAATATCCGGCTTGCTCTGCTCCAGCACCTCCTGCATACCCGAGATGACCTTGCTGGTTATCAGCCCAATGGTCTGGCTTTTTTCCATAATATCCAGGTCGAAATGCGGCTTAATGTCAAAGGCTTCAAGCACCTGATCCAGCATTTGCCGGTGTTGGGCTGTGACGCAGACCACAGACTCGATTTGGGGACAGGCTTCCAGCGCTTTAACCAGAGGAGCCATTTTTATTCCTTCCGGCCTGGTGCCGAAAACAGACATTACCTTAACTTTCCCCATTCTTTGAGTCCCCTTCAACAGCTTCTATCCCATGGGTTTGCTTTTTGTGGTTTTTCATTACACTGAGGGCGATAAACAGGCACAAAAGAACCGCTATGGCAAAAATGGCCACCTTCATTTCACCGCTGGTCGCAAGCAAAACTGCGGAAAGCGCAAGAATAACGCTTACGGCATAGAGTATAGCTACAGACTGCTTTTGGTCAAAGCCCATATCAATCAGGCGATGATGCAGGTGCCCACGGTCAGCCTTAAGGGGGCTTTGCCCCTTCATAATACGGCGTATAATGGCAAAACCGGTATCAAAAATAGGCAGCCCCAGGATTATAAAGGGGACGACAAAGGAAATGACAGCATATAGCTTGAACAGCCCCTCAATAGAAAAGGCAGCCAAAATATAACCCAAAAACATCGCGCCGGTGTCACCCATAAAAATGGTGGCCGGATTCATGTTATAGGGTATAAATCCGAAGCAGGCGCCGGTCAATGCCGCCATTGCTATGGCCACATAGGGCTCCGATACCAAAAGGGCGATGGTAAAAACAGTGAGCGAGGCAATTGAGGACACGCCCACTGCAAGACCGTCAAGCCCGTCAATGAAGTTGACGGCGTTGGTCATACCGACAATCCAAAGCATGGTGATAGGCACCGAAAGAATGCCCAGCGTGAAAAAGTCGCCGCTTTTAAAGGGATTGGACAAAAAGTATATGCGCACGCCGTTCATGACCGGTATTGCCGCTGCGGCAATCTGCCCCAGAAACTTGACCTTGGGTGACAGCGTAACCACATCATCCAAAACGCCCAGAAGGACGATGAACACCGACCCCAGCAAAATGGATTTGATGCTGTCCGAAACGCGGCCAAAAATAAGGACGCTGACAATAAAACCCATGAATATCGCCAGACCGCCGACCCTGGGTATGGGATGGTCATGCATGCGGCGGGCATCCTTTGGCACGTCGATGGCGCCGATTTTCCGGGCAAAGCTTTTCACTGCCGGCGTAAGGGCAAAGGAAATAATCAGCGCCAGCGCAAACGCCCACAAAGAGGTTATCAGAACACTATTTTCAAACATTTTATCCTCACAAACTGTTTAGAAGGATTTTCTTACAAATCCAAGCTTTTTGTATACCTTGTCCAGGGTTCTTGCGGCATAAACCTGTGCCTGCTGCCCGCCTGTTTGCATGACCTGCTCAAGGTAGTCCTTATTTTTCATAAAATCGTTTATTTTATCCCTGATTGGGCCTATCTCGCGGGCAACCGCTTCGCCGCAGGCTGTCTTGAAGTCGCCGTAGCCCTTGCCTTCAAAGGCTGCCTCCACCTGCTCCTCCGTCATGCCGGTAACGGCAGAATATATAGCGATAAGATTGTTGATGCCCGCCTTATCCGCTCCCCTACGCACCTCGCTTCCCGAATCGGTGACGGCCCGCTTGAACTTCTTGATTATGGTTCCATCCTCATCGAAAATAGAGATGTATGCCCCGGGGTTTTCATCAGATTTACTCATCTTTTTCTGCGGGTCAAGGAGGCTCATTATCTTGGCACCGGTTTTACCTATATACGGCTCCGGCAGGGTAAAGGTATTTCCGTGCATTGAGTTAAACCGCCCTGCTATGTCACGGGCTATTTCCAAATGCTGCTTCTGATCCTGTCCCACGGGGACATAGTCGCTTTGATAAAGCAAAATATCAGCCGCCATCAGCACGGGATATGTGAAGAGTCCCGCATTTACATTGTCGGAATATTTTGCCGATTTATCCTTAAACTGCGTCATGCGTGAAAGCTCTCCAAACATGGCGTAGCAGCTTAGTATCCAGCTCAGCTCAGCATGCTCATGCACCTGGCTCTGTACAAATACAACACTTTTTTTCGGATCGATTCCACATGCCAAAAGTGTCGCCAGCGCCTGGTAAATTTGCTCCTTAAATACTTTTGGATCCTGCCTGACCGTAATGGCATGTAAATCAGCTACAGCGAACAAGGAGTTATAATCATCCTGCATAGCCGCCCAGTTTTTCAGCGCCCCCAGATAATTTCCCAAGGTCATTTTGCCGGAAGGCTGGGCGCAGGAAAGCACTATTTTTTTCTTTTGGGGCGTAAAGCCACTGATGTCACTCATTTTCTCATCCATCCTTTATAGGAAAATTGCTGCTTGCGTTAATGAATATATTATCATGTTTCACCGGTACAAGCAACCCATTTCACCCTGCGGAAAGTGTACATATTATTAATATAGCGCTGAATAAAACCAAAGCCGCCGCCAAAGAATACTTTTTATACTGACAGCTGAGGTGCATTAATGAAAAAGCAAAAAGGTGTTGTATTCGCGCTTCTGCTGGCCGCTGTATTCATGGCCAGCACGGCTTACTATGCAGTTATGGCGGAAAAATACCGCCGGCATATTGATTATTCCAACCAGCGGGCATATTCCGACCTGGTCAGCAGCCTGTCGGAGATGAACAGCTCCCTTTCAAAGCTGCGGTATGCCAATACACCGCAAATATTCGATACCCTTAGTGCAAACATATGGAAGTGCTCCCAGTCGGCCACCGATGCTTTGTCCGAAATGTCTCTCGGTGAAGGGGGACTGCAAAACACACAAAAGTTTGTCGCCCAAGCGGGAGATTTTTCGTACTACCTGCTTTTCACCTCCGCAGGCGGCGGCGAGATCGACCCTGAGCATCTGGCGGCACTCGACAGCCTTTATGCCGCCTCTGAAAAGGTCTCAGGCGAAGTGAGCAAGTTTAAAAATCACCTGAATACAGGGCAGCTTTCCTACGGCGGAATAACCAAGGGCGTGCAGGACAGCGCCACGGTAGTCTCTACCAGTATGGGCGGGGTTGAGCAGGAATTCCCCCAGTATGCCACGCTTATATATGACGGACCTTTTTCGGAGCATTTATCCCGCCAAACCCCCAAGCTGCTTGAGGGTCTACAGGAGGTAGATCAAGGCACCGCGGCAAATAACGCCGCATGGTTTGCAGGCGTTCCTGTCACCTCTCTCAATCTGCTTTATGAGGGCGGAGACAAAATAAAATGCTTCTGCTTCTCCACCTCGGACGGTGTCACTATTGAGGTTTCCAAAATAGGGGGACTGATATACAGCTATAAAAACCCCAAAAGCCCCTCTTCATCAAAACTGTCTGTTGAGGAAGCCATTGCCAAGGCGCAGGC
>JAVBSJ010000048.1:0-4208 GCA_031547105.1 Oscillospiraceae bacterium
CATGTCGGCCGAAGTGATAATATCTCACATCGTGCAAAAAAACCTAAAGCTTCGGCGCTTCTTGACCGGCAACCCGATAGTCATCATTGAAAACGGTGTTATTCTGCAAAAAGAAATTGATAAGCTGCGCCTCAGCACCGATGATATTCTGGCCTCTCTGCGTTTGGACGGTATTTTTGACCTCCGCTTGGTCAAGCAGGCACAGCTGGAAATCAGCGGAAAGATAAGCGCGCAGCTCAACGACCTTGACGAGCCCGCCACCGCCAGGCTTTTAAATCTCCAGCCGTCCCCCACCGGCCCCTTTTTCAATATTGTTACTGACGGACGGCTGATTTCCGAAAACCTCCCCAAAATATTCAGAGACGAAAAATGGGCGGAAAGCATCGCAAAGGCCAACGGCGCGGAAAGCTTTGAGGAGGTGTTTTTATTCTGCGCCGATAAATACGGAAATACTATTTTCGCGCGTAAGGAGAAAGCAAATGAAGGTTAAAATCTTTTTGGCATATACAATTATCGGCCTTATAATAACCGGCGGCGTTTGGGCCAGGTACCGGACTACTGCCGTCTGCGAAGAAATCACACAATGCCTTAGAGAAGAAATCACCCGTGCCGCAAAGGAGGAGCCCGGAGGCGGAGATAAGCTGCAGCGCGCAATCGACCTCTGGATGAGCAATGAGACCCTGTTCGCATGTCTCATTCCGCATGAAGAGCTGGACAGAGTCAAGCAGTCCCTGCTGCAGGCGCAGTCAATACTGACGCTGGACGACATGGCGGAATATCAGCTGGAGCTTACCGGAGCCGCATCAGGGGTGGAAATAATACTGAAATATGACCATCCGGATATCAGGAGCATCTTCTAACGCCAGTGTAAGTCTTACCCTGACTTCTCCCCTTTACCCCGATTGTATGACAAAGAACGGAAACGGCTTCTCTAACCGAGTTATTGATAAAATATAAAAAGCCCAGCGGCTGCAACCGTTGGGCTGTGATTTATGAGTTTTTGAGCAGCTTGTTAAGCTCTTCCATAAAGGTGTTGATGTCCTTAAACTGCCGATACACAGAAGCGAAGCGGACATATGCGACCTCGTCTATCTCCTTGAGTTCGGCCATAACCTGCTCCCCTATATTTTCTGTGCGCACCTCACGGTTCAGAGAGTTGGAAAGATTCTGCTCTATGTTAGCTGCCGCTTTTTCCAGCACTGCAAGCGGTACCGGACGTTTTTCACACGCCTTGACAAGCCCCCTCAAGACCTTGCTCCTGTCAAAGGTTTCTCTCGATCCGTCCTTTTTGATGACAACTAGAGGCAAGCTCTCCACTGTCTCGTAGGTTGTAAAGCGGCTGCTGCAGGAAAGGCATTCCCGCCTGCGGCGGATACTGCTGCCTTCATCGGTAGGGCGGGAGTCGACAACCTTGCTTTCCGTATAACCACAAAATGGACACTTCACTATATCCACTCCAAACGTCTGATATTTGTGGTTATCATACCATATATGCCCTTAACAATCAACATAATCCTCAAGAATGTATCTTAAAGTGGTCGCGGTAACCTCTCCCCTGCAAATTGTGTCAAACAACAGCTCCATGTCCCTTTCAGAGCAGGTCACATCGGAAATATAGTCGTAAGTCTCATCCTCCTGACCGTATTTCGTGCAGATGCCAAGGCCGTATACCTCAAATGAGATGTCACCGCTCTTGACCTGAGAGGCGGTAGAAAAGTAGTCATTTAAAACTGTAACACCCCCCTCCGACAAAAAACAAACCGTCTGCATCCTGATCAACCTGTGTGTTTCAGGAATAATCACCCTCAAGCTCTCACTTCCGTAGCGCATGTACTTACCCCTCTCTTTTAATATATTTATTACCAGATTTACTTGCAAAATTACTTTTCCCCGCAAAGCCATAAATGCTATCAATAAGATTGTTGTTTTATATTATAAGTAGAATAAGAACAAGGACTTTTTTTATCCGCCATAACGCTGTACCACAACTATAATAGTTTACAAGGCATTATGTCTATAGCATTATGGTGGAGATTTTTGACAATATTCCTCTTTTTTTGCGATATTGTCTATTCTCACTAAATAAGAGGCAACAGTATGCACTGTTGCCTCTTGTCTAAACTACATATTTATGCTTGTACAGATTAACTTAAGCCCTTAAGGCCTTCTCAACAGCCGCAAGATATGCGCACACACAGAAGACCTCCATAGCGTCCTTAAGCTCCGCAACAGGCGGATAAGAGGGGGCAATTCTCAGGTTAGAATCCAGAGGATCTTTGCCATAGGGATATGTGGCGCCTGCGTCGGTAATCACAAGCCCCGCTTCCTTGCAAAGCTGATATATGCGCGCGGCACACCCGGGTGCCGAATTAAAGCTGACAAAATAACCGCCCTTTGGCGTGAACCAGGTTCCGGCATCCGTGCCGCCAAGCTTTTCCTCCAGCATGGAAATGACCATCTCAAACTTAGGAGCCAGTATGGCCCTGTGCTTTTCCATATGGGCTTTTACGCCTGCCATGCCGCCGAAGAACTTTGTGTGGCGAAGCTGGTTAATCTTGTCCGGGCCGATGGCCTGAACGCCAAGCAGCTTTTTGATCCACTTGATGTTGGCCTCGGAGCAGGCCGTCACGGAAACACCCGCACCTGGATAGGTGATTTTGGAGGTGGAAGCAAACTCAAAAATCATATCCTCATTGCCGTATTCCTTGGCAAGCGGGAAAATATTGGGGATTTTTGCGCCGTCATCGGTCAAATGGTGAACGATGTAGGCGTTGTCCCACATGATTTTGAAATCCTTTGCCGCAGGCTTGAGGGCGGCAAAGCGCCTTACAACCTCGTCCGAGTAAACAACACCGGAAGGATTGGCATACTTCGGCACGCACCAGATGCCCTTGATGGTATCGTCGGCCTTGACAAGGCTTTCCACCATATCCATGTCGGGGCCGTTGTCGTCCATGGGGATGTTGATCATTTCCATGCCAAGCTGCTGGCAAATGGAAAAGTGCCTGTCATATCCGGGAACGGGGCACAGAAACTTGACTTTTGGCAGCTTGCTCCAGGGAGTATTGCCGTTAAGATCGCCAAAGACCCACAGGCGCATGATATTGTCATACATAAGGGTAAGGCTTGCATTTCCACCTACCATTATGTTGGCAGGCTCCAGCTCCAGCATTTCGGCAAACATGGCCTTGCAGGAGGGGATGCCGTCCATGCCGCCGTAGTTGCGCATGTCTGTGCCCTCGCACACTGTATCCGCGGAGGTTGTGACGGCGGTCAAAATCCCTTCGCTTAGGTCAAGCTGGTCGGCACCCGGCTTGCCTCTTGACATGTCCAGCTTGAGCTGCTTTTTCTTGCAGTCCTCATACTGCCCCACCAGCTCAGCATGAAGCTTTTCAAGCTCCGGCTTTGCCATAGAAAAAATACCCATTTCCTCTTCTCCTTTTATTTCTCTCCATATATTGCCGCACCGATTGCGGTTGCGAAATCAGAATGATCGGGAATGACAAACTGCGCTTGATAAAGCTGACCGATAATTTCAAACATTTTTTCCACCTGGGGCAGGCGGGACAGCTTCCCTGTAAGCACTATATGGTCAATGCCCCACGTCTTCCCTGCCAGCGCCGCCACAATGCCGATTGTCTGAAAGACCATATTCAGCACGCCCAGAGCCAAATCGGCCTGCGAAGCTATGTCCGAAACCTTGCCGAAGTTGGAGGCCGTGATGCCGGCATTCATATTCGATATGCTTTTGGCGCTTATATCGCCTATGGTGAGGTCGATTTTGCTGATGTCACCCTCTCCTGCAAGTGCGATGATATTATCAATACTTCGTATACCCAGCAGCTTGCCTGAAAGGCCGATTATTGTCCCGCCGCCTATGCCGGTGCCGCCAAGATGCTCAATCCTGTCGCCGTCAACACCTATGACAGCGGTGCCGGTTCCCATACTGACTACTATCGCCCGCTTCAAGCCCGTCAAATATTTGCCTCCAAGGCCGATAGCGGAGATTTCGTCCACCTTTTCGGTTTTGAGACCGTAAATGGGGCCCTTAAGGAACGTGCTGCCGACGCCCGTGACATAAATCTTATCTATGTCGGAGAGCTGAAGTCCGTTTTCAGACAAAAAGCGCCCGAAAGCGCCGTAAGCCGAGGTTTGAGCATCCCCGGCCTTGACCATAAGGGCGGCAAAAACCTTGCCGCCCTGCAGGC
>JAVBSJ010000101.1:0-10091 GCA_031547105.1 Oscillospiraceae bacterium
CTTTTACAACCTCTCTGCGGTTGAGCACCCCTGTCAAAGGGTCGACAGTCGCAAAGGTTTCCAGCTGCGCCAAAAGGTCTGTGGTATCTGTAATGTCCCGTATGACAAAGGACCAGCCGGCCTTTCTGCCAAGGGCGGTTATGATCGGGCTGACGCTGGCGCGGTAGCTGAAAACGCGCCCGCTTCTGTCGCGGGTAAAGGTCACCTGCCGGGACGCATCTCCGGCGGAAAGCTCCTCAGGCCATTCGGCAAGGGAGGAGATGGGCTCCGTCCCCGAAAAGCCCCCCAGGGGCGGAAACAGCTCTATAGCGCTGCGGTTGGCAAAAAGAAAGCCCATATCGCTGTCCACCGTTATCATGGCATCCTCCATGGTCGAGACGGCGTTCTGTAAGGCCACAGCAACAATATCCATCAAATCGTGGCGGAACAGATCGATGGAAAATAAAATCAACCCCATGGTCAGGGCAAAAGGGGTAAAGTCGATATACGGCATAATGCCGGAGATGTTGAGCAGATTGGCGATAAAGCCTATCAGAGACCCGGACATTATATAGCGCATTTGGGAGCGCAGCTTGGCGTTGCCCTTAAGAAAGATGCGCAGCATCATGCCGTAGATGGCAAACATCAGTCCGCAGGTAACCGCCTGCTGCACCCAGTACAGCGGCCCCTTGCCCAGCACAAAAAAGCTTATGTCGCGGATATATTCTACCGTTATCGTAGAGTAGTACAGATGGTAGGTATCGGTAAACAGAACCGATAAAAACATAAGAGCCCCATAAACCAGCGTTGCGGGAAGCATCCACCGTTTTACAACCTTCGGGCGAAACAGGCTGATAGCCGTAAGGGCAAAAAGTGGGGCAATCAAAGGGATTCCGGCGTTTTCCAGCTCAAGGGCGGTCAGGGCGGCTGCAGGCGTTGTGGACAAAAGCTCCAGCAAATAGCCAAGCGAAAAGGCCGTGAGGGCAACATTCAGCATGGCAAAATATATAGAGCGGGAGCGATCCTCCCTGGTCAGGGCAAAAACGAACATCACAATGTCACAGGCCGCGGCAATGAGCAAAAAGGATACAAGCAAGGAATGCATAATTCGGCTTCCTTTTCTTGGTAGTTATTTGAAAAAGGTAAATGCTCTGTAAGAATGCGGCTGCACAGGGTAAAACGGATGCACTAATAATAAGTTACATCATTATAGCATTAAACGGATGACGGGGCAACCGGATAAAACAACAAGGGTATGTCGGTTTTTGGGGAAACGGGGCGGTTTGGGGCAAGGCGGCGGCAGCGCCCCGAAAAACCGACAATCTGCGGACAAGGGGAATAATCGCAGAATATTGCGCAAATCGAATATAAATCCAAGAGGATTTGTTTGAACTTAAGGGGATTATGCTTTCGGGTCGCTGTTTTTGGATAATATTACCTCAATAATGACTAAAAGCTGAAAAAGCAGTATACGCGCAAAACCGACAAAGTTAGACATATTTCCCGGTAGCGTTAAGAAAATGTAAAAATATTTCTGTGTATTTGCCCGAAAGCTATTGCTAAAGCCCCTCATTACCCATATAATGCTAGTTGCAAAGTTTATACTTGCGAAATAATAAGTTTGGAGGGTGTAACGTTGAAAAAGACGACACAAAAACAGTTTGTGGCATTTTTCGTTGCTCTTTGCATGGTGGTTGCCAATGTGATCCCAATGGTTCACGCGGCTGACACTGTCCAGTCCGATTTAAGCGGACACTGGGGCGAAAAGGTTATGCTTGAATGGGTGAGCGCAGGCAAGCTCAAAGGCTATGGCGAAGGGATCTACCGCCCGGACGCCAGCATAAAAAGGGCGGAGTTCATGGCGCTTATCAACCGAATGTACGGTTATTCGCAGGAGAGTACAGAGACGGCCAACTTTATCGATGTAACAGAAGGCAAGTGGTACTTCAGCGAGGTGGCAAAGGCTCTGTCGGCCGGATATGCTTCCGGCTCAAACGGAAAAATGAATCCCGAAATGCCCATAACCAGGCAGGAGGCGGTCAAAATAATCCTGACTGCCGAGGGTATCGCCCCCTTTACCGATCTTTCGATACTTTCCGGCGCCAAGGATGGCGCAAAAACCTCCGAATGGGCTAAGGGCTATATGGCCGCGGCAATGGGCAGCGGCATTTTGGCAGGCTCTGACGGATACATAAATCCCCTTTCCAATATCACCAGGGCGGAGGCCGTCACCCTGCTCAGCAGAGTTGAGACAGGGGCGCGGAGCTATGTTTTCGGCCCCTATGGCAACGAAAGCAACGGGCAGGGCTATGTTCTCTTCAAAAGCGGAGTGGAAAAAAAGCTGGCGGTTACCGTGAACGTCAAGGCGGGTACAGTGCTTGACAGCTTTACAAAGGAACACCTGATAGCCGACCTGCCTGAAGGGCTTGTCCTTGCAGGGGCAAAGAAGCTGTCGGACAAGACAATTGAAATTACCTTCCTGTACGAGGGCAAGAGCTATTTTGCCCAAAAGCTTGATATTGCCGTAAGCGCCGAGGCTCTTGAGGGCTATGAGCATGATGTGCCGCTGGATCTGGTTTTTGAGGTGGAGCGGCAGAGCATGATCCCCTTCGGCGCCCGCGCTATCCGCGAAACAGGGCTTGGCGGCGCTGTTGAGGATGTCTCGGAGGACATAGTTCCCTCCAAGTACTATTACCAGCCTGATTTCTTTACCCTTAAGTCGGGGGGCAGCCTGACTATGCTGTCCGGCTACCGCACCCAGCAGCAGGCTACAGGCTGGAGCTGCGGCGTCACCGCCGCCCTCACCGTCATTGACTGGTACGGGCTGAGAAACGGCACCGTGAACGGGGTCGAGTATATGCTTAACGACCTTGACCTGGGCACCCTCAGGGGCGCGGGCAGGGAGCGTGGCAAGGCCACACAGTTCAAGGAGCTGGAGAATGTATTTTCAGGGCTTGAAAGCATATACGGGCAGCAGTGGAACGTGGTTTCCACAAGAGATGTTGACTTTTCCACGTGGCCCGGCACAGTCAATGTGGGGTATGAGGATAAGGAAATGAACCTCTTTGAGATGATCCCCTACTACCTTGAAAAGGGTATTCCGGTGCTTGTGGGCTGGCAGGACTGGGGCGGACATTATCAGGTCATCATCGGCTATGACACAATGGGAACAGAGGGCACGGCCGACGACATTCTTGTTCTTGCTGACCCCTATGACACCACCGACCACAAGCAGGACGGCTATATCATCCAGCCCTATGAGCGCTTTATCTATGACTGGAGCGCCCAGTGGGACAAGGAATATGAGCAGTACATCTTTGTGGCTGCCTGGCCTGAGGGGTATAAGTATACCCAGACAACGGGCGGCGGGCTTGCGCTTGACAGCGCCAACCTTCTCAGGGGCGATGTTAAGAACACCATCGGCTTCGGCACAGACTATGTTGATACTATAAAGGCGCAGATTATCGAAGAGGGCAAGCAGGAGCCTTATGCGACCGTTTACACCATCGGCGATTACGGCGACGGGCTTTCCGGCCCCTATTCCGCCACATATTTCGGCAAGGCCAATGTGGCAGGCTCACCCTACTACCGTCACATAGACTTCTACAATGCGAAGTCTGAAGGCAGCCTGACAATTCTTGAGCAGTTTAAAACGGTTCAGCAGGCCAGCGAATACACCTGCGGCATGACAAGCATGGCCATGGTGATGGAGCATTTTGGCCTGAGAGGCGATTTGACCGAGTTTGACCTTTCCGCCCTGCGCGGCAAGGAGGTCTCTGTTGATTCTCTGCCCGGCAGCGACGTGAAGGAGATGGTCACGACTGTAAACGGCCTCAACAAGGACGGCGGAAAATGGAGCCTTGTGTCCTCCTACGATATGGATGACGAGGACTGTGTTGAGATCGAGGGCGAGACCTACTGGGTTGGGGACATGATCCCCGCAATGCTTGAAAAGGGCATCCCTGTCATGGTCATGTGGCATGAATGGGGCGGACATTGGCAGGTCGTTATCGGCTACGATGATATGGGGACAGAGGGAACGCAGGATGATGTTATCATTTTGGCTGACCCCTATGACACCACCGACCATAATCAGGACGGCTACATGATTGAGTCCTATGAGCGCCTGATTTACGACTGGAGCAACAGCTACGACGGCGAGTTCCAGTGGAACGCCTTTGTAGTCATGTATCCCGAAGGGGCAATAAAGTAAATAAGCAATAACCGAAAAGAGGCTGCCATACGGCAGCCTCTTTTGCTCTTATACGAAGCCCGGGTCCCGGGATTGCAAATAATCGGCATAACGGTGGATAAATGCTTTAAAATACAAGCTGCACCAGCAGCATGTAGATAATCGTGCCGGAAGCAATGGATAAAAGCATCTGCCGCTTGTAAAGATGCATCCCCACCACCGCACTTGCTCCAATAAGCTCCGGCAGACCGTGGGAGCCGCTGAGCAGCGAAACATCCTTAAAGCAGTAGACTACCAAAAGGGCGATGGCGGCGGAGGGCAGCACCCTGCCCAAATAGCGTATGTAAGACGGGGTGGGCTTTCCGGCCGGGAAGAGGATAAAGGGGAGGAATCGGGTGGTCAGCGTTCCAAGCACTACTGCGGCAATGGTGATTATATGCTGCGCTGCCGTCATACCTGCTGCCCCCCTTCCAGCCTTGCGCGAAGCAGGGTGAGGGCGGCAAGAATACCTGCCATGGCGGGGACAATAAAGGAGTCTTTACCAAACAAAACAAGGCAGAGAGCAGGGATGGCCAAACCTATTAAGGAGCCGGTGTGATCCGCCTCCTTGAGCCACTGCTCAAGAAAGATCACTATAAAAAGGGCGGTCATGACAAAATCCAGCCCGTGCGTGTTGAAATGCAGAAAGCCGCCCAGCAGGGCGCCCAAGGTCGCCCCCGAAACCCAGTAGGAGTAGTTCAGCAGGGTGACAGCCACCATAAACCAAGCGCGGTCTACCTCCTCAGGGGCATCGGTACTGCAATTTATGGCGAAGGATTCGTCGCACATGCCGAATATCAGAAAGGGCTTTTTGCCGCCGGTGCCCTTGTATTTTTCCAGCATGGACAGGCCGTAAAACAAATGCCGGGCATTGACCACCAGGGTCATCAGGTAAGCGCTCAGAGGGTTAAAGGGACCTAAAAGCAGGCCAACCGTCACAAACTCCATAGAGCCGGCAAAGACAGTGATGGCCATTAAAATGGGATATAAGGGCGAAAAGCCCTCCGCGCGCATGTAAATGCCGTAAGCCGCGCCCAAAAATAGAAAACCGGCAAGAATCGGCAGGGTATATGGAAAGGCGGCGCGGAATGCCCCGCCGATTTTGCTTTTTGTGTCCATTTTCTCCCCTCCTCCCGCCGAGTATACCATGGCGAAGGAGCTCCGTCAAATGGGTGAGAGGGCGGGGGTGTGGAATTAAAAATGCAAAAAGAGGAAGATAAAGCCCTCGGGATGTGCTATATTATAAGCATAATCAAAAGCAAAAGGAGGGGTGAGCATGACAGAAGCGGAAAAATGGCAGGCGGTAGCGGGCAATGACAAAAGCGCTGACGGCGTATTCTTTTATGCCGTGCGCTCCACAGGGATTTTTTGCCGTCCCTCCTGCCCCTCCAGGCTGCCCGCAAGGGAAAACGTGACGTTTTTCGACAGCGCTGAGCAGGCCGCCCGGGCCGGGTTCAGGCCCTGCAAAAGGTGCCGCCCCGATCTTCTGGATTACCGTCCTGCGCAGGAGCTGGCTGAGCAGGCCAAGGCACTTCTGGACACAGGCGCCGCGGGAATGCGCAGGCTTAAAGAGGCAATGTCGGGCGTCGGTCTTTCCCAGCGCAGGCTGGATGAGGTGTTCCGCGGGCAGTATGGGGTGACCATGTTTGAGTACCGCGCCCGGCTGCGGCTGGAGCAGGCCAAAAGGGAGCTGGCACAGCCGAATATTGCAATAGTTGATATAGCCTATTCGGCAGGCTTTGAAAGCGTTGCGGCCTTTTACTCCTTTTTTCGCAAGGGCTGCGGAATGACGCCTGCCCGGTACCGCAAGGAAATACAGAAAGGGAGATAAGGATGGGATACTGGATTTATTCTTCACCTGTCGGCGATATACTGATAGCGTGGGAAGAAGATAAGATAATAGAGCTGCGTTTTATCAGAACGGGCGAAACGCTGCCCCAAGGGGAGCAAACACCCCTTTCCCGGGAAGTGTGCAGGCAGCTGGGGGAATATTTTGCAGGCAAGCGCAAGCTCTTTGATTTTCCAATGGAGGTCTGTGGAACCGAGTTCCAAAGGAGGGTTTGGAGAGCTCTTATGGATATTCCGTACGGAGAAACACGCAGCTATAAGGATATAGCGGCTGCGGCGGGAAGCCCGAAGGCCTTCCGCGCCGTGGGCATGAGCAACAACCGCAACCCCATAGCCATAGCCATTCCCTGTCATCGGGTTATCGGGGCAGACGGCGCTCTTGTGGGATACGGCGGAGGTATGGATAAAAAGGCAGCGCTGCTTGAGCTGGAGCAAAAATACAGGTGAGCCACGGGAGCAGGCGTGAGGATGCGCAAAAGGAGCAGGCTGCGAGCCCGCTCCTTTTTATTTTGCCGGATGGTATGGGGTAAAATCTGCACTTCAGATTGTGGATTTGCAATATTTTTCTTGATTACTTCGGAAACATGTGGTATAATAATAGCGGCAGAAGTCCTGCCGCTATAAAAGCACTTAAGGCCTGTACGTCACATTTACTGTAGTGTGTCTGAAGCTTCACTCACCGACGGCATTAAGAGCGGAGAGGAGAACCATGTACTATAATCAAAATAATTACCCGGAGCTGCCGTATCCACACCCCTCCAGACCGGATGCAACTGTGAAAAGCTCCGGCTGTGGCCCCTGCTGTGCCTCAATGATAGTAGAGGGGTTGTCCGGTCAGGCGTTTCCGCCGGAGGTATCGGCCCCTTTCGCCATTTCGGCAGGAGCCAGAGCTTCAAGCGGTACCGATATGAGTGTCCTGGCGCCGCGTTTGTCGGGTGCATTCGGCTTGCCCTATGCCATGGCCAATACCGCCGATGCCCTGACAAAAGCCCTGGATGAAGGCGCGTGGGCTATCGCAAATGTAGGCGGAGACAGGGCAGGATACACAGGCCTGTTTTCGCAGGGCGGCCATTATATAGTCGTCAAAGGGGTAAATGGACAGATGCTGACCGTGTGGGACCCCAATTATTATCCCGGCAAGTTTGACAAGCCGGGCAGAAAAGGCAGGGTCACCATAAAAGGGAATGATATTTTTGTATCTCTGGCTGACTTACAGCAGGATACAGAGCAGCGATGGCCCCGATATTATATTTTTCAGGAGGCGGAAATGACAAAGAGCGAGGTAATAAAAATCATAGAAGAGTATGCAGCGCAGCAGGCGGCCATGCCGGTAAGCTCTTGGGCAGAAAGCCAGTGGAAGGATCTTACCGGGCGGGGCATAGTTGACGGCACCGCCCCCCGCAGCCCGGCCACCAGGGAGCAGCTGGCAGTCATATTAAGCCGCCTGGGGCTTTAGCACTATGACGGGGAAATTGATAAAAGGAGCGCCAATGGCGCTCCTTTTATGTACGGCTTGCCTGCCGCAAAGGTCATATTATTCACGGCGGTGCGCCCTTTTAAGGGATCGCCAGCCATATGGAAGTGTTGCTCACGTCGCCGGGGGTAGTGTCACCTGCCCAGGTTTGCATGCAGACGTACAGCTTGCCGCCGCTGCTCATGATGCTGCCCTTTTTGGGGGCGCAGCCCGCATCCCATACGGTTACACCGCTTGAAATGGAGTAGGAGTCGGACGTAAGGGCGGGGCTTTCCGTGTCGACCTGCACCAAGCCGCAGAAAGGGTTAGCCGCCAAATATCCCGCCAGCGTCGGGGTGCTGTTTGCCGACCCCCGGCTGATGGAAAACGGAGTGGTTGCCAGGTACAGCCCGGTATCGTCGCTTAAAAAGGTCTTGCCGGGAATAGAAAGGCTCCAAACCTCGGTTTTCACCTTGTCTATGGCGTTGCCCCAGTCATCGGTTATATCGTAATATGTGCCGTCAGGAAGCTTGATTTTGCCCTCCATTGATTCGCCGCCCTCCCCGCTGCCGTGGATCGAGCAGACCAAGGCACCATCCTGCACGCTGAATATGCCGCCCGCAGGACAAAGCTTTTCACCGGCGTGGGCTTCTGCAATGTCGTCCAAGGTGACATCAGGGTCAAGGATACGCGAGTATTCAAAATCGCGCATTACCAACCCGAGGTTGCTGTAGCAAAGCAGCGCGCGGGCATCATCAATGTATTTTATGTAAGAGGGGATAGCCGCCCCGGCAAGAAGGGCAAGGATAACAAGCACCACGATAATTTCCACCAGGGTGAAGCCGCTATTGTTGGTTTTTGTTCTGAATTTTCTCATAATTTTTCTTAAAGCCTCGCATTGTATAAAAAATTATACCATTTTTGGAGGTGTCTGTAAAGGAAAAAATTGACTCCCGGCAATTTTTAAGGCGGTGAGCCTTGGTTTTTGCCTTGGGTTAGGGCGGCTTCGGCCGCCGGAGCATGAAAAATCCTCCCCCTTATTCCCGGCAAAGCCGGGAATAAGGGGGAGGATTACAAAAGCGTTTTTAGTAAAGGGTTTTATGCAAAGCTAGGGCATTATCCGCAGCGCCGCCATACAGATCAGCATTGCCCCGCTGATCCAGGCCGTATCAAAGGGAATGGCTTTGCGCGCGCCGTGCCCCAGGCGGGCGCCAAGCTGTATGGCGGCCACGGTGCAGGCAAGGGAGCAAGCTACAACGGCGACCGGGCTGACGGCTGTCATTCCAGCGCCGATACCGACGGCAAACCCGTCAAAGGACAGGGCGATTGCCAGATATATGGCCTCCAAGGGGGACAGCACCTTGGAGCAGTCGCTGTCGGCAGACAGGGGACTAGCGTAAACGCTGAGGATGAAGCCCAGAGAGCCGGCAGAAAACCGCAGCTTTTTCTCAAAGCCCTGGTGCTTTTTGATGAAGGCCTTAACGGCGCTGTCAAATATTTTTGACAGCCCCAAGGCCGTCAGCAGCAAAAAACATAAAACGGCTTCCGTCTGCGGGGAAATAAACGCGGCGATGAGGCTGCCCGAAACCATTGACAGGCCGAGAATGAAGCTGCATGTAAGACCGATAACGGCAGAGGATTCAAAAGGTATGTCCACACCCCCCGCGCCGTAGGCAAAGGATGAGGCAAAGGCGTCCAAAGACACGGCAAGCGCCAGCAGCAGGGCTTCAAAAATGTATATCACAGCATAACCTCCGTTTGCGAGATGATGGCAATAACAGCCATTGCCAGTATATTGGGAGGACGTGCCGTGCGTGACGGAAAGGGAAGGCTTTTAAGAAGCACGGCCCCGCGGACAGCTTCCGCAGGGCCATTGGCTTTATAAGGGAGCTTGCGCTATGACATTGCGCTTTTAGGGTAACCCCACAGGTGTACCACCGCAAAGGAAGTGCGGAAGTTTTCAACTATCTGATAGGTGTGCCGCTTTGGCAGTCGATAAAGCGGCAGGTTTCTTGATCCACCAGGTAGTCATTTGTGCCGATTCTGACTCTCAGCGTGCATTCCGCAGGCTCCATGGGTTCTATGGGCTCAAGGGCGGCCATTGTGCCAAAAAGGCAATAATCCAAACCGGCAGTGCAGCCTCTGTTGGCGGTGTACACCGAGTTGCTTTGGATGCTGTCAGTATCTTTAAATAAAGCAATGTGCGCTTCAGAAAAAGCAAAGCGCGCCGGGGCAATGCCCCGGCGCACTTATTATTTCGCTTAGATTCCCATTTCTTTTTTGACTTCGCCGAAGCATTTGACGGCAAAATCAAGGTCTTCCTTGGAGTGCCCTGCGGAAACCTGGGTGCGAACCCTGGCCTTGCCCTCCGGCACGACAGGATAACAGAAGCCGACCACGTATACGCCCTTTTCCAGCATACGTGCGGCAAACTCCTGCGCTACCTTGGCGTCATACAGCATGACGGGAACGATGGGGTGAGTTCCGGCAGGAACGTCAAAGCCCAGCTTGCCAAGCTCCTTGCGGAAGTAGGAGGTGTTCTCATGCACCTTGTCTCTAAGGGCGGTGGAGGCCATCAGC
>JAVBSJ010000068.1:0-14430 GCA_031547105.1 Oscillospiraceae bacterium
AAAGCCCCCTTTTGAATGTCCTTAATCTGGTGCTTTTGTAGTCGGCATGGTTCTTGTCTGTGGGTTCCCGCTTATGGCGCGGAGCCAGTTACTTTTTAGCGTTAAAAAGTATTTGCCCCCGCGGCATGAGAGGAAGCCGAAAAAAGGCGTTATAAGATAAATATAAAAGGCAAAACGGTTCCTCTAATGCAGGAAATATGCTTAGGAGAAGCAACAGACCCTATATTTCAAAACAGTGCCTGCAGGACAGTTACAACCTTTAACAAGCCCCCGCTAGTGGCGCGGAGCCGGTTACTTTTTAGTGTTAAAAAGTAACCAAAAACACTGGGGGTTGTCGCGCCACACCCCCAGACCCCCGCTGCGCCTCCAACCCCGCCTGCTGCGGCAGGCACCCCTTTCCGTCTCCGCGGAAGGGGGAGACGGGAGAGAGAAAAGGACAAGAGCGCTAAATAAAAGGAACTTTCAAGGAACGGGAACGAGAAATTGAATAAGTAAGCCTTCAAGGAAGGAGCAACAAGCAGGAAGTCAAGAGGTAACGAAGCAAGAGAGCAAAATTAAGACAGTATAAAGGAACGGAACAAGGCAAGGGAAGGAAAAACAAAAAGCACCAATACAGTAAACAGACATAAAGCAAAAGCGTTAGGGGTCCGGGGGGAGTCGCAACCCCCCGGCGTTTTGGTCACTTTTAACGCTAAAAGTGACTGCCCCCCGCGGCATGAGCGGAAGTATATTAAGGCGGCAAGATAAACACAAAAAGACATTTTTATTCAAGTGCTCTGTTTGGCGCATTGCATGCAACATTTGAGCTGTAGTAGTCTCTCTAAAAATGCTTTGCTTAATAGGCTTGTTCTGCGTATTAGCTTCCATTAGTGTCACTGGGACAGTTAATCTCTATATTTCACATAATTGCCGTCTAAGGCTTCCCGCTAGTGGCGCGGGCGGCCACTTACTGTTTGACGAGCGTGAGCGAGCCGGCGCTATGCGCCGTGGCTTATCTAATCAGCGGGGTCCCTGAAAAGGCGACGCCTTTTGGGGGTAAATAAAAAAGTAAGCAAAAATCCCCGGGGGGTTGCGACTCCCCCCGGACCCCTAACGCTTCTTCAACCCCGCCTGCGCGAGCGATGCCGCGAGCCGGCGGCGTGTGCCGCCGTATGATTCCGGGCAATTCACTTGCCCGGAATCTATTCAAATAAAGGGGACCCCGAAAGGGCGTAGCCCTTTGGGGGCAAGGCACCCCTTTCCGCCTCCGCGGAAGGGGGAGACGGGAGAGAGAAAAGGACAAGAGCGCTAAACAAAAGAGACTTTTAAGGGACGGGAAAAGGGAAATGGCATAAGGAAGTTTCAAAGAATGAAGAAAAACAAGGGGCAAGAGAACAAAAAGCAGAGAAGCAAAAAAGAAAACAATTGTTTTTTGTCCATGATAGAATATAATAAATTACATAGTATCTTAGCAAAGGGTGTTGGTTTTGGATATTTTCAGCATGACAAGGTGTGAAATCGACCTTGACAGATTTAATCATAATATAGACAGGGTGGGGCGGCTTTCGGGCGGCGCCACCCCCATGGCCGTCATTAAGGCCGACGCCTACGGCCACGGCGCTGCCGTGCTTATGCGCCGTTTGTACTCAAAGGGCACGCGGTTTTTCGGCGTTGCCAATATTGGGGAGGCTATGGAGCTTAGACGCACATTTCATCAGGGGACTATACTGGTTTTGGGGTATACTCCCCCGAAGCTTATGCACTACGCCGCCGAATACGGCGTCGCGCTGACTGTGTTCTCCTATGAGCAGGCAGAGCATTTGAATGCACAGGGAGAAAAGGTCACAGTACATATCAAGATAAACACCGGCCTGCACCGCCTCGGCTTTTGGCCGGGAGAGCAGGCGTTTGAGGAGATATATCAAATCTGCAAAATGCCCAACCTGCGGGTTGAGGGCATCTTCACCCATCTGGCCCAAAGCGGGGCGGAGGGGGACATGAAGCAGGCGGAGGTTTTCCGCACTGTGCTGGAGGAGCTTTCCCGCCGCGGGGTGGAGTTTGAGTACCGCCATATTTCAGACGGCATTGCCCTGACAAAATACGGCAATCTCAACTGCAATATGATCCGCCCGGGCGCCGTGTATTACGGCTACGGTGAGGGCTTTAAGCCGATTATGAAGCTGCGCTCCAAGGTGATATTTGTGCATAAGGTGCCTGCGGGAGAGGGGGTTTCCTACGGCCTGACCGATGCCGCAGACCATGACCGTATTATCGCAACACTGCCTTATGGATACTCTGACGGTGTGCCCCGCGTGCTGTCAAACGGTGTGGGGCATGTCACCATCCGCGGGCAGCGGGCACCCTATGTGGGCGTTTTGTGCATGGATATGTGCATGGTGGATGTCACACATATCAGCGGCGTACAGGAGTGGGACACCGTGACGGTGCTTGGGGACGGGGAGAATGAGTTCACCTTCACCGAGGCGGCAAGGCTTTGCTCGGTCAATGTCAATTCCCTTCTGTCCGGCGTAGCCCGCAGGGTGCCCCGCGTGTACTTTGAAGGTGGCAAAGAGGTCATGTTCACAGACTATCTCTTCTAGGGAGCGGCGATATGGAAGTGACGCTTATCGCCGTGCCGCTTGAGGGCAAGGATGAACTGGATGACATGCTGGAGCTTTATCAGGAGGAGTTTACGGCGTTTGAGCCTCTGGAGAAGGGGACAAACGGACGGTACAACTACCCTTCTTTAGAAAAGTATTGGCAGGATGGAGCCTGCCACCCTTTCTTTATTTTAGCTGACGGGAAGCCCGCCGGGTTTATTCTTATAAACGGGCGTAAATATGTCCGCGCATTTGGCAAGAATCATTCGGTGGCCGAGTTTTTTGTGTTGCCGCAGTTTCGAAGAGGGGGAATCGGAACAAGAGCCGCCCGCCTTGTGTTTGAGCGTTTCCCCGGAAAATGGCAGCTTATGATGCACCCGAAAAACCTGCCCTCCCATGCTTTTTGGGCAAATGCGGCAGATTACAGCAGGGTACAGGGCTTAAAAAGCCATGTGGGGCCGGAGTGGTATTACGGCAATGCCCGCGGCACAGTCTATACTTTTAAGGTGGTATGATGGAAAAGAAAAACGGAAAAAAGCTTCTGGCGGCACTGCTGATAATTGTTGTCTTTCTTTTTGCCCTGTACAATGTTGCGTGGGCTGCGTGGAAGCTGATAGGCTTTGACGCTTACAGGTCACGGTTTCCGGCGCAGGAAACGGTTGACGGCGTTATGAGGATGGTTGACAAGGACGGGTTTATCTTTACCATGCATGAGCCTGAATATTTGTCTTTTTCAGGAGAGCTGCGGGTACAGCTGCCGGACGGCAGCGGGGCCTTGGTTTTTGAGGTTTCTCTTTTTAGCGCGGAAAAATCCTATTGTGAGTATCCTGACGGACAGGGCGGCTGGGTGAAATTGGAGGAACGCAGTGACTGGGCAGAGGTTTTGTCGGAGGACAAGACAGACGCGTTGGTGCTTAAGGCAATCGAGCTGTGGGGCATGAGACGGCTAATGTCTTGAGCCGTCCTGAGGCACAAAACCGAACTATACAAAATGCACAAAAAAGTAATGGCGATTTATTGATTTTATCAATAAATCGCCATATATATTTTATTCGAAATCAAGTTCATGTTACCACGTTTTTGCATAAAAAGCTATACTTTTTTGCAATAAAAATACTTTTTTTGAAATAAATTTATCGGAAACGGTTTTTATCGTTTTTTGTCTTGATTAGACAAAATAAATAGGTTACTATGAAACAACAAAAGGGATTTATTATACGTTCAGAGGAGAGTATTTTGCCATGGCCCTTACCCAAAATCAAGCCGTCATAAAATGGATTGACGAAGTTGCGGCAATGACCAAGCCCGCCCAAATTGTTTGGATCGACGGATCGGAAACACAGCTTGAGGCTCTCCGCCGGCAGGCAGTGGCCTGTGGTGAGCTCATTAAGCTCAATCAGGAAAAGCTGCCCGGCTGCTACCTGCACCGCAGCGCGCAAAATGATGTGGCCCGCGTGGAGAACCGCACCTTCATTTGCTCCCGCAGGGAGGAGGACGCAGGCCCTACCAACAACTGGATGGATCCCGCTGACATGTATGCGAAGCTGAAAAGGCTCTATACCGGCGCCATGATTGGCAAAACAATGTACGTAATCCCATTTTCCATGGCGGTGCCCGAATCACCCTTTGCCAAGTTCGGCTTTGAGGTGACAGACTCTATATATGTCGTCCTCAATATGGCGATTATGACCCGCATCGGGCAGCGCGTTATCGATTGTCTGGAAAAATCCTCCGACCCCTCCGATTTCACCAAGGGGCTTCACGCAATGGCCGATCTGAACGAAGAGGAGCGCTACATAGTTCAGTTCCCCGAGGATAACACCATCTGGTCTGTCAATTCCGGGTATGGCGGAAATGTACTGCTGGGAAAGAAGTGCTTTGCCCTGCGTATCGCTTCTCATTTGGGGCATAAGGAGGGCTGGCTGGCTGAGCATATGATGATTGTCGGCATCCAGAATCCCAAGGGCGAGGTGCATTATATCGCAGGTGCGTTTCCCTCGGCCTGCGGCAAGACAAATCTGGCAATGCTCATTCCCCCTGAAATATATCAGAAAAAGGGCTATAAGGTTTGGTGCGTTGGCGATGATATAGCATGGCTGAGAGTGGGGGCGGACGGCAGGCTGTGGGCTGTAAACCCCGAAGCCGGATTCTTCGGTGTCGCCCCGGGCACCAGCATGAAATCCAACCCCAATGCCCTGTTGAGCTGTAAGAGAGATACTATATTCACCAATGTAGTGCTTAATAATGACGATAACACCGTCTGGTGGGAGGGAATGGACAAGAATCCCCCCGCCAACGGGACTGACTGGCTGGGAAATCCCTGGAACGGAGATATGGGCACAAAGGGCGCCCACCCCAACTCCCGTTTCACAGCCCCTGCGTCCAACTGTCCCTGCATTTCCGCGCTTTATGAAGCGCCTGAGGGTGTGCCCATATCGGCCATAATTTTTGGCGGCAGACGGGCAAAGACCGCCCCGCTGGTTTACCAGTCGAGGGACTGGAAGCACGGTGTGTTTGTCGGCTCCATAATGGCGTCGGAAACCACGGCCGCCGCCACCGGCGCTGTCGGCGTCGTGCGGCGCGACCCCATGGCTATGCTGCCCTTCTGCGGCTACCATATGGGGGACTATTTTGCCCACTGGCTGGCAATGGGGGATAAAATACCAAATCCGCCTAAAATATTTAATGTCAACTGGTTTAGGCTCAATGAAGAAGGTCAGTTCATCTGGCCCGGCTTCGGTGAGAACCTCCGCGTGCTTGAGTGGATCATCGCACGCTCCCTTGAGGAGATAGGGGCAAATGAGGCGCCTATAGGCTATCTGCCCAAGGCAGAGGACATCAATCTTGAAGGGCTTGACTTGACGGCAGATACCCTTGAGGGGCTTTTGAGCGTTGATAAGGCGCTGTGGCGAGAAGAGGCAGGCGGCATACGGGAGTTTTATGCCCGGTTCGGAGATAAGCTGCCCAAGCTTTTGTATGATGAGCTTGCCAGACTGGAAAATAATTTGAAATAACGGCTTTATGACCGCCGCACCCTCACCCCTTTCCGTCTGCGCGGAAGGGGAAGACGGGGGAAAAGGGCGAGGGTAATTCATTTACCGTAAATCTACAAAAACAAAGGGGACCCCAAAAGAGCTATGCTCTTCAGCGAGCGAGAGCGAGCCGGGCGCTAGTGCGCCCGTCCGATTTACGGTAATTCATTTACCGTAAATCTATAAAAACAAAGGGGACCCCAAAGGAGCTTTGCCCCTTTGGGGAGAGGCGGTCATTGTTTGTTTACAGGATAGTTAAGGCTTGTTTTCAATTGCATCATACTTTAGACATTTTTGGCTGGCATAATAAAGACAGCGCAGAGAACAGCGGGCGGACAAGGATGTTTCCGACGGAGGGTCATATATCCCGGGAGGGAAAGTCCGGAGGGAATTCCCCTGCGAACCAAAGCGCTACAGGCTGCTTAACAAGCCTATCTGATATATGCCTGCCACCCCCTTGGCAGATAGTATATACAGCTTAATGAATTCCTTACAAAAACTTCCTCTTCCAAGCCGAAAGGGAGCCTGTCAATCAGGCTCCCTTTCGGCTTTGGCTTGCTGTGTGGATTTATGCTCACAAAAGGTATGCAGGCAGCAACCCCTCGGCGCTTAAGCGCAATTTACAAAGCGTTTAAGTATTTATACATAAAATGTGCTATACTTTCTCATCATATCGCCATCACAATTGCATGCTACGATTGAAAAGCAGAGCCAGAGAACTAAAAATCTGAGAGCCCTTCGCAAAGATGGGGATCGTTAGCGAGCGAGAGCGAGCCGGGCGCTGGTGCGCCCGTCCGCGCAGGGGCAATTCATTTGCCCCGGAGCTATAAAAATAACGGGGTCCCCAAAAGAGCGCAGCTCTTCAGCGAGCGAGAGCGAGCCGGGCGCTGGTGCGCCCGTCCGCGCAGGGGCAATTCATTTGCCCCCGGAGCTATAAAAATAACGGGGTCCCCAAAAGAGCGCAGCTCTTTTGGGGCAAGAAGGGGTGTTTTTATGTTCGGTGACAGACGGTGCGTTCTTATTGCCGACGATGAGCCGCGTATGCTCAGGGCGCTTAAAGACCTGCTGTCAGGCAGCGGCTTCTATGTGCTGGAGGCCGGTGACGGCGGACAGGCGCTGGAAGCGTTTTTTGAAAACAACGCTATAATAGACATACTCCTTCTGGACGTTATGATGCCGGTGAAGGACGGCTTTGAGGTGCTGCGTGAAATCAGGCGGCAAAGCCTTGTCCCCGCTATTATGCTGACCGCCCGCGGAGAAGAATACGACCAGCTTGAGGGCTTCCGCGCAGGTGCCGACGATTATATCTCCAAGCCCTTTTCCCCCTCACTGCTGCTGGCGCGGCTGGATGCGGTGCTGAAGCGGGCAGGCAAAGACAGAGACAAGGACATAACCGCCGGACGCATTTGCGTCAGCACCATCAGGCGTGAGGTGACGGTGGACGGTGCGGCTGTCCCGCTGACGCCGCGGGAGTTTGAGCTGCTGTATTTTTTCACCCTAAATCAGGAGATGATCTTGACAAGGGAGCAGCTGCTGGATCAGGTGTGGGGGTATGACTTCTTCGGGGACATTCGTACGGTAGATACCCATGTCAAGCAGCTGAGGAGCAAGCTGGGTGAAGCCGGGGACTACATCAAGACGGTCTATCGGGTGGGCTACCGCTTCGAGGTGGATAAATGAGAACGATACAGTCAAAGCTGGTGCGGTTTTGCGCCATGCTGGTGCTGGCGGTACTGGTAGGACAGCTTCTGTTCTCGGTTTTCCTATCCAAGCCTTATTTTGTTTATACTAAAAAACGGGAGGTCGAAAAGCTTTTTTCGGCCATCTCACAGGATTATGCTGACGACTTCTATACCCTTTACGGCCTTACCCAAACCTCTGCGGAGCAGTTCGGGCTGGGCATAATTATATTTACACCACAGGGATATATCGTGTATTCCAACCGCAACAGCGCCCCCTCTCTCACCATGGAGATGGGGAAGGTGTACGACGTGCGGGATTTTGCGGAGAAGCCCAGCGCTTTTGTTGCGCAAAACCTTTTGTACGACGACCAGAATGAGTATATTCTGCTCTATGGTCTTGTGGAGACGGAAGCAGGCTCCCGCTATGTGGTCATCCAAACCCCGGTAGATAATATTGAGCGGTCCATACTTACCCTTTCCCAGGTCAACGCCACCATTTCGCTGGCAATACTGGTGGCGGCGATTCCCATGGCGTGGTTTTTCGCCGGGAAAATATCAAAACCGATACATAGCATTTCCGGTGTCGCCCAGAGGGTGGCAGAGCAGGATTTTTCCGCAAGCGCCGATGAAAGCGTCAACACAGAGGAGCTAAAGGAGCTTGCCGTCAGTATCAACACCATGTCGGATAAAATACGCAGGCTGATATATGACCTGCAAAACAGCAATGAGCAGCTGCAAAAGGATATAGACGCGCAAAAGCGCATGGATAAAACCCATCGGGAGTTTGTGGCGAATGTCTCCCATGAGCTTAAAACCCCTCTGGCGCTTATGATGCTTTACAGCGAGAATCTTAAAAATCAGTCGCTGGATGTGGATAGGGACTTTTACTGCGACACCATTATAGAGGAAGCGGCTCGCATGAATGATATGGTGGGCAGTCTGCTTAATATTTCCTCCATCGAAAACAGGCTGTCCGGACTGAAGCTGGAGCCGCTTTCCCTTTCACTGCTTATCCGCAGGGAGATGGCAAAAAACGCCCCCTTGTATGAGGGCTTGCAGGTGGAATGCGTCATTGACGAGGATATTGCGGTGATGGGGGATGAGGAATATCTCCGTCAGGCGGTCGGCAATTATTTGGGCAATGCCGTTTCACACACGGCAGAAGGCGGCAGGCTGCAGGTCGCTCTGGAAGAGAGCGGGGGCCGCGCCAGATTCACCGTGTTTAATGAGGGCAGCCATATTGAATCCTCTGATATAGACAGGATTTGGGACAGCTTTTACCGCGCTGATAAAGCCCGCACCCGGCAGGAGGGCAGCCATGCGGGGCTGGGGCTGTATATAGTTAAGACGGTCATAACCGCCCATGGCGGCGCTTTTGGGGCGGAAAACCTGCCGGACGGCGTGGCCTTTTGGTTTGAGCTGGATAGATTGGCCGGATAAAAGGGGAACAAAATAATCAGAGGCTTCATCCAACCGGATGAAGCCTCTGGTTATTTAAAATAGGCTGAAATGGATGACAAAATACACGATATGTCCATAAAAATGACTAAATTAAAATATTATACTGCGTTTTCAAAAGCAAGGCGATATATTACTATCTTTTTAAAGCTTTTTTATTGTATTCTTACATATTTGCTGAGCTGTGTTTAGCTATTATTCATGTGGAAATTTTCGACAAAAGTGGTAAAATAGTCATAAGGAAAGCTTTCTGAAAAGGACATATACACTGGTATATTAGTGCAGCTTGAGTTGCACCTTACGCTCTGCGAGACAGGAGGCTGTCATGCAGCTTACGAAAAAACAACGCAGGCAACGGCGCATTGCGTGGCTTTTGATAGCGGTTGCCTTTGTCATCTGGCTGCTCCCGCGGCGGCTTGTGCCCCACCCGGATGACAGTGAGGTGTTTTCCATTCTCTACCGTGCCGATGACTGGGAAGCTCCGTGCTTTTATTATCCCAGCGAATGGGGAGCAATCGAGATAGATGAAGAGGGGATTTTGCAGCTGCTGCACCAATACAAGGCATTCAGGTAGCTGTGGGTATTGGGGCCGGATGGCATTCCCACCGGAGAAATAACCTTTTGGATCACAGTCTATGACGAAAGCCGCGACGAGTATCGGAAAGTTCTTTTAGGGGATCTAAATCGCCTCGATGTGGGGGAAGGAAGGGGCACAAGATATGATATTTTGGACGCCGACTCCCTTTTGGACAAGATGCTTGATATTATAGACGTCTCAGGAGACCTGAGCCACCTTCCCCGCATATTTTAGAGTGACTTTGCAGCCGGCATACATATGGTTTGCAAGCAAATACAAGAGGCCGCCTTTTGGCGGCCTCTTGTTGTATCTTGATTATGCGTCACAAACCGAAACTGCTTACGGTGAACAGCCTTACAGGCCGCACCACTTTGTCAGATACTCTTCCTTGGTCATAAAGGGCACGAACTTTTCCTTGACGTACAGGGCCTTTTCGGCGCCGTTAGCCAGCAGGTCGATCGCGGTGCAAACCAGCGCCTTGGCAGCCTTGATGTAAGCCAGATCGGGGTCGCCGATTTCGTAATTGGGGGAGTGGCCGATGCCCTTTGCGCCGCCGATATTCATATGGACGGTGGGGATGATGACGGAAACGTCGGAAGCGTCTGTGCTGCCGCCGGAGCCGTCTCTCTTGCTCTTGTCGGCGCCGAAGATTTCAACAAGGTTTTCGTATACAACATCCTTAAGCTCCTGGCTCTCATAGGGGATGATGTAGCCGGGCAGCTGGGTGATGATGCACTCTGCCCCAACGGCGTATGCGCCGGCCTGCAGTGCGCGGTCAACCTTGGCGGAGGCGTCCAAAACAGCTTCCGCCGACAGGCCGCGGACGTATGTCTCAATGCGCACATCGGCGGGAATGACGTTGACAAGGCTGCCGCCCTTGGTGATGATGGGGTGGACGCGGATTGTGTCCTTGTCCTGGAAGGTCTCGCGGTTGGCGTCAAGAGCGGCAAGACCGATTTTGGCGGCCTGCAGGGCGTTGATGCCCTGGTGGGGCGCCGCGGCGTGGGACTCCTTGCCTATGTACTGTATCATCTTGCCTACGAAGCCCATGCCGGTGCCGCCGGCGTCGGCCTTGATGGGGGTGGGGTCTTCATTTTCGGTGGTTCTTGTGTGCTGCATGATCATCATGTCAACATCATCAAAGATGCCCAGCTTGATGAACTCCTGCTTGCCGCCCAGAAGGGAGATTTTGCCCTCGTCCCTGATCTGCTTGCGGTACTCAAGCTCGACAAACTCTTCGGCAGGCACGTGCATAAGGGTGATGTCGCCGTCCAGATTTTCCATTATGCCGGTGTCCTTAAGGGCGTAAGCCACGCCGATAACGGAGGCCGCCTGTGCAAAGTGACCGCAGGAATGGGCAGCGCCGGTCTGGGGGTCGGCGCAGGGGTGCCCGGGGGCGACAACGGCGTCAAGCTCACCCATGATGGCCAGCTTCACCTTATGGTCGCGGCCCTTAAGGGGGGTGAGTATGCCGGTGATGGCGACGCCGTCCTGATGCTTATAGCCCAGCTCATCCAGCGCGGCCTTGACCTTTTCGGCTGTCTTGAACTCTTTGTAGCCCAGCTCCGGCTCGGAGAAAATTGATTCGCCCAGGGCGATAATCTTGCCGGCGTTTTTGTCAATGGCTTCGCAGGCCACCTTCTTCATTGTTTTTACATCCATGATAAGACCTTCCTTTTATGATTATTGAGTACAAGCTCACGGCCTGCCTTTAGGCAGGCCGTGAAGATAACTTTTGCAAAAAACAATATGCCGCGCAGGGGAGGAGCTCTACTTTATTCCGCACCACTGGGAGAGATACTCTTCCTTGCTCATGGGGGCGACAAACTTCTCCTTGACATTGAGAGCCTTTACGGCGCCGTTTGCCAGCAGGTCGACGGCGGTGCAGGCCATGATCTTGGCGGCGCCGGTGATGGCGATTTCAGGCCGTGTGATCTCATAGTCGGAGCTGTGGCCGATGCCGCGGGCGCCGCCTATGCGCATATGCACCACGGGCATGATGTTGGAAACGTCGGAAGCGTCGGTGGAGCCGCCGGGGCCGTTTCTGTGGCAGTTTTCCTCGCCAAGAACATAAATCAGGTTGTCGTAAACAACATCCTTGAGCTCCTCACTCTCAAAGGGGCACATGTAGCCGGGCAGCTGCGTGATCTTGCACTCGGCTCCCACGGCGTATGCGCCGGCCTGCAGGGCGCGGTCAACCTTTTCGGAGGCGTCAAAGATGGCCTTGGTGTTTGCGCCGCGGACATATGTCTCAATGCGGACATCTGCGGGGATGACGTTTACAAGGTTGCCGCCCTTTGTGATGATGGGGTGAACCCTGATGCCGTCCTTATCCTGGAAGGTCTCGCGGTTGGCGTCAATGGCGGCCAGACCGATTTTAGCCGCCTGCAGGGCGTTGACGCCCAAATGGGGCTGTGCGGCATGGGACTCTTTGCCTATGTACTGGATAATCTTCCCGACAAAGCCCTTGCCGATAGCGCCGCCGCAGTTGGCCTTGGAAACCTCACCCTCACCGTTTTCGGTGATGGCGGTATGCTGCATGATCATCATGTCGATATTGTCCATCAGTCCAAGCTTGATAAACTCCTGCTTGCCGCCGAAGAGGGAGATTTTGCCCTCATCCTTCAGCGTCTGACGGAACTCAAGCTCGACAAACTCTTCGGAGGGGACGTGCATAAGTGTGATGTCGCCGTCCAGGTTCTCCATAACTCCGGGGGCGGCGAGGCCGTATGCGACGCCGATGACGGAGGCCGCCTGTGCCGAGTGTCCGCAGGAGTGTGCGCCGCCTGTAACCGGGTCTGCATGGGGGTGGCCGGGGCAGACAACTGCGTCAAGCTCGCCCATGATAGCCAGATTGATTTTATGGTCGCGCCCCTTCAGGGGGGTAATGATACCGGTGATGGCGTGCCCGTCTGTGTACTTGTAGCCCAGTTTGTCCAGATGCTGCTTTACCTTTTCGGCGGTCTTAAACTCCTTGTAGCCCAGCTCAGGCTCACCAAAGATAGAAGCCTCCAGCGCGATGATAGCCTCGGCGTTGTCGTCAATCGCCTTACAAACGGCTTTTTTCATTTCCAGAACGTCCATTAGATTTACCATCCTTCCATTAAAATCGAAATTACGCTATTCTCTCTATATTTATATTACCATCGGGGACAAGGTATTTCAATTATTTGGTGAAAAAGTTACAAATGTTCGTATGGTTATACAAAAATCATTTAGCAAATTTGTGCGAAAATTGTCAAAGCAGGGGAAAACAGCCAAAACAGGGGAAGGGGGAGCAAAATATCTTGCCACAAAAAAAGGCGGCGGGTATATCCCGCCGCCCGCAATTTATTGCTTTTACAGCTTGCACCACTTCTCAAGGTATTCAGCCTTGGTCATGATGGGAGTGAAGCTCTCCTTGATATGTACGGCCTTTTCGGCGCCGTTTGCCAGCAGATCGATGGCGGTGCAGACCAGCGCCTTGGCGGCGTCAAGCACGGCGATGTCGGGGCGTGGGACAGAGTAGCTTTCACCGTGGAAAATGCCTGCCGCGCCGCCGATGCCCATATGCACCATAGGCATGATGTGGCCTACGTCGGAAGCGTCGGTGGAGCCGCCCTGACCGTTGCGGATGCAGTGATCTTCGCCAAAGACGTACTTGAGGTTTTCATAAACAACGTCCTTAAGCTCCTGGCACTCGGTGGGGCACATGTAGCCGGGAAGCTCGGTTATAATGCACTCTGCCCCCACTGCGTACGCGCCGGCCTGGAGGGCGCGGTTGACCTTGGCGGAGGCGTCCAGAATGGCCTCTGTGTTGTTGCCGCGGACATAGGTCTCAATCCGCACGTCGGCGGGGATGACGTTGACAAGGTTGCCCCCCTTTGTGATGATGGGGTGCACCCTGATGGTGTCCTTGTCCTGAAAGGTCTCACGGTTGGCGTCAATGGCGGCAAGGCCGATTTTGGCGGCCTGCAGGGCGTTGATGCCCTGATGGGGCAGCGCGGCGTGTGACTCCTTGCCTATGTACTGTATCAGCTTGCCGGTAAAGCCCATGCCGGTGCCGCCGCCTGCGTTGGCCTTGATGGGGTTGCCCTCCCCGTCCTCGGTGGGGGCTGTGTGCTGCATGACCATCATGTCGATGTCATCCATGACGCCAAGCTTGATAAACTCCTGCTTGCCGCCCAGAAGGGAAATTTTGCCCGAATCCACAAGGCTTTTCCTGTATTCCAGCTCGACAAACTCTTCGGAGGGGACGTGCATAAGGACAATGTCGCCGCCCAGCTGCTCCATAATTCCCGATTCCTTGAGGGCGTAAGCCACGCCAACCACCGAAGCCGCCTGGGAGTTGTGTCCGCAGCAGTGAGCGGCGCCTGTGACGGGGTCGGCATACTTGTGTCCGGGGACGACAACGGCGTCAAGCTCGCCCATCAGCGCCAGCTTGACATTGTGCTGTCCGCCTTCAACGGGTGTGACGATGCCGGTGATGGCGACGCCGTCCGTGTAGCTGTAGCCCAGTTTGTCGAGATGGGTTTTGATTTTTGCGGCGGTCTTAAACTCCTTGTAGCCAAGCTCCGGCTCGGCAAAGATGGATTGATTGAGCTCAAGCAGCTCGTCTGCGTGCTTGTCGATGACCTCGCAGGCTCTCTTTTTCATTTCGGCGGTTGTCATGGTAATCAGCCCTTTCTTGTGCTTCAAGAGGTGCTCCCTTGAAGCTGTATTATTTTTGTATAGCCTTGCTTTGAAAACAAAATCCATTTTGAGCTTAGAGAGACAATACTGCTAATGCGAGCGGTGCCGCGAGCCGGGCGCGAGTGCGCCCGAGCGCGCAGGGATGATTCATTCATCCCGGAGCTATAAAAATGAAAGGGGCCCCCGGAAAGCCGCTAGGCTTTCGCGAGCGGTGCCGCGAGCCGGGCGCGGGTGCGCCCGAGCGCGCAGGGATGATTCATTCATCCCGGAGCTATAAAATGAAAGGGGCCCCCGGAAAGCCGCTAGGCTTTTGCGAGCGGTGCCGCGAGCCGGGCGCGGGTGCGCCCGAGCGCGCAGGGATGATTCATTCATCCCGGAGCTATAAAATGAAAGGGGCCCCCGGAAAGCCGCTAGGCTTTCTGGGGCGGACG
>JAVBSJ010000002.1:0-3305 GCA_031547105.1 Oscillospiraceae bacterium
TCCAGAATAAATGAGAACATATCGCAGTTGTCCAGTACGGAGCTAAAAATCCCTTTAGGCAATATTGTAAACGGTGAGCTGTTTTCCGGTCGCGGCCCCAAAATAAGCGTCATTTTGGAGCTGGTCAGCGGGGGAAACGCGGTTTTTCTTAGCGAGTTCAGCGAGGCCGGCATAAATCAGACGCTGCACCGCATAATGGTTGAGGCAACAATAGGCATAAGCGTACTGCTGCCGGGCGGGAATGCCTATTTTGAAATCACCACCGATGTCAACATTGCTGAGACAATAATAGTGGGCGAGATACCCTCCTATTACACACAGATACATGACAGCAGGGGAGATCTGCTTGAAAAATATAATGACTACAAGCCATGATTCTGGTATACTGACCGCATAGTGGTATTTAGGATTATACCACCTTTGCACTTCGTGCTCGTGGTATAATAACCACTACATGGCTACTACACTAATTGATTCAACGACCATGAAAAAATAAAACTAAAGCGGTGGAAAGATGGACATAAAAAAAGAAATTGATAAGCTTACCGATGACCTCCTGCATTATGCCGACCTTTACTATAACGATGACGCCCCGGCAATAAGTGATTTTGAGTATGATGCTTTGATGGGGAAGCTGAAGGAGCTGGAGGGTGCGCACCCGGAATATGCCAGAGCCGATTCTCCAACCGTCCGCATCGTCGGAAGGGTGCTGGAGGGTTTTGAAGAGGTGCGCCATTCTTACCCTATGGAGAGCCTCCAGGATGTTTTCTCATATGAGGAGATCTATGACTTTGACAAGCGCATAAAGGAGCGCTTTCCCGATGCGCGGTACAGCGTGGAGGTGAAAATTGACGGGCTGTCTGTTTGCCTTGAATATCAAAACGGCGTTTTTACCCGGGGGGCTACGAGGGGAGACGGCACTATCGGCGAGGATGTCACCGAGAATCTTAAAACCATCCTTGATATACCTCAGCGGATCAGAAACCGGTATCCGCGTTTGTTTATCCGCGGAGAGGTATATATGCCGAGCTCAGTTTTCGCCGAAATCAACGCCCGGCGCGAGGCTGAGGGGGTTCAGCTCATGGCAAATCCCCGCAATGCGGCGGCCGGGTCATTGCGTCAGCTGGACAGCGCGGTCTGTGCCGAGCGGCGCCTTTCCATTTTTTGCTTTAATGTGCAAAATGCTGCCGAAATCGGCATGGTGACTCACAGTGAAAGCCTTGACACCTTGAAATCACTTGGCTGTAAAGTGATTGAGCATTACGAAATAACAAGTGACATTGCACAAGTAGTTTCGTTTATTGAGAGAATTGGCGCTCTGCGTCCGGAGCTGGAGTACGGTATGGACGGCATTGTCATCAAAGTTGATTCCTTTGCGCATAGAGCGGCCCTCGGCTCAACCGCCAAGGCGCCACGCTGGGCGATAGCGTATAAATACCCTCCCGAAGAAAACTCCGCGGTTCTGGAAAAAATCATTGTCAATGTAGGGCGCACCGGTGTGCTTACCCCAAACGCCGTCTTCTCCCCTGTGAGCCTTGCCGGCACAACGGTCAGCCGCGCTACGCTGCACAATCAGGATTATATCGCTGAAAAGGATATAAGGGTAGGGGATACCATAATAGTCCGAAAGGCTGGGGAAATAATCCCGGAGGTTTTGGGTGTAGATATAGGCAAACGCCCTGCGGATGCTGTTCCCTTTATTATGCCGAAGATATGCCCCGCTTGCGGCTCTCCTGTATTCCGGGAAGAAGGGGAGGCGGCTTATCGGTGCTCGGGCGCCGAGTGCCCCGCCCAGCTGAGCCGCAGCATACAGCACTTCGCTTCACGGGGCGCTATGGATATTGAGGGCTTGGGAATCGCCGTCGTCGAAAACCTACTGCGCTCCGGCAATATCAAATCGGCTGCCGACCTCTACTTTTTAGATGGCCAGGAAATTGCCCGGCTTGAAAAAATGGGTAAAAAATCGGCCGAAAACCTGCTTGACGCAATTGAACGCAGCAAGGGAAATCCCTTGTCAAAGCTGCTTTTTGCCTTTGGCATACGCAATGTGGGGCAGAAGGCCTCAAAAACTATCGCTTCCCGCTTCGGCAGCCTTGAGGCAATCATGGAGGCAACTGCCGAACAGCTCACCTCCATCCGGGACATAGGAAACACAATTGCCCAAAGCCTGCGTCACTGGCTTGACAATGAGCAAAACCGGCACTTTATAGCGCGTCTCAAAGAAGCAGGGGTCAACATGACGGAGGATGTCACTGTAACCGACATGCGCTTTGAGGGCATGACATTTGTGCTTACCGGCACACTCACCTCCTTCACACGTGAGGAAGCTTCCGAAATAATTGAAAGCTTTGGTGGCAAAGCCGCCTCCAGTGTATCCAAAAAGACGACCTATTTGGTGGCGGGGGAGGATTCTGGCTCAAAGCTTCAGAAAGCTCAAAGCCTAGGCGTAGCAATCATTGATGAAGAGCAGTTCAAGGAAATGATAAAGTAAATACAGTTTGCCAAGCGACCTCCCCGTGAAAATATCACGGGGATTTTTTTGTTCTGATTTAACCTCCCACCGAATACCTTTAGAGCAGGAGGACAAACAGTATGAATAACAAGGATATGATGAAAAGCTATATTCAGGCAGCCGGCCTGCTTCCCGAGGAGCTGTGGCACGCCGCGTTTGCCGTCAGTGAAAAGCAGAGGCTTCAGGCAGAGGAGTTCCGCCTGCGGGCAGGAAGGCCCTTTGTAATTATGGCAGGGCATACTGCCATGACCCCACAGGAAAACGGAGCGCCGCTGACCGTAACGGCAGAGCATATTGAATACATAATGGCAAAGGGAACAAAAAACTCCGTCCACAGCTATCAGGAGCAGATCAGGGAAGGCTTTGTGACCGCAAGCGGCGGACACCGTATAGGCCTTTGCGGTGAATATGTTGCGCCACATGATGGTATGCCGGGGACGATGCGCAATATTTCTTCGCTTAATATACGCATTGCAAAGCCGGTGTGCGGGCTGGCAAATGAGCTGGCGGACAGGCTTTTCCCCGATGGACGCTTTACCGATACACTTATAGTGTCTCCGCCCGGCAAGGGGAAAACAACCCTCCTGCGCGATATGTGCAGATATTTATCCGCACGCCACAAGGTTTCTGTTGCCGACAGCCGGTATGAAATAGCCGGCTACTCGGGCGGCAAGCCTACATTTGAGCTTGGACGCTGTGATGTGCTTTCGGGCGCAGAGAAGGGACAGGCAATAAGCATGCTTTTGAGAAGTATGTCCCCCGACATTATTGCCCTTGATGAGATAACTCAGGC
>JAVBSJ010000105.1:0-6098 GCA_031547105.1 Oscillospiraceae bacterium
TAGTGTGAAGCATTGCGATATTTTCCGCAAGCAGCTTCTCACATCTGACATATGCGTCGTCGATAATTCTCCTGATCTCATTGTCGATCTCTGCGGCAGTGGCCTCAGACATGTTCTTTGCCGTTGCAAAGTCCCTGCCAAGGAAAACCTCTTCCCCCGATTCAAAGCTGATGGGGCCGATCTTGTCACTCATGCCGTATTTGGTGACCATATTGCGGGCAATGTGAGTTGCCCTGTCAATATCAGAGGAAGCGCCTGTAGAAATATCATCCAGCACCAGCTTTTCCGCCACGCGACCACCCAGAAGAACAACAAGCTCATCAAGCATTTCGTTGCGGGAAGCATAGGAGCGATCCTCCTTAGGCAGGCTCATGGTAAAGCCGCCCGCCCTGCCGCGGGGTATAATGGAGACCTGATGCACGGGATCCTGCGACGGTATCAGCCTTGTGACCAGAGCGTGCCCCGCCTCGTGGTAAGCCGTAAGCCGCCGTTCGTTATCCGAAACGGCGCGGGATTTTTTCTCGCTGCCCATGATGACCTTGAGAAAAGCGTCATCCAAATCGGCGGTTGATATGGCCTTGCGGTTGGCTCTCGCAGCAAGGAGTGCCGCTTCGTTAAGCAGATTTTCAAGGTCGGCGCCGGTAAAGCCCACCGTTTTGCGGGCAAGGGCGTCAAAGCTGACATTGGGTTCAAAGGGCTTGGCCCTGGAGTGTACCTCCATAATGGCCTTGCGCCCCTTAACATCGGGCACACCGATGTATATCTGCCTGTCAAACCGCCCCGGTCTCAGCAGCGCAGGGTCAAGAATATCGGCGCGGTTTGTCGCCGCAAGCACGATGACGCCGGTGTTGTTGCCAAAGCCGTCCATCTCCACCAGCAGCTGGTTCAGTGTCTGTTCACGCTCATCATGTCCGCCGCCGAGACCGGCGCCGCGCCTGCGGCCGACAGCGTCAATCTCGTCGATAAAGACGATTGCGGGGGCATGCTTCTTCGCCTCGTTAAAAAGATCTCTGACGCGGCTTGCGCCAACGCCCACATAAAGCTCAACAAAATCAGAACCGGATATGGAGAAAAACGGAACCCCGGCTTCACCAGCTACCGCCTTGGCGATAAGGGTTTTGCCCGTTCCCGGAGGACCCACAAGCAACACGCCTTTGGGAATGCGCGCGCCCAAAGCGATAAAGCGCTGCGGCGCTTTGAGGAACTCAACGACCTCCTGCAGCTCATGCTTCTCTTCGTCGGCGCCGGCGACATCCTTAAAGAAAACCTTTTTGTTGTCAGGTGTGGCCAGCTTGGCGCGGGATTTTGCAAAGTTCATCGCCGCCCTGCCGCCCCCTTCCTGCTTGTTGACGACAAAGAACCAGAAGGCAGCCATCAGCCCGCCGATAATGAGATATGGCATCAGCACCGAGATCCACGAAACCTGCTGGGGCTGGAAATCCTGCATCTCAAGCACACCGCTTGCACGCTGCTCCCGTATAAGCTCCCCCACGTCGCTGTAAAACCAGTCCCAGCTAAGGAGATTTTCGTAAACGACCTCCTTGTCGTTCTGCAGCTTAAGTGTAATTGTGTTCCCCTGAATGACAAAGGCCTTGACCTCTTCCTTCTCAAAGTATTCCACAATTTGCTGATATGTCACAGGCTCGGTCTTGGGTGTGTCGAGCCAAATGCCTATGGTGCTCATAACGACAAGCAAAAGCAGCAGGTAGATGCCTATCCCCTGCGTGCGCATATTTCTATTTTTTCCGCCGTTCAAAAGCCAACTTCACTCCTTTGCAAAGACATTTTATTTTGCATAAATTTCCGGCTTTAATACACATACATCCGGAAGATTCCGATATTTCTCATCATAATCAAGCCCGTATCCAACCAAAAACTCATCAGGCACATTTATGCCCGAATAATCGGCCTTAATACCGGTTTTGCGCCTGTCAGGCTTGTCAAACAGGGTACATATGGCAAAAGAGGCCGGTTTTCTTGCCATGAGCATGTCGGAAAGATATGAAAGTGTTACTCCGCTGTCTAAAATATCTTCAACAACTATAACATGTTTTCCCTCAATATTTGTGTCCAAATCCTTAATAATTTTGACCCTGCCGGAGCTCTCACTGCCGGAGCCGTAGGAGGAGACCGACATGAAATCTATGGAGCAGGGAATGTCAACCTCCCGCACAAGGTCGGCCATAAATATAAATGCCCCCTTGAGGATGGAAATCATCACGGGATTTTTGCCGTTATAATCGCGGCTTATCTGCCTGCCTAAATCCCGGACGGTCGCGGCAATCTGTTCTTTTGATATAAGAACACCTTTTGTGTCCTGGTACATTTTACGGCCTCCTGATGTTTATCTTTACGATGTTATCTTTATCTCCCTTGGGCAAGCGGGCAGCATCCTGCGCCCAGTCCCCCACAAGCAGCACCCCATTATTATCCCATACAAGCGGTATATTGTCACGGTTTTTTGCGGGAATTTTACGCTCAATCATCAGTTTTTTAACGGTTTTTCCGCCGCCGGGAAGATTTATGCGGTCTCCCTGCCTTCGGGTGCCTACTGTTAGAGGAAATACAACCTTCTCGGCGCTGAAGGAAAACCCTTCCTCGCCTCCCGCCTTAATGCTCCATCCGCGCCAGCAAATCTCCTGCCCCTCCGGAAGCTCTGTATCGGGCTCCTGCCCACAAAGCTCTCCCTTCTCAAAGATTACATGGTCATATATTCTCCGCGCGGTAATCCGCCCGGGCATTGAAAGCTGCGCGGAAGGGTCATGGCTTGCAAGCAGTTCTCTCAGCGCTTCAATGTGCGCGGCGCTTAATGCGCCTGGCTGCCCGCCGGCCAGCTCATAAAGCCCTGCAAAAATGTAGTAGTGCAGGGCGGGATGGGCTTCCGCAACTATTCCGCAGGGGACGGATATAGCGCCGGAAATCTTTTTGTGCTTGCCCAAAAGCTCCCCTGCCTGCAGCCGGAGGAAATCCGCCGCTTGGGCGGCCACCTCCGAAAACTCCAAAATGTGCCTGTCAGCGCCTGGATTTATCTCCCGCAGGACGGGAAGCACCTGCGCACGCAGGCGGTTTCTGGTGTATTGCTGATCAAAATTGCTCATGTCGGTGACAAAAGGCAGGTCTTTTGCCGCAATATACCCTTCAATATCCGATCTGGAGGTCTCAATAAGCGGCCTTATGACAAGCCCGTTTCGGGGCTTTATTCCTCCCATCCCTTGCAGGCCGCTGCCCCTGACAAGGTTGAAAAGAGCAGTTTCGGCATTGTCGCTTCGGTTGTGGGCAGTGGCGATGACATCCCCCTGCCATTCTTCAAGAGTACGGTGCAGAAAAGCATACCGCAGCTCCCGCGCGCCTTCCTCCAGACCCACACCCCTTGCAGCAGCCCAGGCGGGGGTGTCCCCCCCTCCGTGAAAAAACGGCACACCCAGCCTTTGACACAAGCGGGTGCACAGCTCCCGCTCCTCCTCGGCGCATTCCGGCCTTATTCCGTGACTAAAATGGGCGGCCGCCAATGCTATGCCCAGCTTCTCCCGGCGCTGGGCCAAAAGAGCAAGCAGGCATACCGAGTCGGCTCCGCCCGAAAGGGCAACAAGCACCTTGTCGCCCTTCTGTATCAGTTTGTATTTTTCTATGGTTCTGTCAAGGCTCTTCATAGCGGGTTTCCCGTCCTCTGAAGGTGGTATACTGACCTTCCCACTGCAGCTCTATCTTGCCGGTTTCGCCGTGACGGTTTTTAGCGATAATTATTTCCGCCATATTATGCTTGTCCGGTGTCTGGTCACCGTAATAATCAGGCCGGTAAATGAAAAGCACAATGTCGGCATCCTGCTCAATAGAGCCCGATTCACGCAGGTCTGACAGCATGGGGCGCTTGTCCGCACGCCCTTCCGGGCCGCGGGAAAGCTGAGACAGGCAAAGAACCGGCACGTTAAGCTCCTTGGCCATTATTTTAAGGGAGCGGGAAATTTCCGCCACCTCCTGCACACGGTTGTCCATGCGCTTGCCCCCTGCGTGCATAAGCTGCAAATAGTCAATGACAATAAGCCCAAGGTCGCTCCCCAATCTGCGGCATTTTGCCTTCATCTCCGGCACGGTTATGCCGGAATTGTCGTCAATGCGTATATCGAGGCGGCTGAGCTCGGCGTTGGCGCCGGCTATGCGCGCCCAATCCCCGTCATTAAGTGTGCCCATCCGCAGGCTTTTGTTGTCCACCAGCGCTTCGCTGGATAAAAGCCGCATGGCAAGCTGCTGGCTGGACATCTCAAGCTGGAAAATAGCGACGGTTTTCTGGCTTTTTTTCGCGGCGTGCAGCGCCATATTAAGCGCAATGGAGGTCTTGCCCATACCGGGGCGAGACGCCATCAGCACAAGGTCTGACTTATTCAGCCCGCCTATCAGGCGGTCAAGCTCCGCAAACCCCGTGGGTATGCCGGGTAGCTGCCCGGGATGCTTCATCATTTCATCCAGATGGCTGAAAACCTCTGCGATAGCGCCGTTGATCGTCTTAAGCCCGCTTATTTCCCTGCCCTGCCGGACGGCGTAAACACGCTGCTCGGCAAACTCGGCCACCCTTTGAGCCTCCTCCTGCTCGTCAACGGTCATCTGGTTTATTTCGTTGGCAATGCCCTGAAGCTCCCTCAGCATGCTTTTATCCCGCACGATTTTGCAGTACTCAAGCACATTCGCCGAGGTGGGCGTCGTATCAATAAGCTGCAAAAAATAATCGCGGTTGGCACTTTCCCTATAGCCCATCAGCTTCATTTCATCGATGACCGTGACCGGGTCGACGCTCTTGCCGCCGGTGAACATATGGGATATGGTGGCGTAAATATTGCGGTTTGTCTCGATGTAAAAATCATTCTCGCCCAGCGCCTCCATTACAGAGGGAACACACTGGGGGTCGATCAGCATAGAGCCGATTACGGCCTGCTCCGCCTCCACCGAATACGGTGTTCGTCTTGCAAAAAGATCATCTGCCGGCATATCTTTACCCCTGCCCCTTCGGGCCGTTTTTTTACTGGAGCTCGCTTACCACAACATAAATGACTCCGCTGACACCGGAATGCAGCTTTGCCGCAACCTCAAAGGTGCCAAAGCCTTTTATTCCCTCATCAAGAACCAGCTTGGCCTTGGGGATGTCTACGTTATATTGCTCCAAAAGCGCTTCGGATATTTCCTTCGTGGTGACAGAGCCGAAAAGGCGTCCCCCTGTGCCGGCCTTGGCCTTGATTTTGACCGGCATCTGCGCCAGCCTTTCCTTTAGCTCAAGAGCGGCGGCCTTTTCGTTGTCTGCCTTGCGCTTTGCAGCGTCATCGGCAATTTTTTTCGCATTAAGGGCGTCAGCCGTAGCTTCCATCGCCAGCTTCCTCGGGAAGAGAAAGTTGCGGGCATAGCCGTCCGACACGTTTATCATATCATTTTTCTTGCCCTGACCCTTTACATCCTGCAGAAGAATTACCTTCATTATTGTTTACCCTCTTTCTCGATTTCGTCCAAATAACGGCTTATCGCCTGAATAACCTTGGGCTCGATTTCTTCAACAGACTGACCGGGGAACTGCGCCCCTGCCATGTTCATGCTGCCGCCGCCCCCGATTTTCTCCATAACCATCTGCACGTTGATCTCCCCGTAGGAACGGGCCGAAACGGTGCTGCCGCTTTCTTCATTAAAAACGATAAAGGCGGCATCTACGTCGCTGATATTTATCAGCTCGTCAACCACCTGAGCGGCGACGTAGCGGTCTACTATCTCATCGGTGGTCACCATGGTGATGTTGGGGAAAATATTCCGGGCGTTGGAAATCAGCCTGTAGCGCTCAATATATCCGGCGAAGTTGCCGGCAAACATGCGGCGCACGTCGATAGTGTCGGCGCCCAGCTGCTTGAGATAGGCCGCGGCTTCAAAGGTGCGCACGCCGGTTTTTACGGTAAAGCCCTTTGTATCAAGCACAATTCCCGCCAAAAGCGCCTCCGCCTCGCATTTAAGCATATCGGAGGGCGCCGCGATGTACTGTAAAAGCTCTGTCACCAGCTCACAGGCCGAGCTGGCATAGGGCTCGTGCATGTTGATGGCGGTTTTTTCGATGTAGCTGGCCGCGCGGC
>JAVBSJ010000116.1:0-16202 GCA_031547105.1 Oscillospiraceae bacterium
GTACGCTGACGGTATCGGACAGCGGCGCGAATACGGCGAGTATCGCGCTGACGGTTGCTTCCTCCGGCGGTGGCCGAGACGACACCACTTATTACACCGTGAAGTTCGACTCTCAGGGCGGCAGTGCCGTTGGGGATAAATCGGTCGTCTCGGGCGGCACATTTACAGAGCCTGCAAGCCCCACGCGGGAGGGCTACACCTTCTCCGGCTGGTACACCGATAAGGGGTGCACCTCAAAGCACGACTTCACCGCAAGTGTGACGAAAGCCCTTACCCTCTATGCGGGCTGGGAGAAAAATCCGCTGCCCGACCTGTTCACCGATGATAACGGACACTGGGCGGAGGATTATATCAATTCCCTGGGGGGGCAGGGGTATATTTCGGGCATGGGCAATGGCAAATACACCCCTGACGCGCCGCTGACAAGGGCGCAGTTCGTGCAAATACTGTATAACGTCTGGGGGGAGGGCGACGCCGCTTCCCCCGCAGACCCGTTCACCGATACCGCTCTCGGCGCATGGTACGAAAAGGCGCTCAACTGGGCGTATGCCGGTGGGCTGATCTCCGGCTACAGCGCAGAGAGCTTCGGCCCCAACGACCCCCTCACAAGGGAGCAGATGGCGCTGCTCATCGTGCGGGCGGCGGGGAAGTTTGAAATCGACCTGCCCGATGGGGGCGATAAAACCGCCTTCTCCGACGATAAGGATATTGCCGTCTGGGCGTATGAGGCGGTGTATGCCATGCAGAAGGCCGGAATCATCGGCGGCAGGCCGGACGGCAGCTTTGACCCGCAGGGCACACTGACCAGAGGCGAAATGGCCAAGGTCATGTACTATGTGCTGGAGCTGGCGGGGATGACCGGGGACGAATACAAGGTAGGCTGACGCTATAAGCACACACAAGGGCGGGGAATCTCCCCGCCCTTGCTTCTTTATGCTTTTAAGCTCTTGCGCCTGCGCCCTTTCCGCCATTACCCGAACCCCTTACACCCGTCAGGCGCTACCGCTGCTTGCTCCTTTTGATGACTTTAAGCCGGGTGAACTCCTCCCTGTCCTTTTCCTCCAGATAAGAGGCAATATGCTTGATGGTTTCGCTGGTCTGGGGGATGACGATGTTCTGCAGGGCGTTGGCCCTTTTTTGGGTCTTTTTGACAGCCGCCCCCAAACGGTAAAGGGAGTTTTCGATTTCAGCCAGCTCCGCGCACAGATATTTGACCTTGAGGAAGTCGATATAGGCCTCATCCAGGGTGGGATTGGTGGACATGAAGGAATAGGCAAAGGTGGCGGGGACAGGGCGGTCAATAGACACGATAGGTATCTCCACACCCATGACCGAGCGGGACTGGACGGTGAGGCTGTCCTCCACCTCCACCTCCCGGGACACGTCCTGAACAAGTCCCAGGGCGATGTTGGCCTTTTCCAGCGCAGCGTAGGCGGTGCCGAAGGTGCTGTCGATTTGCCTTTGAATGCGCTTTGCCCTGTCTACCAGCAGCATCATTTCGCGTATCAGCACGTTGCGCTTTTTGTCCATCAGATCGTACCCCATTTGGGACAGCGCCAGGGAGCGCCGCTGCGCCATTAGGTTGCTTTTTGTCGGGATGACACTTGCGGCCATGGGCTCACCTCCGGTTATATATTTGGCGGCTTGTAATATTTGTCTACCAGCTTGTCGTCGATGCGGTCAAACTCCGAGCGGGGGAGCATTGACAGCAGCTCCCACGCCAGATCCAGCGTGCGCTCAATCCCGCGGTCGGCGTTTGCACCCTGTGCAAGGAAGCGGCTTTCAAAGGCGGCGCCGTATTGCATGTAGCGCTTGTCTATTGGCGAAAGCTCATCCTCACCGATGACCGAGGCAAGCGCCCGCGCCTCTGTCACCCGGGCATAGGCGGCAAACAGCTGGTTAGACAGGGCCGAATGATCCTCCCGGGTGTATCCCTCTCCTATGCCGTCCTTCATCAGCCTTGAAAGGGAGGACAGAATGGCAATGCTGGGGTAGATGCCCTTCATCTCCAGGGCGCGGTCAAGGACGATCTGCCCCTCGGTGATATAGCCCGTAAGGTCGGGTATGGGGTGGGTTATGTCGTCATTGGGCATTGTGAGGATGGGGATCTGGGTCACAGAGCCGTTGATGCCCTTGATAATGCCCGCCCGCTCGTACAGGGAGGCCAGGTCGGAATAAAGGTAGCCGGGGTAGCCCTTCCTGCTGGGGATTTCCCCCTTGGAGCTGGACAGCTCCCTAACTGCCTCCGCATAGGAGGTCATGTCGGTCATGATGACCAGAATGTGCATATTGTGCTCAAAGGCCAGATACTCTGCGGCGGTCAGGGCGCAGCGGGGGGTTAAAATGCGCTCGACAATCGGGTCATCAGAGAGGTTCAGAAACATGACGACGCGGCTCATTGCCCCGCTCTCCTCAAAGCTGCGGCGGAAGTAATCGGCCACGTCGTTTTTGACGCCCATGGCGGCAAAAACAATTCCGAACCCGGCTGAGGCCTGGTTTGCGATTTTGGCCTGCCGCACAATCTGCACGGCAAGCTTATTGTGTGACATGCCGTCCCCGGTGAAAATCGGCAGCTTCTGACCCCTGATTAGGGTGATATTGGCGTCGATGGAGGAAATGCCGGTTTGGATATAGTTCCTGGGATACTCACGGTTGACGGGGTTTATGGGCATACCGTTGATGTCCCGGGAGACCTGGGGAAAAACAGGGTCAAGGCCATCCTTCGGTCTGCCTATGCCGTCAAAGGTGCGGCCTAAAATCTCCTTGGATAAAGCAAGCTTAAGCGGATGCCCCAGAAAGCCCGTGCGCACGTTGGACAGCGAAATGGAGGAGGTGCCCTCAAAAACCTGCACTACGCAGGCCTCCTCACTGATGTCCACCACCTGCCCGGTGCGCTTTTCGCCGTTGTCCAGTGTGATGGACACAAGCTCGTTAAAGGCGACGCCCTCGATATGCTCCAGCACCATCAGAGGCCCTTTGACCTCCTTGATGCCCAGATATTCGGTTGACATCAGTCCTTCCCCCTTTCTTTATCCGCCGCAAACAGCAGCGAATGGCTGCTCTCCAGTCCGGAAACAGCGTCGTCAATCTCCTTATGGAGGGCGCTGAACAGCTCCGGTTTATCGTTGGGGATGTCATATTTCATTTTAATCAGCTTATCGAAAAGGCCGGTGGCGGTGATTTTTGACATAGGAACGCCCTTTTCCACCAGCCTCTTGGCACGGCTGTTTAAATAGAGGATGCTATCCATCATCAGGTATTGTTTGTCCAGGCCGACGTAGGTGTCCTCCGGATGGAAGGCGTTCTGCTGCAAAAAGCCCACGCGGATAACCTTGGCTGTTTCCAGCACCAGCTTTTGCTCATCGGCCAGCACGTCTGAGCCGATCAGCTTGACAATCTCCATCAGCTGGTTTTCCTCATGGAGAAGGGCAATCAATTCCCTGCGTCCGTCGGTGAAGCGGGGATTCACATGCTGTGCATACCACCCTTCAAGATCAAGGGCGTACTCGCTGTAAGAGGTATTCCAGTTGACAGCGGCATAGTGGCGGGAGTAGGCAAGGCTTTTGTCCAGCGCCCAAAAGGTGCGCACCAGCCGCTTGGTATTTTGGGTGACCGGCTCGGAAAAATCGCCCCCCTGAGGGGAAACGGCGCCGATAATGGTGATGGAGCCCTCTCTGCCGTTCAGCGTCCTGCAATAGCCGGAACGCTCATAAAACTCTGCAAGCCTTGAGGGCAGATAGGCGGGGAAGCCCTCCTCCGCCGGCATTTCCTCCAGCCTGCCCGATATTTCCCGCAGCGCCTCCGCCCATCGTGAGGTGGAGTCGGCCATCATAGCCACATGGTAGCCCATATCGCGGTAATATTCGGCCAGGGTGATGCCGGTGTAAATCGAGGCTTCTCTGGCGGCCACCGGCATGTTGGAGGTGTTGGCGATAAGGATGGTGCGGTCGGTCAGCAGCTTGCCTGTGCGGGGGTCGGCCAGCTCGCCGAACTCCTCCAGCACCTGGGTCATTTCATTGCCGCGCTCTCCGCAGCCGATGTAGACGATGATGTCGGCGTCGCTCCACTTGGCCAGCTGGTGCTGCATCATGGTTTTGCCAGTGCCGAAGCCGCCGGGCACGGCGGCGGTGCCTCCCTTTGCCACGGGGAATATGGTGTCAATGATACGCTGTCCGGTAATCAGCGGCCTGTCAAGAGGCAGGCGGCGGGACACCGGGCGGGGTCTCCTGATGGGCCACTGCTGGCAGAGGGTCAGCTCCTCAATGCGTCCGCCCCCCACATCAAGACGGAGAACGACGTCGTTTACCCTGTATTGCCCGTCAGGGGCGGCAAAGACGACCCTGCCACCCTTGCGGGGCGGCAGCATACAGCGGTGGAGGATGGTTTCGCTCTCGGGTGTTTCGGCGTAAACCGACAGCGGCTCAAGCACGTCCCCCGCATGGGGCAGAATGGTGACATCCCAAAGCCGCTCTTCGTCCACGGGTGCTGCGTTGGCGCCGCGGGGGATAAAGGCGCCGTGGCGGCCGCTGATGGTGAGCAGAGGGCGTTGGATGCCGTCGAAAATGTTCTTCAAAATGCCGGGGCCCAGGGTGACCGACATGGGCTGTCCGCTTCCGATAACGACGGCGCCCGGCTTTATCTCGGACATATCCTCATACATCTGGATGGTGACATAGTCACTGCTTACGCCGATGACCTCGCCGATCAGGCGGCTTTCACCGACATAAACCATCTCCTGCATGGCAAGGGTGCGGGCACCCCTGACGAAGACGACAGGGCCGTTGATTCGGTATATATGATAAATGGTGTTTTCTGTTTCCATAAAAACCGCCCCCTTATTGGGAAATTGTCAGATGGGAGTGCTGTCTGAACCACTCCCGCTGCCCCTCAAGGGCGAGGTCGATGGTGCTATCCATCATAACCCCCTGCCCGGGCAGAAAAATCCGCGCGCCGCCATGCAAAATGCCGCGGTCAGGGCGTATTTCGCAGTCAAGCCCCGCCCTTTGGGCTGCTTCTGCGGCCGCTTTTTCATCTTCGGGTCGAATATAAAGAATGACCTTCTCTCCGCCCGGCGTTTTTTGAAGCGCCTCCAGCTTGGCAGTCAGAAAGGGAAGGTAAGCCGGAGAAGCCGTAAAAGCCTGAAGCTGCTGAAGCAGAGCGTCAAAAAGCTCTTTTTCCATCCGGCTGCGCAGGGCAATCAAGCTGCGCTTGTTTTCTGTGGCGCAGTCGCTCAGCCTGCGCTGAGAGGCGCTCTTTGCCCTTTCGGTTTCTGCGGCTACTTTTTTGGCTGACTGCTCAGCCAGCTGCGCCTCCGCCTTTTTCAGCTTTTTGGCGCGGTCCGCATCCAGGCGGGAGTTTATTTTTTCGCTTTCAAGCCATGCATCGGAAACAACCTGGCTGTTCAGCGCCGCAATATCAAAGCTTGGCATGGTTATCAGCCCTTTCCCGTGGCGCCGTCAGGAGATGTCGACCCCGATGGCGTCCTTAATGTATTTGGATATGTTGGAGCGGCCTGCGGGGCCATGCCTGTCGGGTATAGTCAGCAGCAGGGGGCGGGTGGAGTTAAGCTTCATGTCCAGCACCGCCTCCGGGCAAAGCTCGCTTAGCCGGTCGGTCATCAGCACAATGCCTATTTCCGGATTGTCGCGGCAACGCTTAAGGCCTGCGCGCACCTCCTCCGCCGTGTGGGCGGAAATACCTTCCACCCCCGCCAGACGAAGCCCCACCAGGGTATCGGTGCTGTCGCTGATCAAAAACATTCTCATGGCGATTAAAGCTTGCCGATGATCTGTATGGCGATGATAAAGCCGTAAAGGGCGACGCCCTCGGCCAAAGCCACAAAGATCAGGGAGCGCACGAAGTTGTTGGGGTTCTCGCCGGTGGCGCCGATAGCGGCGCTTGCCGAGTTGGCTACGGCAATGCCGCCGCCTACGCAGGACAGGCCCACGGCCAGCGCCGCGCCGATAAAGGACAGGCCGTCGCCAAGACTTCTGGACACCGGTGCAGAAACTATTTGGGGATCTCCGTTGGCTTCACCTGCGGCCAGCACACCGGCAGGCATCACAGCGAAAACGGCACATACAAGAACAAAAGCGGCAAGATTGCCGAGAATAAGCTTCTTTGCCCGCTCCGCGCTGCGGTTTTTGCCGTAGGCAAGGATAAAGGCGGCGGTAAGTCCCACCATCGCCAAGGCAGGCAATGCATACAAAAATGTTTTCATGTTTGCTTCCTCTTCTATATTTTTTTGACCTCGGTAAGGGCGGGGGCATATTCCTTGCCGGTACCGGAGTAAAACCGCGAGAACATCTCAAAAAACTCAAGCCTGAGAACCTGTATACCGACGAGAAAGCCTTCAAACCCGATGACAAGCATATTGCCCAGGATGACGACCACCCAATTGTGGCCGCCGTTTGCCGTTTGTGAGAGCTGAAACACGGCCAGCATCATGCCGGCGTGGCTCAGAACAAAGGCACCTACACGGATGAAGGAAACGGTGTTGGTCAGGTAGGACAGCACCGTTTCAAAGCCCTCAAAAAAGCTTTGCAGGAAGAACTCCACCGGTGACTGCTTGTGTCCGTGTTTTTTCTCCAGCCTGTTTGAAAGGGGCTCTGAGAAAAATATCAGTGTAAATGGCAGAAGCATCAGCCCGAGGCCGTAGGGGGTCGTCATTATGTTGCGGTTCATTATCAGATAATAAATAGCCCAAACGGTCACCGCCCAATACAGCACCAGCCCCGCAAGGCCGTTGCTGCCGAACAGGCTCTTGATGTAGCTCCTTTGCCTGACGCCGTTTACGATGTTTATAAGCATGGCAACCGTTATCATAATCATGCCGACGCCGATAGACGCCGCCAAAATGGTGTTGATGTCGTGCATGGGGGTGATGATACCGTGGATAATATCCTCAAAACCAAAGACCGAGCCGTAAGCAAACCCAAACAGGGTTGAAGAAAGCCCCAGTACGCTTAATATGCGCCCCGCCCCCGGATCCTTTGACCTGTGCGACAGCAGCAGTCCGGCGATAGCCAGCACCAGCCCCTGACCCACGTCCCCGAACATCGCCCCGAACAGCAGTGTATAGGTCAGCGCCACAAACAGGGTGGGGTCAATTTCGTTATAGGCCGGCATACCGTACATTTTGACAAACAGCTCAAAGGGTCTGGCAAACCGGTTGTTTTTCAGCTTTGTAGGGGGGGTAAGCTCGGTTTCCTTGTTGTCCTCGATGGCAAAGCTCAGGCCGGTTACCGCTTCAACCTGCCTGCCCAGCTCTTCCGCCCTGTCTGCCGGCACCCAGCCGGTCAGGCAGAAGGATTTGGACAAAAAGGAGGCATAGCCACGTATTTCATAGGCCTCTCTGGCAAAGCTGACCGCGCTGTACACCCGGCAAAGGAAGTCCTTCTCCTGCTCAAGCCGGCGGCTCAGCCCGGCTTCCAGATTGTGCATTTCCTCACTTGTTTCGGCAAGACGGCGGGCCATTTCCTCCCTCGCCTCATCAGGCGTGCCGTGGGCGTCGCCCGATATACGTATGCGTTCGAAATCCAGCTTGGAAAAGGTCAGGTCGACCGTTTCCTCAAAGGCGGCCGGAGTAAGATACATCAGCCAGGCGTACTCCTTATCAAGGGCCGTGGCAAAGTAGACAAAATCGGTGCTGGCGTATTTGGTCAGTCTTTCGTACTTATCCCTGCTCATCCTGCCATAGCGGAACTTGTAAAAGCGCAGGTGAAACAGCGGTTCAAGATCGATGTCGATGCCGTGCAGATGATCCAGCTGCTTAAGGACGCTTTCAAGCCCGGCGCTTTCTTTTTCAAGGGCAGCCAGACGCTCCTTCATTTTGCTCAGGTCCCCTGCGGTCTCTTCGTACCGGGCGGTCATTTCCTTAAGTCCCCCGGCGCCGGACGCAGGGCATTCGCCGGTGTCCAGGTTCATACGTTTCATAAAATACGCCATTTCAGCAAGGGGCTTGTCGTAAGGATTCCCCGCCGACGCCCGCTCCCCTGCGGTCTTGCCGGTGGTTTTAGCGGCGTCCTCAAAATGCACCATCCCGCTGGACAGAAGCAGCGCTGCGGCCTCATCCAGCTTATCTCCCGGGCCGATGCAGGAAAAGAGCTTCATTTTTTCTATGCCCATTCTGTCACCTCCACTCAAACATGACTGCCGGAAGCCTGGTTTTTCATATGCGAATAGCCGACGACCTGCGGAAGTATCTCATTGCGGCTAACTTCGTACCGCACGTTTTCAATAATTGTGATGATATTTTTAATCTCGATGCCGGCCAGCACAATATACGCCAGAACAAAGCTCGCCGAAGGCTGCTCATACGCCAGAATGCGCCGTGCCGTGACATAGGAATAATCGTAATACAGGCCGCCCAGCGCGACGCCGTCGCTGCTGCGCTCAAAATAGCTTTTGTAGCGGGAGCCGGACATCAGTTCGGCCAATTTTTGTACATCTGGGGCGTCTGCCATTTGTGTCAGCGTTTTTTGGCTGAGTCTATAGCCAAAGGGTATCAGCAGCTTGCTGATCTCCCGGGCAGGCATATCAAAATACTGCTTGACCCTCATAACCGTCACCATGTTGATAAAGTCCACCTGGCTGCCGACGACCTCAAGGCAGCTCTCCCGATCCCTTTTGTCAAGGCTGTTTATGGCGTCAAAAACCTGCCTGTAATAACAGGTATAGAGCGCCGCCTCAAACTCGCCCGCCATTTTCTGCCGCTGAGGGTTGAAGGACTTTAGCACCCTGTAATAGGGCGTTTCCTTAAGCACCTCGGTCAGCTCGCCGTAATCCTTTACCCCTGCCATAGCGCGGTAGTCAAGACTGCTGAAGGCGTGCAGAAAGGTGGGGACATTTAGGATGAAATCCCGCCCGGTGCCGTGGGTGATTCCGAAAATGCAGTCAATGATCATTTCCAGCTCGGCCCTTTTCAGCATTAGGCTTACTACGTCCTCGGCTTCTTGAGGAATATAGGGTGACAGCCGCCGGATACGGCGGTAGAGGCTGACTCTGACAGCTGTCTCCAGCTGGCCGCGGTGAACCAGCCGCTCGTCAATATCCTCCAGCACATCGCTGCAGGCGGTTCCGGTCTTGAGATAATGGGCGATTTCGCCGACCGTTCTCATATGCGCCATATTGTCATAGTCGGCCAGGGTCAGCTGCCCGCCGACCATCGTTCTGATTTTAGCGCCCACGGCGCTGTATTTACGTGTGCCTGCGATAGGGGATCATCTCTTTTCGTGGTTTTGAAGGCCTTCAAATTACCGCGGGGTCTGTTATGGAGTGAAACATATGCTCCAGCCACTGGGTCTTGTTTTCGGCGTAAAGCTTTCCAAGTGAGGCGAGGCTGGCCTCATACTCCCTTTGAAGTCTCATCAGGCTTTCCTCAGCCGCTTGATCTTCAGCCGCCTTTATTTCGGCGATCCTTTGTGCCGCGTCTTCTTCGTATTTTGCATCAATCAGACTGAGCTCCAGCTTCATATCCTCGTCAAAGCGGGCGGCTCGCGCCTCGGCCTCTCCGATGATTGACTGCGCCCTTTCCTCAGCCCGCAATATGCTGTTAATTATCTCTTCCAAATAAGTCACCTGCCGCCCGATATTTTCTATAGCATTCAAAACAAAAAGCCATTGTTTCCTACAACAGCAAGACCATACTATTCCTCAATTGCCCATTGGTAAAGACTAATATTGCCCAATTTTTTGTGGGATTAAAAATTGCTTTTGTGCATATTTGAATTGCCGGATATTCATATTATATTGTGAACAATTTGCCCGGAGATATTAATAAAGGGCGGCACCTGCCCCATTATTTCGGCTTATTTGCCGCCAAAGCGGCAGCACGTGCATTTGCCTGAAAAATGACAAGCGGCAGCACCCATAGATAAATCCGGCGTCGTCTCAGGACGGCGTCTTCTTTTATGGGGGCTGCAGGGCATAAGCAGCTGCACCGCATAGCAAAGAAGCCAAAGCCCTGTATAGACAAAACTGCCCAAAACCTATACACTGTCTATATAATCCAATAACGCATTTGGAGGGAATACATGAAAACCGTTGCATGTGACAGCGTCAGCTACTTCTTTGATAAAGCCTCTGCGCCGCAAATGAGCTGCGAAAGCGGTGATACCGTGCGCTTTGAGTGCCGGGACTGCTATAACAACCAGCTTGAATATGACGGCTTTGACTTTTCCAAAATGGATATGCGCCTTAACAACCCCATAACAGGCCCCCTGTATGTAAACGGGGCGCAGCCCGGGGATGTGCTTCGGGTGGAAATAGCCGCCATTGACATGGGTGACAGCGGAAGCATGTGCGTGCGCCTCGGCTCAGGTGTGTATGAGGTGCAGGGCTGCCACTGCCGTCGGTTTGACGTCAAAAACGGCCTTATACATTTTGATAACGGCATTAAAATCCCCGTGCGTCCCATGGTGGGCGTTATGGGAACGGCGCCTGCCGGCGCACCGCAGTCCACCCAGACTCCCGGTGAGCACGGCGGCAATATGGATATTAAGGACCTCGGGGAGGGCGCGGTTTTATACCTGCCTGTTGAGGCGGAAGGAGCCCTTTTGAGCATGGGCGACATTCACGCCCTGCAGGGGGACGGTGAAACGGCAATTTGCGCCCTGGAAATGGCGGGGATTGTCACGGTGCGGGTGACGGTGCTTAAGGACAGGGGGGATATTCCCACACCCTTTGTGGTGACGCCCACCCATTACCTTGTAACGGCCTCCTCCCCCTCTCTTGACGAATGCAGCGTCTCAGCGGCGCGCAAGATGCACCGCTTTTTAACGGCTCACGCACCTTTGAGTGACGCCCAGGCGGCAATGGCACTTTCTCTTCTGGGGGATTTAAGAATAAGCCAGGTGGTCAACCCTCAAAAAGGGTGTCTCATGGCGGTACCCCGGGGCATACTTGGGGATTGTTTTGAGGTTTAATGCAATTTTATTGTATAAATATAAGGAGATGAGGCTATGCGCTTTATAAACCCGAATTATCAAGGGGAGAACAAGGGGCATTATTCCCCTGCCGTTTCTTCCAACGGTATGCTCTATATCTCGGGGCAGCTTTCCATTGACCCTGATACCCGTGCTGTGTCCTCCGGCGGTGTGGCGGAGCATGTGGGTCTTGCCCTCAGCAATCTGGACAGGGTACTGTCTGCCGCGGGACTTGGCAGGGAAAGCGTTGTCCAGTGCCGCGTGTATATCACCGACATGGAGAAATGGGACGAGGTCAACGCCGTTTACGGAGAGTTTTTCGGCAGTCACCGCCCCGCCAGGTGCGTTGTGCCGGTGCCATGTCTGCACTTTGGATGTCTGGCAGAAATAGAGGCGATTGCCGAAGCGGGGGAGAGATAAATGGAGTATATTTGCAAAGCCTGCGGCAGAAGAGAGCCTGTCGATACTCGTCTCCCCAAGTGCCCCTGCGGAGGGCTGTGGAGCCTTGACTTCACACCGCCACCCTTTGACCCTTCCCTTATAGACCGCAAGGAGTGGAGCATTTTTCGCTATCGCGCCTTTATGCCGCTGAAGGGTGACGGCTGGCGTGATGTCACCCTTGGAGAGGGGATGTCCCCTGTGGTCACTCCTTTTGAGGGGGTGCATTTTAAGGTTGATTACACTATGCCCACCCTCTCCTTTAAGGACAGAGGGGCAGCGGTGTTGATTGCCCACTGTAAAGCCATTGGGGTTGACAGTGTAGTGCAGGATTCCTCCGGCAATGCCGGAAACTCGGTAGCGGCTTATTCGGCACGGGCGGGGCTTGAGTGCGAGATTTTTGTGCCGGAGGGAACATCTCCCAAAAAAATCGACATGATCAAGGCTCACGGTGCAAAGGTCAACATTGTGCCGGGAAGCAGGGACAACTGCGCCAATGTCTGCCGCGCGCAGGTTGACGGGCGCGGCGCCTACTATGCAAGCCATGTCTATAATCCCTTCTTCTATCAGGGGACAAAGACCTATATTTATGAGGTTTATGAGCAGATGGGGCGCATCCCGCAGAATATTTTTATCCCCACCGGCAACGGAACACTGTTTCTCGGCGTGGTTTTGGGGCTGGAGCATCTGCTGCACAGCGGCTGCATTGACCGTATGCCACAGATATTCGCCCTGCAGGGAGAAAACTGCGCCCCGCTATACGAAGCGTATATTGACGGTGACAATATACCAAAAGCAATCACACCTAAACCCACAATGGCGGAGGGTATCGCCATCGGCGTACCAATGCGGGGAAAGGAAATGCTTGCCTATGCCGCAAAATACGGCATAAAGTTTATCACCGCGCCGGAGGAGGGCATACTGCCTGCCAGGGCAGCGCTGGCGCAAAAGGGCATTTACTGTGAGCATACCTCCGCCTCGGCATACGCCGCCTACCTTTCATATTGCGCCCAAAACGGAAAATTGGAGGACTGCCTTATCCCCATCACCGGGGCGGGCATCAAGTCGGATCATTAGAGGAAACCGCAATGAGCAAAAAAGCGCTCCTGCTGACAGGGAGCAGCCTGTTTTTAGTGGGATATATCCAGAATTATTTGGTAATGCACACTCCGTTTTTTCAAAGTGGGATTGCCTTTTTGCTGTCTGCCCTTGCCGTGATTGTAGTTTGGATTTGCGTTTCCAGAGCGTCGGTGAACGGTGGCAACTCAAAAAAGACAACCGTCCTGCTCCTTAACGCCCCTGCCTTTATTGTGCTGCTGCTCCTTCTGTTTCAGGAGTTTGTTTTGGGGCGCTATTGGCTTAACTGGGCAGGAATGCTGACCCAGGCGTTCTATTTGCCTGTTTTGCGGCTGTACATTGCCATTCCCGTTATAGTCAACCGCGTATCATATGCCTATATCATGAACTTCATATGCCTGCTGGCGGCTTCATACTGGGGGTACAGCTCTGCTGAGCCTTCCGCAAGAGGGCGCAGTGGCAGGCCTGTCGAATAAGGCTCATTTATCCAAAGGAAGAAAAAATATGAATTACCCTGTAAAAAACGAAATCTGCACGCTGGCCATAGACGGCTATACCAATGAAGGCATGGGGGTGGGAAGAACAAACGGCGCGGTGGTTTTTGTGCCAAATGCCGCGCGGGGCGATGTGCTGTCGGTGCGCATTGTCAAGGCGCTGAAAAGCTACTGCTACGGCCGCATTGAAGAAATTATCACCCCTTCGCCCCACCGCGTCACCCCAAGCTGCCCCGCCTTTCCAAGGTGCGGCGGGTGTGACTTTCTGCATATTTCATATGAGGAGGAGCTGGAGCTTAAGCGCCGGCGGGTGGAGGATGCCCTGCGCCGCATCGGCGGCTTCGATATAACCCTGCCTCCCGCTATACCCTCTCAGCGGGAGGGGTACCGCAACAAGGCGCAGTTTCCTCTCGTAGAGGAAAAGGGGGTCGTCCGCTTCGGCTTTTACCGCAGCCACAGCCACGAGGTGGTGCCTTTTGAGCGGTGCGCCATACAGAATGACCGCGCCAACACATTGGCGCAAGCCGTGTGCAGCTGGATGAATGAATACGGTATCACCTGTTATGATGAGCAAAGGGGCAAGGGGCTTGTCAAGCGCATATATGTGCGCACAGGGGCGCAGGGCAGCCAGCTGTGCCTTGTGGTGACAAGGGAGAAAATCCCTCACACAAACGCCCTCGTATCAGCGGTGAGGGGCGTATGCCCTGATATTAAAGGAGTCCTGCTGAATATCAGCAAGGAGGCTACAAACAAAACCCTTGGCGATAAAAACCTCCTCCTTTGGGGGGAGGAAGCCCTTGAGGACACCCTCATGGGGCTGCATTTCCGTCTGTCGCCCCAGTCTTTTTATCAGGTCAATCACACTCAGGCGGAGAATATTTATGCAAAAGCGCTGGAATATGCCGCCCTGACCGACAGAGACACCGCCCTTGACCTTTTTTGCGGGGCGGGCACTATAACCCTGCTGCTGGCGGGGCAGTGCAGGGAGGCTATAGGCGCCGAAATCGTAGCCGAAGCAATTGATAACGCAAAGGAAAATGCCTTCCGCAACGGTATTGCAAATGTTCGGTTTATTCTGGGGGATGCGGGGCAGGCAGCCGCCAGCCTGCACAGTGAGGGCGCGAGGCCGGACGTTATAGTTGTGGATCCCCCCCGCAAGGGCATGGACGCCCTGACGGTGGAGGCCGTTTTGGCAATGGCGCCAAAGCGGATCGTGTATGTTTCCTGTGATCCCGCAAGCCTTGCCAGAGACGGTAAAATGCTGTCGGAGGGCTACACACTGCAAAAGGCAGAGGCCTTTGACATGTTCCCCGGCACCGCAAATATAGAGACGGTGGCCTGCTTTGTGGGTAAGAAGGGCTGAGGGCGCCGAATGCGGAAGGCAAAGAAGCTGTCGGGATTTGCCGAAAATCTCCAAATATAAATATAACAGCGGAAATATGCCGCGGCTGCTTGACCGTGAAATGGTGTTAGTGAAGCGCGGGTTTAATAGCTTAGATGACATAGCGGCGAAGGAAGCTGATTTTGCGAACCGCATAGTTGTTCTGGGATAATTAAAGAGGGCAGCATAAAAGCGATTGCCATTTGGCAATCGCTTTTTTTATGTATGCACAGACAAGCGCCCGATGCATTGCCGCTCTGAAAAATACAGCCGTTTTCGCGCCTACCGTTTACCGCTGCCGCATTCGCTGCAAACGCCGTCGTGAAGTGAAAATGCTCCGCCGCATTGGGGGCATGTCCATTTTATTCGGTCACCCTCCCAAAAAGCCGCCACTCCCTGTGCTTTTGCCTTTATGCCGTTTTCGATCAGGCTGGTGCCATATCGCTTATTGTAGCTTTTTTCTATATTGTTAATCAGCTTGCAGGGGAAATCGGCGCACTCAAAGCAGCGCAAATGCCCCTTTTCCCGGGCGCAATGCTTAATGGCGCATTTGCGGCAATGCTCCGGCTTGCCGGCATCACCCTTGAGGCAGCCTACACAAGATCCTGCGCGTTTATTCGTGCCCACATGCTTGTAGCATACGGCGCAGTTCATGCCGCAAGGGTCGAGCATTATGTCCTCCAGCTTATCCGGCATTATCATCGCAAACAACTCCTTTGGGGTGCTATTATACAGGAAAAGAGCCGCCCCGATCAACATGCTTTTATTATATCTTTTGCTTCACAGTGCAAAAGATAACCTTTTCTTTAATGCTGATTTGGCGGCTGTGCGCCGCCAAATCAGCATTAAAATATACCCTCTCTTCTAAGATGAGGGGGAAGGGGGCGAATAACTCACCCTAAATTGCAGAGATGGATTATATCTATCGTATTAATTATCCGATGTATCATTCCAGCCCTTCTTTTAGGCAGGGGGGTATAATTTTTGCGCGGCTCAACCACTCGAAACCTATGATAAGTGCGCCCCGGCTCTTGCGCAACAAGCCCGCGGAGCTTTTTTGCCTTAGCTCATGGGGGCTCAGCCCTACAAAGGTGTATTCAGGGGCTCAGCCCTACAAAGGCGCATTCAGGCACTCAGCCTTACAAAGGCGCATTCAGGCGCTCAGCCAGCTTGCCCACGGCGGATAGCGCTGCCGCATCCTCTCCCGCGGGAAGGTTGTCGGTGTCCATGGACATGATTATGCTTTCCTCCGCAAGCCTTGCGTGCATGTAGCGCAGCATCAGCTTTGCCATGTCAAGGGCGCACTTATTGCTGCCGTCCCCGCCGCCGACGAGGATGACTGCCCCCTTTTTGGGGCGGCGCTCAGGACTGATGTTCAAAAACCGTTTTGCGCAATAGTAGGCCTGAAAGCGGCTTGCCAAGCTGACCATCGGCCCTGTCAGGCTGGACATATAAATAGGGGAGGCGATAACCACGCTGTCAAAGTCATCGCCGTAAATAATATCCATGTCGTCCCTGATAACACAGCCTGGCTTGCGTTGGCAGGCGCGGCAGTCAACACAGGGGGAGATGCCGGCGTCATAAGCGTCAATCTGAATTACCTCGCCGTCAAGGCGCCCCCGCAGCTCCGCCAGCAGGCGGGCGGTGTCGCCCTTTTTTCTGGGTGAGCCGTTTATTATAAGCGTTTTCATATTTTCTCCTCCGGTACCATGCTTTCTTCCGCCTGCGCTGCTGATTTATATAGTTATTATAACACAAAGCTGCACCTAATCGCGCTTTTTGCGCGCCAATAGCGTCTCATACAGGGCAAAATACGCTTTTATTTAGCCCGGAAAAGAAGCTTCACCGGAGTATGTGATTTATAATATTACAAAATTATGGATAAAA
>JAVBSJ010000021.1:0-31583 GCA_031547105.1 Oscillospiraceae bacterium
TGCGGCGCCGCATAGTGCAAGAACGGCAGCCCCCGCCAAAAAAACGGCAGCCCTTAAAATCATTGTCGGTTTGGATTTCATAAACAACACCTCTTGCTAGCTTTAATGATTTGAATATAATATAGTTTATATCGTTTGTCAATATATTATTGCTGTTTTTCAATCGGTTTATTCAACAAAAAAGCCGCCCCTTGTCAAAGGGCGGCTTGTGTTTCCCTGTTGCCTGATAAAACGTGCGGATTATCCCAGCAGCTTTTCAAAATCAGCCAGGCGGCTTACAGAATATGTACAGCCTTCCCCTCCGGCTTGCCTCTGTGGATTAAACCAGCAGGTGTCGATTCCCGCGTTTATCCCTCCCTGCATGTCGGCGCTCAGGCTGTCTCCCAGGATTATGGCAGAGCTGCGCCTGCCCTCCCCTATCTCGGCGAAAACGGCATCAAAGAAGCGCTTGTCCGGCTTGTTAAAGCCGACGGCCTCCGAAATAAATGCACCCTTGAAATATTTCTCTATGCCGGAGGCGGCAATTTTCTTTTGCTGGGTCAGGGTGAAAGAATTGGTGACGATGTAAAGCTCAGCCTTTTGGGAAAGACTGCGGCACATATCCTCCGCCCCGTCGGTCAGCACCACATAGGTTGCCAGCCCCTCCTGAAACAGCCTGTTTCCCAAAATGCCGTCCCCCTCCAGCCCCAGCTGGGCAAAAAAGATGGCGAAACGGCGCTCCAAAAGCTCCTGCCTGGTAAGCTCCCCTTTTTCAAGCCCTGACCAAAGCCTGTGGTTGATCTCCTCGAACAAGCTGAGATCCCCCTCATGCATTTCACGGCCGAAATGGGAAAGCAGCGCCTTAATGCTGAGACCCATTGCGGCATTAAAATCAGAAAGGGTATCGTCGAAATCTATCAGTATCGTGTCGTACCTCATGCTGCCCCCTGTGTTTTGAAAAATGGTGTATTTCACACCGCCCGGCATAGCACCGCCGCGCGGCCATTATGCGGCAGGGGCGGCTCATCGCCGCCCCTGCAAATCAAGGTTTTTTACTTAGCCTTATTCAGTGCTTCCGCCAGACGCTTCATGGATTCTTCAATCCTGGAGCGCTGTGTGGCGGCGTTCATCCTGATGTAGCCCTCATAGCCCTTGCCGAACCAATAGCCGGGATCGATGGCGACCCTGGCCTGCTCGCACATGAACTTGTTGACATCCGCCCCCTCGGGAAGCATGGCGGAAATGTCCAGCCAGATGAGGTAGGTGCCCTCGGGCTTGACTATGCGCACCTTGGGCAGATTCTTCTTGACAAAATCGACCATGTAATTGAAGTTGCCCTCAACGTACTCGTTAAACTCGTCCACATAATATTCAGCCTCGGTGTAGGCGGCAACCAGGGCTTCACTTCCCACTGTGCCCATGGCAGGCAGCCTGTTGCGGGTTGCAACTGCCTTGAACTGGGCAAGCTTGTCGGCATTGGGAATGATGGCGTAGCAGCACTGCAAGCCCGCCACATTAAAGGTCTTGGAGGCGGCCATTGTCATCATAACATAGTCGCCGCAGTCGGGCACGGCCTTCAGCATGGGGACAAACTTATGCCCGCTCATGATAATATCGCCGTGGATCTCATCGGAGAGGACGTAGACATTGTGCTTCTTGCAGATGGCGGCCATTTTCTTAAGCTCCTCAACCGTCCACACTCTTCCAAGGGGATTGTGGGGGGAGCAAAGGATGAACAGCTTGGCATCTTCTCTGGCGCAGGCGGCCTCAAAAACATCAAAGTCGATGGTGTAATACAGTGTGCCGTCTTCCTTGACCGTCTCTACCAGAGGAGCCTCAATAATATTGCGGCCGTTGTTGGTGATGGAGTCGGCAAACGGGTAATACACGGGGCTCTGAATCACAACGCCGTCGCCGGGCTGTGTAAAGGCCTGCACGCCTGTGGTGACGACTGCGACAACGCCGCAGGAGGTTGTGATATGATCCTTGTTGACGTCGAAATCAAACCTTTTCTTCTGCCAATGCACAACGGCGTCGGCCAGCTTGGGGTTGCCAAACTTGTAGCCGTACAGCTCAAACTCAACAGCCTTTTTGACGGCGGCGCCAATTTCGGGAGCGACCATAAAATCGGTATCGGCAACCCACATGGGGATTATTTCTTTTGCCAGCTCTTCGCTGACGCCAAATCTGCTGCCCAGCCCGTCCCACTTGCCGCAACCGGTGCCGCGTCTTTCGATGACTTTGTCAAAATCGATTTTTTTCATTAAAACGCACTCCTATTAATAAAATATTACTAACTGCCATTATAGACTTTTTGACTTTCATTGTAAAGCGATTATTGCGTTTTATATTGCCGAGTGATACAATAATACCTGCATATAATACACTTTCACCGTAGTTTGGAAAGGAAAATGACATGAAAATACTTGTTACCGGGTTTGAGCCTTTTGGCGGCTCTGATGTAAATCCCTCCTGGATGTCTGTGGAGACACTGCCGGACAGCATAGGTGAAGCGCAGATAATCAAAAAGCAGCTCCCTGTGGTTTACTTCCGCGCGCTTGAGGTTTTGGAGGGGTATATCAAGGAATATCAGCCCGATTATATCCTTATGGCCGGGCAGACAATCGGCTGCAACTGGCTGCGGATCGAGCGGGTTGGTATAAACCTGTGTGAGGGCAGCATTGCCGACAATGCAGGGGTTACGCTTGCCGACACACCGATTGTCGAGGGCGGCCCCAACGCATATTTCTCCACATTCCCCTACCGCGAAATGCTTGCCGAGGTCACCGCTGCCGGCATCCCCGCCCGCTTCTCCTTTTCGGCCGGGACATACCTGTGCAACCACGTGCTGTATGGCGCCCTTCATATGGCCAAGGAGCGCTATCCCAATATAAAGGCCGGATTTATTCATGTCCCCTCATTGCCTGAGCAGGTTAAGGAAGGGGAGCTTTGCATGGATATTGAGACAATCCGCGCCGGCATGAAGATTTTTGCGGAAACTCTCTGCAAGAATTAACGGCGGTCTTTTACCTGTCCGCAGCATAGTCTTTTACTGAATCCGGGCTTGTTCTCAAAAGCCAAGGCTGCCGCCAACGCGGCAGCCTTCTTTATTTTTACTTCCCAGCTTTTTTCAGGCGCTGAGCCTCCAGCTCCAGCCACTGCTCCAGGGTGCGCCCCTCGTCAGTGCCGTCCTGGGGAACGCTTCCCTCATAACCGATCACAGCCGGCACCCCGTCACGCAGCTCATACACAAACATGCCGGTGTGGGTGTCCATCATCCCATATGTAAACATATATTCGGCCTTAAAGCGCACTGTGCCGCCGGCCTCCACCGAAACGATTTCGCTTATCATCATGCCGTACTTCCTGCCGTCAAGGGCGGCAAGAAGCTCAGGCTGCTTGTTCTCCCCAATGCGGTATATTTCAAGCCCGCCCGGCAGAAAGCCCTCTCTGTAGACCTCTCCCACGGCCTTCCATATGTCCTCGCTGCTTGCCTTTGGCACGTAATATACTGCATTGTCCCGGACATATAGTGTTTCAGCCCTAACCTCACTCAGCCGTTCAAACTGGCCGCTGTTATCAAAGCTCACTATGCCGTACAGTCCGCCGACTATCATGCTGTTATCCCTTGCATACGAGCAATATTCCGTCCGCAGCTGAGTATTCGGGTCATGTATGGTGCTGCAGCAGCTTCCCAGCACCTGCGTCAAAGCGCCCTCATCATAGATATAAAGGCTCCCGTTTTTGTCTTTATCCGCAATAAGCAGGCAGGCAGCGTCCGGCAATGTGCCCAAAACAGACCAATAGCACTCCCGCTCATCCAGTTCATAAACCGCCCGGGGCTCAAGCGTCATGGGGTCAATGGCATAAATCGTGCTGCCGCTGCTGCCGAAAAAGGCTGTGACGCTTTTGGGCAGTATTTCTTCATTAAAGGGCACGCTTGACGCCCATACCCCGATGGTGCTTTGGGCTACCGGCACATAGAAGACCTGCCGGGTGATGGTATAATCTGCGTCCTTCACCCATGTCCATACATAGCTGCATCCCAAAACGGGGGTAACGGCCTCATCCAGCTTTTGGGGCGTCAGCACCCCTTTGTCGCACAGCACGGCGGCAAGGGTTTTTTCTGCGGCGTAATGCCAGTTGGCAAGCCCCCTCAGCATTATTTCCGTTGCCTGTCCGCGGGTTATGCCCTTGCCTGTGTTTTCCTTGATCTCATCAGCCCGGACGGTATCAAAGCCTTGCAGGATATGCTCGTCCTGCTCCAGTCCCGCTGCCCTGCCCATAAACAGGACAAAATGCTCATATTTAGTTTCGGCATTCGGACTGTATGTGGTGGCAGACATCCCCTTTGTCAGCTTCTGATGATACAGCCAGCCTACATAGGGCTTTACCCAATCGGGCAGATCGGTAAAGGGAGAGGGATAATTCTTTGCCAGAGCCTCGGCCTCCCCTCCCAGCAGGCGTGTCAGCAGCGCCGCCGCTTCCCCTCGGGTCAGGTTGCGCCCAAGCTCATAGCCCTTATCGCTGCCTCTAAAAAGGCCGAGGGTATATAAAATATCGGCGCTTTCCTTCTGTTTGTCGGTATACCCTGCAGGCTCTGCAGCCTGTACCGAAAGCATAAAGACGGCTAACACCAAAATCATCACAACAGCGGCAATCCTTTTCATAACAAGGCCTCCTTCAGCATCCGGCATTTTTTCTGATATTATTCAGTATATCACATCAGGGAAAAAAGCCAACCTTTATCCCTGCTCCGCATCTTCTGAAGAGCATTTCCAGCCTGGCTGTTCTTATTTTGGCAACGGACGCATATACATAATATTTCCTGCTCTATTTCCCGATAAATTGTGCCTGACTGCCTTTTTATAATGGTATTTACTACCATTTATCCGTTGCGAAACCGCAAAAGGCTTGATATAAGGAGACTTATCATGGAAAAGCAGGCAAACCGCCGGGAAAGACCAATAGAGCTCAAAAGTCGTATTCAGGATATGCTTCGCCACCCGCTGTTCAGAAATATATGCCGCTTTATAACCGGCTACATTCTGGCAGGCGCCCAGCTGGCAGGCGGCATGAGACCCTTTGGGCTGGCTTACGCCCTCTCCATGAGCGGCGACGCCCTTTTGTGGGCCTGCTCCGGCTGCTTTGCCGGAAGCATTATGATTTACGGCACCGGAGGCATGATTTATGCCGCCGCCTGTCTTGTGGCTATGAGTGCCGTTTCATTTTTCTCTGACTATCTGGAGAAAATCCCCCACTACGCCCCCTTGTGCGCCTCCCTCTGCCTGCTTATAATCAAGGCTCCTTTTGCAATGATGGAGGGGCTGCCCGCCACAGCCCTGCTTCTTTGTGAGTGCGCCCTATGCCTTATAAGCGGCTTTTTCCTCTCCTTTAAGCAGCGGGAAATGACGCCGGAAAACGCCCGCACCGTTATCGCAGGCAGAATGACCCTTGTCCTGTGCTTTTTAATGGCCTGCGAGTCCTTTCGCATACTTGGCGTAATATCTCCCTCGGGCATCGGAGCCATTCTTTGCGTAATGGTGATGACCTACCGCTTCCCTGCGGGAAACTCGGCGGCTTACGGCTTGTTTTTCGGGGCGTGCATGGATCTTGCGGGGGGCGCGGGTCCCTTCTTTTCGGCTGTTTACGGGTTCTCCTCACTGCTTGCGGGGCTTCCTCAGCAGCGCTCCCGCGTGCCCTTTACCCTGTCCTATCTGCTTTCCGGGCTTGCCTGCATACTTTGGGGCTTCGGCAGCCCCAGAGGCATGGGGTGCTTTTATGAATACTTTATCGCCTGCTCCATATTTCTGCTGGTGCCGGAGCAATTTTTGTCTCCCATATTTGTCCCTTCCAGGCAGAATCGCGCACCCGGCGCAGATACTCTGTCTGAAAACCGTATAGAGTCGGTCAGCAAGGCAATAGCCGGGCTGTCCCGAAGCCTTGAGCCCGCCGCGCCTGAGCGCACCGCCAATGACGAGGATGTTTCCACTGTCTTTGATAGAACAGCCGCCAGGGTTTGCCGCAATTGCCCCTCTGCCTCCCAGTGCTGGCACAAGGATTACGTGACCACCGCAGGTGATTTGACCGACCTGCTCCCCCGCCTTAAGGCCAACAACTGCCTGCTTCCGACCGACTTTTCCCGCAGATTCTCCTCCCGCTGTCTTTGCCTGACCGAGCTTTGCGGCACCATTAATGAAGAATATCTGGCGCACCTCCGGCGAAAAGCACACAAAAGCCGCATAGAAAGCTCGGTGCGGCTTATGCAGGAGCAATATGACGGCCTCGCCGGCGTGCTGATGGATATTGCCGGGCGGACGCAAAGCGGAATCTCCTCCCTATCGGCAACGGAGGATACCGTCCGCGCTATCGCAAAAACCTATGCCAAGGGCGTGGCGGTGCAGGCGGTGTCCTGCCAGGGGCGCTTGAGCCTGAAAATCTCACGCCGAGAGGAGGGGGACATTCTCCCTGACATGGACGCCTTTCAACGCTCAGTGGAGCTTGCACTGGGTCGCCGCTTTGAAGCGCCGGAGCAGTGCCCCGCCCCGGGTAACGGCAGCGCCGTTATTTTCAGGGAGCTGGAAAGCTTTGCTGTTTCTGTCGGCTGCTCTGTCCGCAAAAAGGCGGGGGAGGCGGTAAGCGGCGATGTGGTAATGCACTTTTCGACCGATGACGGCAGGGCTATCGTCATGCTGTCGGACGGAATGGGAACCGGTCCTAACGCCTCACGCCTCTCCAGAGGGGCGCTTGAGCTGATAGCTTCTTTTGTAAAAAGCGGGTGCGGCATTGTGGACAGCGCCAGGGCGGTACTGCCCGTAATGGCCGCCCGATATGAAACCTCCGGCTTTGCCACACTTGACCTGCTGGAAATAAATCTGTTTTCCGGCGAGGCGGTTTTGTTGAAATACGGCTCCTGCGACACATATGTACTGAACGACGGCGGCGTGCGGGTCATATCCTGCGAGGCGCTGCCCGCGGGAATCGCAACCCCTCAGCCTTCCCCCCAGCCTGTTACCCTGAAGCTGGACGGAAGCGAGCGCCTTATCATGTATTCCGACGGGGCCTCACTCCCCGACGCCAGCACTGTCAGACAGCTTATGGCCGTGCCCGCAGGCGGCGCGCCCCCCTCTTCCTCCGACTTTATGGAGCGCTTTGCCGCCCCTTCCTCCGACGATGCAACTGTAATTGTCCTTGAAATTTCAAAAAAATAATCGACCTGCATCAAGGGATATTACTCACTTTTCTGCCAAAAATATCATTGGATAATTTTTTGAGGAGAGATATTCTATGGTAAAAGGTGTCACAAAGCAGGCTGTTATTTTAAAATCCCCCGATATGAAGACCTTTGAGCAGGCCATTTTTATTATTTCGGCCGACAATGAGGATGCTATAATTAAAAGTCCGGAAGAAATGCTGTCGATTGCAAATAATATTGCTGCCAAATACACCGTTAAAACTTTGGTCGGCAAAAAGAAATTCCGTTGGCCCACATACGCGCTCTGCTTTGCCGCAGGCTCCGGATTGACTGCCTTAGCTCTGTGGTACTTCTCGGTTTTCCCTCTCTAACACCCTCCCTGACCCTCAAAAAGCCCCGGTATGCCTATGGCATACCGGGGCTTTTTGCTTGACAAAGCAGGACGTTAGTAGTAACATGGTTATACATTGTAACCAATTTGTAATTGTTCTGTTTTATGCGAGGTTAATATATGGCATCAATAAAGCTATCCAAGTCCCTTGCTTCGCGGGGGCTGCGGGACATCCGCGACACACTTTGGCGCTGGCGTATCATCCTGAAGCTGCGTCTGGCGCGTTTGTCCGGCATAGGCATGAAAAGCCGCGCCGCCCATGATTTTGTCTCGGTGGTCGCACAGGTTCTTTCGCTGATTCGCATTCTTTTCGGCGGGCTGTTCCGCTTTATCTTTGGGCAGGTCATGAAGCTGATACGCAGGGTCATGGTTTATATCGACCCGCTGGCCGATTGGCTCCACGCAGTGTTCAGCTACCTTTCGACTTCCCTTTTGCGTCTTACCCCACATTTGAATCACAAGCGCGGCCGGCTTATTCCGGCCATGATGCTAATGTGCGTGACAATGATGATCTGCGCTGTTTCCTACCTGGGCATCGCGCTGGAGGTCACAATAAACGGCCAGTCTGTGGGCTTTGTCCAGAGTAAAAGTGAAATGGAAAATATTCTGCGGGGTGTGGAGAGCACCATTTCGGAGTATATCGGTGCCCCATACAATCTCAATCTGCGTGTTTCATACTCGCTGGGATATATGGAGGGCAGCCAGGCTGTCAACAAAGATGTTGTCAACCAATATGTCATGTCACAGCTCACCGATGTTTCCAAAAACTACGCAATTATGGTTGACGGCAAGCTGGTGGGCGCTCACCCCAGCAAAACGGCGCTGGAGCTTCTTAAGCAACGTGTGCTGCAGGGTGTTTCCCCCTCGGTGACCAACGGCAAGCTTGAGTTTGTGCAGGATGTGCAGATTGTGGAGGTGGCAGTGCCCCAAGGCAGTGTGCTGACCATCGGCGAAATTGAGCAGCGGCTCATGGGAAACACGAAGGAATCCACTGTGTATACCGTGCAGTCCAGTGACACTGTTTCGGCAATCGCAAAGCGTTTTTCAACCACCATTTCAGATATTCAGAATCTCAACCCGGGTCTCGACATCGCGCGTATAAACATAGGTGATAAGATACTTCTCTCGGCCTCGGTGCCCTATCTGTCTGTCAAGCTGACTGCGACGGAGAATTACGTGCAGCGCATAGGATATGAAACCACAACCCAAAAAACCGACAGCCTCTACACAACCCAAAGCCGCGTTGTAAAAAGCGGCGTTTACGGTGAGGCCGACGTGGTGGCCGACGTGATTTACGTAAACGGTGTAGAGCAGTCCCGAACAGTTATGTCATGGGTCATCACCAAGGAGCCCTCTAACGAAATCGTAGAGGTCGGCACGCAAACTCCCCCCGCGAAATCGGCCACCGGCTCCTTCCGCAGGCCGTCTAACGGCGTATTCTCCTCAGGCTACGGCTACCGCAAAAATCTTGGTGATTTCCATACCGGCATTGACTACGCCGGCGCTGTGGGAACCTATATTTACGCGGCTGACGGCGGAACGGTAATCTCCTCGGGTTGGAAGGGCAATTATGGCTACTGCGTTATGATTGATCACGGCAACGGATATGTGACGCTGTACGCCCACTGCTCAAGCCTTAAGGTATCCCAGGGACAAAAGGTCGCCAAAGGCGAGGTCATCGCTCTTGTCGGCGCAACAGGGCGTGTAACCGGCCCCCATCTTCACTTTGAAATCCGCTATAACGGACAGCATGTCAACCCGCTTAACTATGTAAGTAAATAGCGTTACAGCCCCCATCCGGCAGGACGGGGGCTGCTTTTGTGATTCTAATGCAATTTCAGCCTGTCAACAAAATGCCAAAAGGGAGCTTTTGTCTGTAATCGGCATTGCTTTTACCGGCTAAGCGCAATATAATGAACTAACCAGTATTTTTCGACAAGGAGAAAGCACCATGTCCAATATTTGGCACGACATCGACCCCAAACGCATAACACCGTCGGATTTTATGGCGGTGATCGAGATCCCCAAGGGAAGCAAGAACAAGTATGAGCTTGACAAGGAAACCGGTGTAATCATGCTTGACCGCGTGCTGCACACCTCCACCCACTACCCTGCCAATTACGGTTTTATTCCCCGCTCCTACGGTGATGACGGCGATCCCCTCGACGTCCTTGTGCTTTGCTCTGAGCCGCTTCATCCCATGACCCTGGTGCGCTGCTACCCCATCGGATATATCAGCATGTTGGACAACGGCAAAAATGATGAAAAAATCATCGCCATTCCCTTCTCCGATCCCACGTACAATTCTTATAAGGATATTTACGAGCTGCCCGCCCATATTTTTGACGAAATGGCACACTTCTTTTCAGTTTATAAAGCTCTTGAGGGAAAAGAAGCTGTCGCAGGCGACGTTAATGACCGGGAGGCTGCCGTCAAGGTTATAGATGCGGCTATTGACAATTACGTCCGCTCCTTTTGCAGATAGAGCTTTACAAAGCAGACGCTCCCGCGGATAAATCCGCGGGAGCGTTCTTATTTGACCGTAACAACTATGTCGGCCTTTGCTTTTATGTCCAGGCTGTCGGCATACAGCTTTTCAAGCGGTATCCACTTTTCCTCAAAGTCAGGCAGCCACTGCTCCCCCTCTCTGGCGAGAAGGCGGTTGCGCTGAAGTCCCGGTTCTATTTCAAGATAAATACTTAAATCAGGGACGATGGCAAGATCGGGACTGAGGGCATAGGAGCCTTCAATAACAGTCATATCCCCTTTGGGCAAGGATACTTTATATGCGCTCCCTGTCTGACAGTCATACCCCTCATATGAAAAGGCATCAGTAGCAGCCAAATGTGGGGACACCTCATTATTAAAGCGCTCGTAATGCACATTGGCACCGGGAAGAGAGAGACGCGCCTCCGTTGCCAGCGCGGGGGGCAGAAAAAAGTCGTCCATATGCACCACCCTTGAGCCATAGCATTTTTCAAGCATGGCGGCAAGGGTCGTCTTCCCCGAAGCGCACATGCCGTCAATAACAACCACGACCGGCCTTGACAGCTTATCTATGGCCTTGAAAACCGGCAGCAAAGGGATAAAATCGGATAAAATCAGCCGGTAATGGGCGCGGTAGCGGGCTTTGTATGTATCCGAATGGCTGACGGGAGGGAAGCCCTGCCCTGTGTAGGCGGCCAAATATTCACGGTACGCGGAAAGCTCAAAGGGCAGCTCCCCCGACTCAATCATGTCCCCTGCCAGCTTGAGCCGCGCGTGAAGCGACTTTATGCTTCCGGTTCGGACTGCCGTCTCACAAAAAAGATATGCCAGGGTCTCGTCCTTTAAATCGCAAGAAATATCGCACCTGGCCATTCCTCCGCCGATGGGAACGATTTCCTGCAGGCTGCCGTCAGTAATTGCCGAGAGGCGCTCCTGCCTGACAAGCTCAGCCGCCTCCTTGCGGGAAGGGGCAAAATGACCGGCTCCCAGCTCGCTTTGATATATCAGCTTGACAAGGTCGGCAATCTCCATTTCAGGGTATTGCTTTATATGCTCCAGCAGTATCTCCCGCATGGCTTTATATCAGCTTTGACTTCTGAAGTGCGTTAATGATAAGCGGCACCAAAATAAGCTGAACAATTATCCCCGGTATGGCCTTTGTAAAGCCGCCGGCAATAAACATTGCCCACGTAAAGCCGCCCACCCCGGACATAATCGCCCGCGCGATGCCCCATACAATCCTGCCGCCAAGCATTGCAGCGATAAGGGAAATATAAATGCCCTTTATGCTCTTGCCGAGCTTACGGTAAAGCACGCCTGTCAAAAATCCGTAGGTAGCCATTTCAAAGGCCATTGCCACCGCCCCCGGGCCCATAGGAGGCATGGTGAAAATTGCCGAGCGCAGCAGGGGTGTGATCGCCCCGACAATCAGCCCGATGGGACCGCCGCAGACAAAGCCGCAAATCAGCACCGGCAGATGCATTGGCAAAAGCGCGCTCCCTATCTGGGGAATCTGGCCTGTTAAAAAGGGCAGAAAAAGGCCGATGGCGATGCAAACTCCGGCGATTGTAAGTTTTTTAATGCTAAAATTGCTGTCTGTCATAACAAAACTCCGCCTCTCAAAAAAAATAGCACGCAAACACGGGCACTTCTGTGTCCGCCTGCATGCATTAAAACATGTTCTGCCGCCTTCGTGGCGGCAATTACAGTGAAAGTATAACCTTTTGCCGCTTTGTTGTCAAGGGCGTTGCAATGGAAGAAACTACGTGATAAAATTAATCGGTACAAGCAAAAACGACAAAACAGTGATTGGAGTGGAGCAAATGCTAAAGCAGGTATTGGAAATTTTTGAGCTTCTTGACGACGGCGCCGCATCAGGACAGGTAGTCAAGGACTATTTTGCCCAAAAGGGCTTTACCGATTTTGAAGTCAAGCCCCTTGTTGGACCTAAGGGGTTGACCGATTTTGTGCGCATTATTATAAAGGGAACAAACGGAAAGCTCTCCGGCGGCACTGCCCCCACCCTGGGGGTTACAGGGCGCCTTGGGGGGCTGGGTGCGCGGCCTGAAATGATCGGCTTTGTCTCCGACGGGGACGGCGCTTTGACGGCGATCGCAGCCGCGCTCAAGCTGTGCGAAATGCAAAAGCGGGGTGACAGCCTTCCCGGAGATGTTATCGTCACTACCCATATTTGCCCCAACGCCCCAACGCAGGAGCATTTCCCCACACCCTTTATGGGCTCTCCCGTAGAGATGGATACCATCAACCGGCTTGAGGTGGAAATGCCTGTGGACGCCGTGCTTTCTGCCGACACCACAAAGGGCAACAAGATAATCTGCCACAAGGGCTTTGCCATCTCCTGCACCGTCAAGGAGGGGTATATACTCAAGGCCAGCTCCGATTTGGTCGACATCATGAGCAGGGTAACCGGAATGCCTGCCTATGTCTTCCCTCTTTCCACCCAGGATATAACCCCCTACGGCAATGATGTCTACCATATGAACAGCATACTTCAGCCCTGCGTTGCAACTGTCGCCCCCGTTGTGGGCATAGCCATAACCACCGTAGCGCCCGTAGCCGGCTGCGCAACCGGCGCAACACATCTGACCGATGTGGAGCAGGCCGCCCGCTTCATCGTTGAGGTGGCAAAGGACTTTACAAGAGGTCAATGCTCCTTCTATGACGAGGAAGAATATCAAAAGCTTATTAAGCTCTACGGCAGCATGAAGCACCTGCAGCTGAAATAGCCCCATATATGCTGAGAACCGGAAGCCATGCTTCCGGTTCTCTTTATTTTTGGCAAAATATGTATCGCCTTTCCTTTATCTCATATTGGCGACAATGACGTCTATGGCCTTTTCATATGCGGCGGCCTTCCCTTTTGGGGGCGTTTTTTTTACCAGCCCGTAAAGCTCATCAGGGGTATATACTTTCAGCCGCTCTATACCTGCCCGCCCTGCGCGGTTTTCAAGCATTGCCAGCCACAGCTCTTCATATCCGGCGTCCCGGTATATTTTCATCTCCAGGAATAAATATGGAAGCAGCCGCTCAAACAGCACACGCTTGGGATCATTCAGGCGTTCCAGCTTTGTAAGCAGGCGCAGCTTTTTCTCCGCCTCCAGAATAACCTCATCCGAAAGGCTGTAAAAAAGGTTGGGAAACAGCCGGCTTCCCACCTCGCTGAAGTAGTACTTTGTCCCATAGAAGCCCTTAAGGGCGCGCAGGGTGTCGAAATATCCCATAAGCATGTTTTTGCGGGATGCCTCCGGCTCAAAGCGCATAAGGGAGCCCAATTCGCCGCTGGGAAAAATGTTGACAACGCGGGCGTCATTTTCATCATATCTGGTTACGCCGATGGCCTTTGTCCTGACGGCGATGACCTTGTCGCATCCCCGCTCCAGCAGCATCCGCACAGGGCAGTTGTCGTAGACCCCGCCGTCAATATAAACTTTATCCTCTATGGTCACCTGCTGAAAGCCGGGGAAGGCAGCAGAGGCAAGCAGATAGGTATGGACATTTCCCGGCTCCATTTGATCCTTGAAAATCTCAAGTGGCTTAAGGTCGCTAAGGGAGAATGCCACGATGCCAAAATCCACAGGGCTGGCAAGGAGCTTTTCGGGGTCAACATTATCCGTAAGTATGCGCCGCATATTGGAGTTGTCAACACCCCCGTCGGAGAAGATGTTTTTCACCCCGTCCCAAAGGCTGACAATAGCATTGCGATCCAAATCCTCTATTTTAGTATAAAGCACCTGCTCATCATCCGGCAGAAAAACATCGCTGCCCTGAATAGTGCCCCAAAGCTCCTTAAGCCGCTCAAAGTCCCCCTGCGCAAACATGGCGGCATTAAAAGCGCCGATAGAGGTTCCCGCAACAGCCTGGGGCACATATCCCAGCTCCAGGCATGCCTCCAGCGCGCCGATATGATAGGCGCCCTTTGCGCCTCCCCCTTCCAGGGCAATACCAAGCATTAAGCTCATCTCCTTCTATATTAATACTCCCCATTGCAAAAACACCGATGTAACAGCCTTATACAGCATTATATCGCCTTGCTTGGCAAAGTGTGTTACGGGTATGAAAACAAAATGACCCGGCGGGAAATCCGCCGGGCGTTATCCTGTATTTTAGAATACGATTCTGCTGTCGTTAAAGTTATTGTTGCCGTAAATAAAGCCGTTCTTGGTCAGTGTGACCATTCCTGTGCCGTCTGTACCGTCATACTGAACGTAGTCGGCCATGCCGTCACCCAGCTTGCCGATAAGCGCCGTATGCATTTCAGCAGGAGTGAGCTTGAGCTTCTTGCACATAACCTCCAGCTCCTGCGGCTCACTCTTATCCTTGGCGACGTGCTTTTCATAGAGATATTCAAGAATTTTGTCCTGATGTCTGGTCATGATGAACCCCCGTATATAATAGTGTTGGAATTATTATACCAGTATTCGGAATATTTTTCAATGTTTTAATTTGTACTGTCGGGGACTTGCTTCTATGGCTGCGCCATAGTATGATAGGCATATCTGCGATAATTAAAACATTAGGAGGAAAAATAAATGGACTATACGACAGTAAGCGGAAGCATCAAGCGCATAGTGGCATTCCGCCTCAAGCCCGGCACCGGGGTTATGGAGGGCATTGAGGATATATGCAAAAAGGAAAATATCAAAAACGGTGTTATTCTCAGCCTCATCGGCAGTCTTGACGGTGCGCGCTTTTTTGACCTGGATAAATCCGACAAGGCCAAAATGGGCTGGGCGTACGGCGACCCGATTATACTTGAGGGCGGGATAGAGCTTGTCACCGCCACCGGTATGGCCTGCCATGATGAGCAGGGGCAGATTCTTTTGCACATCCACGCCACCTTTTCCGATAAGTCCGGCAAGGCCTACGGCGGGCATATGATCCCCGGCAATAAGACCCTCATTACGGTGGACGGTGTTCTGGCCGAGGTGGAGGGCATTGACATGCTCAGAAGTCTTGACCCCAACACCGGTTCCGTGGTGTTTGACCCCAGAAGGGTTTAATTCATCCGCTGCCGCGCCAACAGAGATATAATTAATATCGCCTTTGGCGGGGACAACGCAGGTGTGGTTTATCACACCGCATAGTTCTTCAAGCTGAATCTGCACATAATAAAGTGTTGCAACCCTATAAAGAAGCATTGGAGCCTAACCGGCGACCATGCAACATGTTGAAACGGGATAAGGAGAAAAGAATGCTGGACAAGTTCATTGGAAGTATATTCGGGTCCTTTGCCACAACGCCCCCCGAAAAACTGGTCATGATGGTCATTATGTGGGCGATTGGCGGAACCTTGATCTACCTTGCTATCGAGCACGATATGGAGCCTGCATTGCTCCTGCCAAGGGGTTTTGGCACAATTTTGGTCAACATGCCCTTTTCGGGCGCAGTCACCCAGGTTATCGACGGTGTGATAGAGGAAGGCGCCCTCAGCACCCTTTTCAACGCCGGAATTGCCAATGAGCTGTTCCCGCTGATTTTGTTTATCGGCATCGGCGCCATGATCGATTTCGGCCCGCTGCTGAAAAACCCCAAGCTTCTGCTGTTTGGTGCCGCTGCCCAGTTCGGCATATTCTTCACCCTGCTGCTGGCAGCTACCATCGGGCATTTTTACCCTGAGCTTTTCACTATTCAGGATGCTGCCGCCGTGGGCATCGTGGGCGCGGCAGACGGCCCTACCGCCATATTTGCCGCTAACTTTTATCAGACGAAATACATCGGCGCCATTGTTGTAGCCGCATACAGCTACATGGCTCTTGTGCCCATAATACAGCCCCCCTGCATCCGCCTGATAACCACAAAAAAGGAGCGGCAAATACGTATGCCCTACACTCCCGGTGAGGTCAGCCGGTACTCCCGCATTCTGTTCCCCATAGTGGTGACGGTCATCGCCGGCATGATAGCCCCCCGCAGCGTGGGTCTTGTGGGATTTCTGATGTTCGGCAACCTTATCCGCGAATGCGGCGTGCTTAAAAACCTTTCCGAAACAGCCCAAACTGCCCTTGCAAACCTTGTCACCATCTTCCTGGGCATTACTGTCGCGGTGCAGATGCAGGCCGAGATGTTCCTTAATGTAGGAACGCTGGTCATTATGGGGCTCGGTCTCATAGCCTTTATTTTTGACACATTTGCGGGGGTCATGTTTGCAAAGCTGCTCAACCTGTTCAATAAAAACAAGATAAACCCCATGATAGGCGCCTGCGGTATATCGGCCTTTCCCATGTCCAGCCGTGTTGTGCATAAAATGGGGCTTGCGGAGGATCCGCAGAACTTCCTGCTTATGCACGCAGCAGGCGTCAATGTAGGGGGGCAGATCGCCAGCGTAATCGCAGGCGGACTGATACTCAACCTGATAGCCAGATAGAAAGGGGCGACGAAGATGATTGGACAGGCTTTGGAGGTCATGCTGTTCGGCATGGCGGGAATTTTTATAGTAATGGGTGCTATTATCGGCGCCATAAAGGCACTAGCCCGCCTGGACAGAAAAAGAGGCGTGTAGTTTTATTGAAAATCGCAAAAAAGGCCCGGAGAATATCTCCGGGCCTTTTGTCATACCTGCCCCAAGGAGGGGCAGCTCTGAACTTATTCGTCGTCGTCCTCTTCGATCTGGGCTTCGGAGATGACCTTCTCCTGCACTGCGGGAGGCGCTTCCTCATATCTCTCAAACTTGGAGACAAAGTAACCTCTGCCCTGCGTCATGGAGCGCAGCGTGATAGAATAATCGGAAATCTCGGCCATGGGGGCTTCGGCCTCAATCATCTGGTCGCCGTCCTCTGTGGGGGTCATACCCATAATGCGGCCGCGGCGCTTGTTGAGATCGCCGATAACGTCGCCCATGTAGCTGTCCGGCACAAAGACCTTGAGGGATGAAACAGGCTCAAGAATGACGGGGTTTGCCAGAGGGATACCGGCCTTATATGCAAGACGTGCCGCCATTTTAAATGAAAGCTCGTTAGAGTCGACATCGTGGTAGGAGCCGTCGGTCAGGTTGGCCTTAAGGCCGACCATGGGATAGCCGGCGAGAACGCCGTGCTGCATTGCTTCCCTGATGCCCTTTTCAACTGCGGGGTGGAAGTTCCTGGGAACAGAGCCGCCAAAAGTGCTTTCCATAAAGATAAAATCTACGCCGTCTTCAAAAATAGGCTCAAACTCCATCTTGACATGGCCGTACTGACCGTGGCCGCCCGACTGTTTCTTATGCTTGCCCTCAACTGCGACCTTTTTGCGGATCTTCTCCCTGTAAGGAACCTTGGGGGCGGAAAGCTCAACCTCGACGCCAAACTTGTTCTTCAGCTTGGAGCAAAGCACGTCAAGGTGAATGTCACCTGCGCCGGAAATAACAAGCTGCTTTGTTTCCACATTGTTGACAAGGTTAAATGCCAAATCCTCATCCTTCAGCCTGCTGAGGCCGGTGGCAATCTTTTCCTCATTGCCCTTGACCTTAGGGGCGATAGCCTGGGCATAGCAAGGCTCTGCATACTCGATGCCGTTCAGCCTTATGTTGACGCCGGGGGCGCAAAGGGTGTCACCCGTCTTGGTGTTGCCCAGCTTGGAAACCGCGCCGATGTCCCCGCAGACGATTTCCTTAACCTCTATATTCTTTTTGCCCTTGACAATATAAATATGCCCCATTTTTTCCTGAGCGCCGGTCTGGGCATTGGTCAGAATCATATCGGCAGTGACCTTGCCGGAAATAACCTTAAAGTAGGAGAAACGACCATACTGGTCGGCAACCGTCTTAAAGACAAAAGCTACCGTTTTGCCGTTAGGATCATATTTAAGCTCGACCTCTTCATCATTCTCGTTGAGACCCTTTTCGGTTCTTACCTCAACGGGGCTGGGGCCAAAGTCGATAATAGTCTGAAGAACCTGCATAGTGCCGAAGCCTGTATAGGCAGAGCCGCACAGAACCGGGGCGATGGAGCCGGACAGAACGCCCTGGCGCAAACCGGCTCTCAACTCTTCATTTGTAAAGGTCTCCCCGGCGAAATACTTGTCCAGCATTTCTTCGGAGCTTTCAGCGACGCTCTCAATAAGGGCGGCGCGCAGCCTTTCAACCTTTTCCTTTTTATTGTCGGGAATAGGAAGCTCTATGGTTTTGCCGTTTTCCGTTTTATATACCTTTTCGGAAATCAGGTTGATAACGCCCTCAGCCTTGCCGTCACTGTTGAACAGGGGGATAACAAAGGGGGTTACGCTGATGCCGAAAGCTTCCCTCAGGCTCTCATAAGCCTTGTCAAAATCGGCGTTTTCCTCATCAACCTTGGAAATGTAAAAGAATCTGGGCAGCTTAAGTGCGGAAATGGCTTTCCATGCCTTTTCGGTACCCACCTGGCAGCCGTTTTTGGCGGATACGACAATAATGCCGGAGTCTGCAACCCTGATAGCCTGCTGAACCTCACCGGCAAAATCAAAATATCCCGGAGTGTCAAGGATGCTTATAATGTTCCCCTCAAACTGTACGGGGGCAACAGCCAAGGAGATAGAAATTTGGCGCTTTATTTCTTCCGGGTCAAAGTCGCAGACGGTATTTCCGTCCGCCGTTTTGCCCAGACGATCGGTTCCTCCCGTTAAGTAAAGCATACTCTCAGCAAGGGAGGTCTTTCCTTCTCCACCATGCCCGAGCAAGCAAACATTTCTGATTTTTTCGATGGGATAGGCCATAAGTGTCTCTCTCCTTTTATAATAAATGTAAATGACATCACTTAAGGGATATTATATAGTATTCTCCGTTGTTTTTCAACTTTTTTTATGCACTATTGTGATTCGGGCTAATAATTTGAAACAACAAATCCGGACAGCCACACCGGAACATACCACAAAAGCAGATATGTGATGATATTTGCGGGTGAAGCAAGTGAGGCCTTCTGCATTGCCGCGAGGAAATACATGGTCACCATTCCTATACCGGCGCAGGCATAGGAGCAAAACAGGTTCAGGCGGATGCTTTTCATCAAACTTTTCGCACCCCCAAGCACCTCGGCGAAGGGTATGATGGTATCTCTGAGGATAAAAGCCTCGCACGGACTGTCCGCACCCAGCTCACCGTCCCAGTAATATTCCTTTGCCTCCAGTGTGGGCGTCAGGATCAGCGATTTCTTTACAGCCATACGCTCAGCCACCATTTTGGAGGTGACATTGAAATCCTTAAGCGCCATTTCGCACCCTATGCCAAAGCGGCTGAAAATACCCATTGCCCCGTGAGCCTGTGGCTGCACTACATACTTAAGCGTAAATATTCCTGTGTGAACGGAGTTTATGCCGACAAAGACGCCCTCCTTGATCTCATGCCCTTCCTGCACCATGATTCCCATGCGTTCCAAAAAGCTGCAGGAGCCGATAAGAATATAGTCTCCCCCTACCTGACCCGATATTCCGCCCCCTTCAAAATACTGCACATTAAGCGCACGTTTAGGGACAAGATACTGCTCTCTTGCAAGGTCGTTGAAGGCTTTGGAAAGCCCGCCGCCCACATCGCTCAGCACGGCGGCGGTGGCGGCCAGCATATGCTCCATCGGTATGGAGGAGACGCTTTTCATCCCTGCAATCCGCACAGAGCCTTTAGGAAACAGGTCATTGTCAACGATCAGCACTCTTTTGGCCTTTGCCAGCCGCGCCGCCGAAGAATAGCCGATTATGGCGGCGCCTGAAGAAAACAGCTTTTGGGCAATTTTAAGAGACGGCCTGACCGACGACATTATAAATGCCACAGGTGCCGTCACGGAGGAGATGACCGCGAGAGCCCAAACGAAGCCCCCTCCCTGTCCTTTGCCAAAGCTGGCCGCGGCTGCCAGCGCAACAGATGTAACCATGACAAAGGGGGCAAAAATCTGAGAGGAGCGCTCTGTCAGGTTCTGACTGCAAACCTCCTCATGCTCCACAAAGGCATGGCGCTCTGTCTTGAAGGCGAGAGGGCTTTTTTTGCTGCCCCCCAGCTTTACCGCCTGTATGCCGGTGCCCAGCTCCATACATTTATATATGCGGCGCAGCTCATGGGCGCGGCTTCTCTTGGCGCTTAAGGCGGCAAGGCAGGTCAGGTTGGACACCATGCACAGAGGCATTTCACTCCCCGACGCGAATATGGCTGCCGCCCCTCCCAGGGCGATACATACCCCGGAAAAAACAACCAGACTGTCCAAGGTCGGGCGCAGCTTAAAAATACGCCACACCCCGGCGTGCATGACTTCAAAGCACATAAGCATTGCCAGCGCCTGGAGCGTAAGCAGCACCACGCCGGGCAAAAGCCCGCTTCCCTGTGGCCAGGGGATTTGAGGCAGAACCGCGAACTGCGGTGACAGGGTTATATATCCCGATATAAGAAAAATGACGAGACTGGCTATCAGCCTGACCGACATACGGCGTATTTGCCCTGTAAGCCTTTTTACGGCATAGGTGGGGTTATCATAAGGGATGTTGAGAAAATCATAGGCAAGCTCCTGGGTGTCCTCTTCCTCCCCAGCGTCCTCTTCCACATATTCCTGCTCTTCATCCTCCGGAAGCTCCTCATCTGAAACGGGATACGGGGGCAGCTCCCCTGTATCCTCCCCGGCAGGGCTTCCGGCGGGAGGAGCCTTTTTACGAAAAAAGGAAAGAACCTTGTTCTCCCTAACCTCAGGCCGCTCCCCCTCTGCATTGTCAGGCTGTTCATCCTCCTGCCCGCGGGCGGCATCGCCGTCCCCTGCCGCCTCATTTTCATGCGCATCTGCCTCCGCTGTATCAGCTCCCGCCTCTTTGTCTGGCGGGCGCGACTCCTCCTTCGGCTTCTGTCTTGGCACAAAGGTGCGGACAGGGTCAAGCTCCTCCTCCGGCATCACCGGTTTTGGAGGCTCTGTCCCCTTGACCTCAGCTATTATTTCATCAAGAGAAAAACGCTCCTGCTCGTTATTGTTTCTGTCGTTCACAGACTCACCGTTAACCCCTTTGTCTATATACCTCGAATAAAAGCACCGCCGCCGCATTTGAAGCGTTAAGGGAAGAAATCCTTCCCTTCTGCGGAATGCTGACAACAAAGTCACTGCTATCCCTTACTATTTTTGAGATGCCCTCTCCCTCTGCCCCGATAACTATTCCGCAGGGCAAGGAAAAATCGGCTTCATACATGGGCTTCCCGCCCATGTCGGCCGCAAAAATGAACACGCCGCGTTCCTTAAGCTCCTCAACCGCCTGCTGAAGGTTGGAGCATTTTACAATCGGAATGTACTCCAGCGCGCCGGCCGCCGCTTTGGAGCAGGCGCCGTTCAGCCCGGCCGAGCGGCGCTTGGGTAATATTACGCCATGGGCCCCCGCAATCTCGCAGGAACGGATTATAGCCCCCAGATTGTGGGGATCGGTTATGCCGTCACATAAAACTATAAGGGGCTTTTCCCCTCTGCTCTCCGCAAGGGCAAAAATATCATCTATTTCGGAATATTTCGCCGCGGCGCATTGTGCGATTATCCCCTGATGCGCCCCCGTCTGGCTGAGCTTGTCCAGCTTTCTCCGGTCACATTCCTGCACCGTTATGCCGCTTTTGCGCGCCAGCGCGATTATGTTTCCCACGCTTCCCGCAGACCCCTGCGCAAAGAATATTTTATCTATCTCACGGCCGCTTTGCACCGCCTCCAGCACAGCATTTTTGCCTTCAATTATCAAGCTGTCAGCAGAATCCTGTCCGCGGTCATCAAGCTCCACAAAGCTGCGCACACGCTTGTCGCCCTGTCTGCCGCCCTGCCCCCGCCGTTTGTTGTTGTTTCTTTCCATAGTAACCGGCCATTTCTTCGGAGATGCTGATAGGTTTATTAAACAGCTTACCATCTCTCCCCGATGAAATGACAAGCTTTATGCCTTGCTTTTTTGACAGACCCGGTTTAGACCAAGCCTCCAAGATACTATAGCACGGCAGGTGAAATAATTGTACCATGCGGCAGGCGCTTTTGGAACAGGGATGATGAAATTTTTTTGCCCCCTCTGTTTGCCCGGGCCTTATGCAAAACCCCCTTTTCAGCTTGCCGGAGAGCTGAGGCTCTCCCGGTTTGAGAAAAGGGGGATATGTGTTTTCTTTCAAACAGCTGCCGCCGTTTTATCTTTGCAAATGCCGGAATACATCCGGTGCCGAACCGTGATGGGCACACGGGCAGCAAAGCACAGCGTCACACCTGGGCGGGCGCTTTTCCCGGTTACTCCTGAATCACGATTTTTTCCTTGGGAAGCAGTCTTAAAAGGCACTCAGCAAGGGCGTCTATTTCCATTGGCTTTGAAAGGAAGCCGTCAAAGCCGTTTTTCAAAAACCGCTCCCTTGCCCCGCTTACGGCGTCGGCAGTCAGGGCAACAATTGGTACGTCACCCCATGCTCCTCCCATGGCCCGTATGGCCTTTGCGGCCTCAATGCCGTCAAGGTCGGGCATCATATGATCCATAAAAATCAAATCATAACGGCTCTGCCTGCATTTTTCTATAGCCTCATACCCTCCGGATGCCGTTTCCGGCTCAATGCTGTAGCTTGACAGCAGGTAGGCCGTAACCTCAAGGTTAATCTCAATGTCGTCCACCAAAAGCACTCTTGCCTCCGGCGCCTCAAACTGAGGAATATCCGCGCCCGGCTCAGCACCCAAATCGGCTTCAGCCCCGATTTCCAGCGGAATGCATATCGTAAAGCAGGAGCCCCTGCCATACTCGCTTTCCACCGCGACCCTTCCGTCCATCAAATCACACAGACGTTTTGTGATTGCAAGACCCAGCCCGGTGCCGGTTACGCTTTTGTTTCGGACGAGATCAAGCTGCTCAAATGCCTTAAAAAGGCGTGGAAGCGCCTCGGCCCTAATGCCAATTCCGGTATCGCAAACAGTAAAGACCAGCTCCCCTTGGGCATCAAGCGTCACGCTGAACTGCACACTGCCTTTCTCTGTATACTTATAGGCATTATTCAAAATATTGGTGAGTATTTGTCTTATTCTGGCCTGATCTCCCAGCACGACTTTAGGCAGCCTGTCATCAAAGCTGCAGCCGAACTTAAGCCCTTTCTTTTCAAGCATAGGCTCAAACATAGACTGCAAATGCTGCAAAAGGTCGTCCAGCTTAAAGTATTCCGGCACAAGCTCCAGCTTGCCCGCCTCTATTTTAGAAAAGTCCAGAATATCGTTGATAAGGGTCAAAAGCACCTGTGAAGAGCGCTCTATATTGCTGAGATAGCCCAGTTGTCTCTCGTCCAGCCCAGTGGACTTCAGCATTTCAGAAACACCGATAATGGCGTTCATCGGTGTCCGTATCTCATGGGACACGGTGGCAAGAAAATCCGACTTGGCGGCATTTGCGCGCTCGGCCTCCATTTTAGCCGCAACAATATCGGTCGTGTCATAGAAAAACGCCATAGAACCCTCTGCCGAGCCGTTCTCGCTCAGCATTGGGGTGACCTGGATGCTGTATGTCCGCGGCATTCCCGAATTACCGAAATCGATTGTCTCGGTAAGCTCCACAGTTGTGCCGCCGATAAAGAGCCTGGAAAACACCTGATCCATGCGCTCCAGAAAAGCCTCATCCACAAACGGTTCAAATAAAGCGCGGCAATGGGTCTCCCTGATAATGCCGAATGCAGGTATATTGCAGCGGCGCAGGAAGGATTCGGTGCAGTATACTATCCTGTTTCCCTCATCAAACAGCAATATAATATCGGGGCAATTCCCCAGGAGGAGGTTCATATAACGCTCCAGCTCAGACCGCTTTGCCGATATGGCGCGGCTGACATTTTCCCGCGCTTCGGCACCCGCTCTGTTCCGCTCTATCTGCTTTTGCAGAAGCGTAAGCTCCCGCCCCTGCTTTTTGTGCTCCAGCTCCAGCTTTTTATAGGCCTGACGAAGCAGCTCCAGCTCCCCCTGGCATGCCTCATGCGCGGCATCCCTATTATCTGACAAACGCTCACCTCCCCGGTTTGAAATAGCCGCAGAATTAAATTGCCAGAATAACCACAGTGCTGTTGTGATTGCGGGTGGTCAAGCCCCCCTCTTTCGTATAAACAGGGCATATTTCTCCCCCTGAATAAGCAAACAGATAAGGGATTCCCGCCTGCTCAAGCTGGCTTTTTATATTTTCCATTTCAATGGTCTGGTTGGCGCCCTGGGCAAAATATCTTCCCACGCAGGAGTAAATAAGCAGCGCACTTGTATCATTTTCGCCAAGCGCCTTTTTCAGCGTGGCTTCAGTAGTTATACGTATCTCCTTGCTGTCAAACTCACCTATAGCCAACGTTGCCCCTTTTGGAATATCTCCCCCGCAGACGGCATGGCCATCGGGTGTCAGGGCAAACATGGCACGCACCACCGGCTTTGTCCCGTCATTATAGTCGACAATCAAGGGGAAGGAGTTAATGCCCGGGATTGCACCTTCCTCGTTTTTCTCAAAGCCCAGAGAAAGAAGATAATCAATCACCGATTGTCCGTTAATCGTCTGAAGCTGATAGCCGGCAGATGCCGTGACAACGCTTTTTTCCGAAAATATTTTCTCTTCCGAAATGGTGCCGATATAATACCTGGGGTTTACGTTGCCGTACATTAAAACAAACCCGTAACGGTCGCGCCAGGCCGCTCCATTATAAATAACACACGACTGGTGATAATCCGGATTGTGGTCGACTGCCAAGGTGCCAAAATTGGGGACTCTGCCTGATACCTCGGCAAAGCTTTCCACGTAAAAATCTCCGCCGACATTAAAAAGCAGAGGCGCAAAGCTGAGTATGGCCTTGGGCTGCCCCTCCATACCGGCGGAAGCCTTTTGGTAGCTGTCACGGAATGGGGTGATGTCCTCGGACAATATGGGGTCGGTCAGGCCGGCCTTGAAAACCACATCGTCGCTTGTCATGACCATCAGGTTAAGCATAGTTTCTCCGATGATATTGGGGGCGGCATTGGCAATTGTGGTAGTCCCCACAACATCAAAGGGCAGCTTGGCGCAAAGCGCCGCCACTACACCCGACTCGATATACTCGGCAAAGCAAGACAGGATTCCGACCGTGCTGCCCAAAAGCTTGCCTTCTAAATCCAGCTGCTCAAGGATTTCCGAAACGGCCAGCTCCACATCGTCAATTTCGTTTGTAAAGGCAGTGTACGATTTTATCATATGTATGCGCACCTCCGGCACCACAGCCATTTTGTGTGGTTTTTATATTTTATATATAAGTTTATTATATATCATAATATCACATTTACAATAGTAATAATTTTCGCGCGCAAACGCAAGAAAAACTGCCGGTTTTTGATTTTCTTTACACGATTTAAGCAAAACCATTCTGAACTTTTGTCAAGCTGACAGGGCTGTTCAATGTCTCACAGCCCATTAAATACCTGTGACAGAGGCAGGCGGTTTATGTTATTCTCCTCTCTGCTAAGCTTAACCCATAGCGGGGGGAACGAGCCATTTCGCCCGTCACAGCCGCCTACCTGTCCACCTCCTGCCCGCGGTCTTTAAAGCGGGCGAGGTACAGTGCGTCCTTCTCCTCCAAATCCCGCAGCCCCGCAAGACTCTCCATATGATGGGTAAGCTCGTGCAGCAGCAGCTTCCGCAGGCGGGGCCGGATACTTTCCTCTGTGGCATGAGGATAAACCGCCATTAGGGAGTTGTAGTAAATATAAATATATCTGCCCATCATATCACGATGATATTCTCCCAGCACATAGAGATGCTCCGTGTCCTCCGAGTGGGTTTTTGACTGTGGCAGCAGGCTCACGCCGCCGTTCAGCTCTCTAAACAGCTCCTGCGGGATGGTTTCCGCCACCTGGTCAAGTATCCTGTTGACATCTTCGATGCTAAGCACGTTTTCCCTCCGGCTTACAAGCCCTCCTTCTGCTCCATAAGATCGGCGTTCTTTATGTCGCAGATAAACATATGCCCGGGGGCATGGGTAATGGCAAGCTTTGGCTTTACCTGCATAACTGCCGACTGGGGCGTTACACCGCAGGGCCAGAAAACCGGCACCTCGCCCTCATTAACCGTTACGCTGTCGCCGAAATCGGGGCTGCTTATGTCCCTTATGCCAATGGCGGCGGGATCACCAATATGTATGGGCGCCCCGTGAACTCTGGGCATCTGCGCGGTTATGCGCCTTGCCTCCTCGGCCTGAGAAGGGGTAAAGGGGCGCATGCTGACCACCATGGGGCCATGGAACCTGCCGCCCTGTCTGCACTGGATATTGGTCAAATACATGGGCACATTGCGCCCTTCCTCAATATGGCGCACCGGCAGACCGGCATTTATAAGAGCCTCTTCAAAAGAAAAGCTGCACCCGATGAGGAAGGAGACGAAATCCTCCTGCCACAAGCCGCTTATGTCGGTGGGCTGGCTGTCAAGCACGCCGTCCCGATAGACCCGGTATCTGGGCAAATCTGTTGCGATGTCGGCGCCAGGCGCCATCACGGAGGTAAGACGCTGTCCTGCGGGAAGCACCTCCAGCACCGGGCAGGCTTCAGGGTTCAGCCGGGCAAAAAGGGCGAAATCCTCGGCATCCGATGCCGGAAGAATAATCAGGTTGCACTGCGCGTAGCCGGGGCATAGCCCGGCTGTGGGGGCGTCCAGCGCCCCTTTGCGGCATTCCATACGGGCTTCACTTGGGGTCATAGGTTATCCTCCTTCTTACACATGCGCTGCTGCAAGCATTTGATGGCAGCAGCCGTGGCGGCAGCTCATTCATAAGTTAAATATAGCAAAAATCCGCCTTAAATGCTAGACGGCTGAGGCGGGTTTCACCTTGGTTTTGCCCGGAAGTCTTCTGCAAGCCAGGGGTAAAGCGCTGTTTGCCGCTCACAACAGGCGCAGGCTTAAGCTGATACGCAAAAGCCCTCGTAATGCCTCATATCGTTATCAGCTTTTCCCCGTTTTGCAGGATATTTGTCAGCGGTTCTCCCCAGGGTATTACCTCCACTCCCAGCTCCTCCAGCTTTTCGGCAACCCCAAGCTGCCGGGCACAGGCAACGCAGGCAGAAAACCTCACCCCTGCCTGTCCTGCCATTTTGAAATGCTCCTGTATCGTTTCATTTTCGGCAAGCAGCTTTGCCGTTGCACCCCAGACAATAACCGTCACATTGTCCCACCACCCTCTGAGCATGCTGTTTCTTGCATACATCATCACCATCAGCTGAGATGTGTGCAGGTCTGCATTTGTCCACAAAATATACAGGCTTTTGGCTTCTTCCATTCCGGTGCCCCTCCCTAACTGTCTATTGAAATAGCATAATTTTCACTCTATGATCCCAATATAGCAAAAACCCTGCGCAAAAACAATGCAGTTTTATATGAGACGCTTGACTGCAAAGGCAGGGGGGCATTCATGCCCCCCTGCCCTGCAGGCCGGTATCAGTTCTTTGTAACCGTTAATATCACCGGCAAATAATTTTTCGAGCCGTTCCGGATTTCAATCTCATATTCTCCCGCCTCGGAGAAAGCCGGGGCTTTGACGGTAATATAATCAATCCAGCTTGCATCATACCCTGATGTATAGTCGCTGGTTTTTTCTAACAGCCTGCCATTTACATAAACGCTGGCCGACGAATCAAGATAGGTGCTTGATGTTTTGCTGGCCTTGATTGTCAGGCTGCCGTCACCATTCCATGCGTAGCTCAGGGTGTCCGCCGGGGTAAAGGGCTTAAACTGAAGCGAAGCTGCCCGGTATCCTGCGGTCTTTACGCTGATCTCATACGTATTGGAATAAGACAGGGTTGAGGTAAAGTTAATTGTCAGTGTGCCCGCTTCAATATCGGTTACAATGCCAGTCACGCTGACGCTTCCATAGGTGCCATACGCTATGCTTACATTGCTTTTTGTCACGCCGCTTAGCCACGCTGCATCCTCTGTGTATATAACAATGGCTTTGTCCGTTGTGAGAACCATACCATCTCTGAGCTCTAGCTGCGGTGCGGCTGCCGGAATGGGCTTGCTTTCCACCTCCAGGGTGATTGGCATGTATCCGTTTGCCGTAATGGTCAGAGTGTTTACCGGCTCTGTAAAGTGCGCGACATCGATATACATATCATAATACAGCTTGATAATATAATCGGTGTCCTTCACTAAAGCATTGCCGTTCAGCTCAACCGTGAATGCAGCCGCACTCAAGAAAGAAGAATCCGCGCTTTTTATCCTCCACCGGCAGTCCGCTTCCTCATAGCTCAGCGTCACAGCCGCTTCCTTGACCACAACAGCTGTCACAGAGGTATTGCGATAGCCTGCGGAGTAAACATTGATGATATAGCTGCCGCTGTAGTTGAACTTACTGTCGGTGACAACCAATTTGCCGTCCTTGATCTCATACTTCGTCACTGCTTGAGGCGATGCCGCCAGGGAGGTCTGTACTGTGACCTTTTGGATAGCCGCTCCCCAGGCCTCGTCTCCCTCAAAATCAATGATGACAGGCTTTTTCTCCAAAACAGCTTCAGCAGACAGAGCCGGGGCGGACATAGGCGTCACAAAGCCTTCAGGGGTCTCAATAGTAAGCCGGTGCACCGGATAGCCGCTTGCGGTCAGCGTAGCGGTATGGGTTCCCGGCTCAAAGTTCTGGGCGTAAATGACAAGGGCGTTGCCCTCTAATACATAATCACTGCCCTTTATCAGCACTGTATCTCCCAGCTTGACTTCCACATTTGTAAAATATGTGGAATAGGTGGCGTTTGTGGGGTCAACTATCTTATAGTCGTTGCCATTTGTCCAGCCTGATGTCAGGTTCGGCACTGCCGTAACCGGCTTGAAGGCTGTCTTAACAATCTCATATTCCGGTACTGCAATCGTCATGACTGCATCATAGTACACCGAGAATCCTGAGGAATTGCTGATTTGGACTGTAATCCTCCGTTCATCTCTATCTATGGACATGCCGGTGACAGTATAGGTGCCGTATGAGGAGTATTTTATTGAGAAGCTGCCGGCTGTTAAGCTGTCAAGCCATTCTTCCTGCTCGCTTTCCTCCTCGGTCTCCTCATAGCGGAAGCTGAGAGTTTTTGTCCCCCCCAGCACATATTCCATCTCAATGGTAGGTGCCGATTTGGGGGTTACAAATCCGTCAGGCGCCTGTATGGTGATTTCCTTATCCTCAAACCCTGCGCAAATAAACTCAAGTGTGTTTTCGCCGGGCGTCAGGTATTTGTAAGGGATATACAGATTATAGAATGCGCTTACCTCAATGCCGTCCTCTTCCGTCAGCTCCACGCCGTTGACCTTTACCATTTCAAACCGGTTGAAATAGTAGGTGAAGTTTGGCTTAAGCTCCAGCCTGCCCTCAGCATTGTTCCATGTCGGGGTGAAAACGGTCGGAGCATAATCGACTACCGCAAAGGAGACCGTAACATCCTCAAAGCCCACAGATTTGAACGTAACCTCGTAGCTTCCCGCATTCTCTGTGGGGCCAAAGCCTCTCATAAGTGTTATTTCCGTGCCGCTTGCCGCCAAAGCATGCCTTGACTCCTGATGATAAAAATATGTCTGGCTGGCCGTGTGAGGAATGCTTATCTCCGTAAGGTAGCGGTACCATGTCTCATTTTCTTCACTCAGCACAGCAAGAATATCGCTGCCCTTCATCACTCTGGAAATGGCAATTTCGGGAGGTGTTTCACTGTCGGGCAAATGGGTGTCAAAACGCACCTTTGTACCATATTGCCCGGAAGACGTGAGATACTTTATGTATTTTGGCAGCGCTGCTGTCGTTATCTCCCTGTCGACAACTTCCCCCAGCTCATCTGCGTAAAGCGTAAAAGCCTTATTAAGAACTATACCCTTTTGCAGGCACTCCCACTTTTCCAGCAGGGCGGCTGTCTTGCTGCCCGGAATACCCAACGTTTGGGCGATAAAATTATTGGCCAGCATATCAAACTGCACTGCAATGCAGGCATCCACCGTGACATTTTGCAAATCGGGAGGGACATTCTTTGTGGCGCTGGAAACTGCGTCGGCAGCAGCCATGCGCAAAACCGATGTCGCCACACGGTTGTCCTCAGATTTGATATAAATCTGTCCTCCGACCTTTATGAACTTGAGGTACTGCTCAAGAGATATGGTTTCCTGGGTCAGAACAATATAAGGCTCTCTGTTGTCAGAGGTAAGCTGGGCATTTACCTCTTTTTTCACAAGCTTGCTGCTGCCCAAAGCATCAAGCTGTATTATAACCGTCTCTTTCCCGCTTGAGACCGACAATGTGCGGCTAGCCCCGTCGGGGAGCTGTATTTTCACAATGTCGCCGCTCTTATTCACATCAGAGGGCGGGAAAACAAGCGGATTCCCTGACAGTCTATATGTAGGGTCGGCCGGCTTTTTCTCAAATACCAGAACTGCGTAATGTATGCCATAAACCTCCACAATTCCGCTGCGCGCTTCATCAATGACGATCTGCGGCTCTGTCCTTCCGCCGCCGCTGCCGCCGGAGGAGCCGCTGCCCGAAGGCACATCGGTCTTGGGCGTTTCCGGTTCCGCAACATTTTTAAGCGCCTGGTCAGCCCTGTACAAAAGCTGCAAAAACTCGGCGCGTGAAATATCAGCGTGCGGCGCTAAGCTGCTCCCGTCACGGCCAAGCATGACCTGGCATTCAGCCAGATACCCTACCGCGTTTCTGGCGTATTCGGCAACTTCTCCGCCATCGTCAAAGCCTTGTAGTGCGCCTGTGTAGTCCTTGGCACTATCCATGCCAATCAGCCTTGCCATAATAAGGGCGGTATCCTGTCTGGTAATGTTGACTGCCGGTGAAAAGCTGTCCGCCCTCACGCCATTTACAAGGCCCTGCCCCTTTAGGGCGTAAACAGCCTCTGCATACCAGCTATCCTCCGCAACATCTGTAAACTCCCCTGTGATTTCCACAGGGTACCGATACATATTTTGCAGGAGCTGCACTGCCTCTGCCCTTGTGATTTTATCATCCGGGCGGAATGTGCCGTCAGGGTATCCCGCCACAACTGATTTCTCTGCCATTTGCTCTATCGTTTCCTGTGCCCAGTGGCCTTCCACATCAGAAAATGCAGATATACTGCCCGCTAAAACCGATAATACGAAGGCGATTGTCAGTGCAAATAAAGTGGCTTTCCGCGACAAAACAACTTTGCTTTTTGTCTTCATGCTTCTCTTCCTACTCTTTTTTATTTTTACAGCTATTAGTTAGACAACGCTAACCGCTTGTCGGTTAGCGTTGTCTAACTAATAATAAAGTATAGATATAATTATCACATTTGTCAATCACCAAAAGGATGTAATTGAATAATTTTCCCATCCATGTAAAATATCCACCCGCTCTGTGTAAATCCAGTACTGCTGCCGCTTTATCGCGCAGCGCAGCTGCCGTCACAGCCCGGCTGCACATTTATACTTCGGACAAAACAAAATACGCTCTGAAAGCCGGATGGCTTTCAGAGCGTATTTCATATTAAGCTTTACCGCAAGGGTAAAGCAGTTCCCCAATCAATGCGCAGGCACCCTGCAAAGCTAACAAGCCTCTTCAGCGCCCTTTTTTGACCGCTGTCGGCTTAGCCTAGCGGAAAGACCTTTTTCCCAAACTCGTGGTTTATCACCTGTCCCACGGCG
>JAVBSJ010000138.1:0-3821 GCA_031547105.1 Oscillospiraceae bacterium
CGTCATCACCCTTGACATGCTCAGGATTTTTTTGGAACCGCTCGGTTATCCGCAGTATTTCGGACGGCATTGTAGCGGAAAACAAAAGTGTCTGCCGTTTTTCGGGACAGGCGCGGAGGATATACCGAATATCGTCCAGGAAGCCCATGTCAAGCATTTCGTCGGCTTCATCCAGCACTACTGTTTGGATGTCGTTCAGCTTGAGGGTGCCGCGGTGAAGATGGTCAATAATGCGCCCCGGGGTGCCGACGACGATTTCACATTTTTTGAGCGCCCGTATCTGGATCATAATAGTCTGCCCGCCGTAAACGGTGACCGTTTTGACCCCCGGCTTGTATTTTGCGAACTTGCGGAACTCCTCACTGATTTGTATTGCAAGCTCCCTGGTCGGGGCGAGGACCAGCACCTGTGTTTTGCCTTCTCCGCTGGGCTCAACCATTTCCACCAAAGGGATGGCAAAGGCGGCGGTTTTCCCCGTTCCGGTGCTGGACTGCCCTATAACATCACGCCCCTGTAAAACAAAGGGGATGATGTTCTGCTGGATTGGGGTCATTTCAGGGTACCCCACATCCTCAATTGCCCTCAAAATCTCTTGCGAAAGAGACAGAGAGCCGAAAAGCTTTTCTTCCATTTTTTTCTCCATTATAATAAAGTTGTTGTATTTAAGACAATTCAATATAGTATATCACATTTTGTCAGTTTGTGCAATCTCAACAAATGAAAGCGGAAATCCGCAAAAAAGCGGCTTTTGCTTGGGTATATGCGGACAAAAAAAGACTGCCCCGGAGAGGCAGCCTTTTGTATTTTATTAGCTTTTACTGCTTGTAGACGACCCCTTCCTTCATGACGAAGGCGCAGTCTTTCATAATGGTTATGTCATCATAGGGGGACTTCTTAAAGGCGACTATGTCGGCCAGCTTGCCCTTTTCCACAGAGCCCAGCTTGTCATTAAGCTGCAAAAGCTCTGAGTTTGTCTTGGTGGCGGCAACAAGGGTCTGGGTGACGTTGAAGCCGAACTTGAGCATAAGCTCAAACTCATAGCCCTGCTTTCCATGGAAGTTGGAGGGGGTGCCGGCGTCTGTGCCGAAGGAGAACTTGACGCCCCTCTTCAGTCCCTCTCTTACGCCCCACTCATGGCGGTCAAGAACCTGCTGCGCCTTGGAAATCATCCAGGGCTTCAGACCCATTTCATTGCCGCAGGTGACAATACGCTCAGCCGCGATAATGGTGGGGACATGGTATGTGCCGTGCTGGCAGAAGAGGTCGACCGCTTCATCATCCATCATCATACCGTGCTCAATGGATGTAATGCCTGCGCGGGCGGCATCCTTTATGCCACTTGTGCCATGGGCATGGGCGGCTGTGTGGACGCCGTACATTTTTGCGACTTCGGTTATGGCCTTAAGCTCGTCAAGTGTGAACTGCTGCGCGCCGACGGTAGTGCCGAGGGACATAACACCGCCTGTAGCCATGACCTTTATAAACTCAGCGCCGTATTTGATGTTGTAGCGTACGGCCTTTCTGGCGGCATCGGGGCTGTCAACCGCGCCAAAGCCAAGGGAGGAGGTCAGATATGGGCTGAAGTGTGTGTCGCCGTGGCCGCCTGTGGAGCTGAGACCGCCGCCGCAGGTGAAGATTCTGGCGCCCGGGAAATCACCCTTGGCAATAGAGTCTCTGGCCGAAATATTGCAAAAGCCCTGTCCGCCGCAGTCACGCACGGTTGTAAAGCCGGCCATAAGATCCTTCTTGGCATTGATGAGGGAGCGTATGGCAAAATCGCCTACAAGGCCGTTTGTGGCGCTGTATGTATCATTTTCGCCTGTGGAGGCGATATGAACGTGGGCGTCAATCATGCCGGGCATGACAAAGGAATCGGAAAGGTCAATAATTTCATACCCCTCGGGCATTACCTGGGGGCAGGGGAGAACATCGGTGATGTTTTTGCCGTCGGTCAGCACGAGCATATTTTCAGCCGTTGTGCCGGTTTGAGAATCGAAGAGCTTGCCGCATTTTATCGCTGTTTTCATATTGTTTTCCGCCTTTCTGCAAAAAATATAATTATTTGATAATTATATTACAGAAAACTGCCGAAAGCAATAGCACGCGGCGCGACAAAATGTTATATTATTTTTATATGATAGGTCACACATGGGGGATGCGTCATGCTTGTTTTGATAAACGGAAGCCATGAAAAAGATAATATCGACCGGCTGTACAGTTATGTTTCAGGCGGCCTTACAGAGGGGCGGCACTTGATAATAGTGCCTGAAACCGACTCCCACCGCGCGGAGCGCGCCATGCTTGAAGCCTGCGGCAACCGGGGGGCGGCTTATGCCTCCGTCACAACCTTGACGCGCCTTTCGGAAAGGGTGCTGGCAAGCGCGGGTATAAAGATACCTCATGCGGATAAAAGCGCACGGATAATGCTTATGCACAAGGCCGTGCGTGCGGTGCAGCCTTTATTGGAATACCATGCCAAGGCCGCGAGGCGCACCGACATGCTTGCAGGCCTTATAGATGTGGCTGATGAGCTTAAATCCAGCGGAATAACGCCGGAGGAGTTTTTGACGGCCACCTCCGGGCTTTCCCAAAGGCTGAAGGAGATGGCGGTTATATATTCGGCCTATTGCGGCCTTTGTCAGGGGCTGGCGGTGCAAAGCGGCGATTTGATTAAATTGGCCGTCCCATACGCAGCCCAGCACAGCGGCATTAGCGGCGCAAATGTCTATCTTTATGGCTTTGACGGCTTTACCGCTATAGAATACACATTGCTGGAACAAATAATGGCTCTGTCCTCACGCACAGTCATCGCAATAAAAGGGGGAGAAGACGAAGCGCTGTTTATGAGCCAGATCAAAACCAAGGGGCGTCTTGTACGGATGGCAGAAGCTATGGGGCAGGAATGCCGTATAGAGGCTCCGCCCGAGAATGCAAGCGACAAAGCAAAGGTCACCGCGTATTTGGCAAAGGCGCTCTTTGACTATGCTTCAAAGCCTTTTGCAGGAGCCGGCGGGGCTGTAACGATATACGGGTGCAAAACCATATCCGATGAATGCGATTTGATAGCGGCCTCCTGCCGAAGGCTGGTTTTGGAAGAAGGGGCGCGCCTGCGGGATATTGCTGTCGTAAGCGCCGGTGCGGATGAATATCAGCATCATATGATGAAGGCTTTTTTCAGGTATGGGGTGCCGCTGTATGTTGCGCGCAAGGAAAGCCTGATCAGCAATCCCCCCGCTGTCAGCGTGGTAAGCGCAATGAAGGCGGTGCGGGACAGCTTCGGCATGGACAGCATGCTGGCGTATATAAAAAGCGGCTTTGCCGGCGCCCATAAGGACGGGCAGGAGCGGCTGGAGAATTATCTTAATACCTGGCATATAGCTGGAAGCAAATGGGCCGAGCGGTGGACGATGAGCACCGCAGGCTATGACCTCAGCGGCAATGATGAAGCGCTGCTTAATGAGATAAATGAGCTGAGAGAGAGGGTGTTTTCGCCTCTGGCAGCTTTTAAGGCACAGCTTTCCAAATGCGGCACAGGGCGGGAGTTCAGCTCGGCTCTGCTTGGGTTTATAAAGGATATTGAACTTGAAAGGTCAATTGAAGAGAGAATAGCCGGCTTCAAGCGTGAGGGGCGGGAGCAAGAGGGGGCGGAATATTCCGCCGTGTATGCAGCCGTCGAAAATGTGCTTGCCCAGCTTGAAGAGGTGTTCGGTGAAGAGGAGCTTTCCTATGATGAGTTTGTGCGCCTGACCGAGCTTGCGCTCAGCCAATATGAGGTGGGAAGCATTCCCATGTCTCTTGACAGTGTTGAGCTTACTGATTTC
>JAVBSJ010000059.1:0-12084 GCA_031547105.1 Oscillospiraceae bacterium
AGCGCCGAAAAGGCCTTTGACATTGAAGCCACAATGAAGATAGTCCACCTAAGCCATGTCTTGCCCAACGGCATGATGATGAAGAGCATGGCTATCGAGGGGCTTACAAATGCCTCCCTCAACGTCGGCGTTGTCACTACCGGCGCAGGCCGCGTCAGCTATGAGGTCACAGTGCGCTCTGCCGAGGACAGCCTTGTCAATTCCATCGCCGATGTGGTGTATGACATCGCAATCACCGCAGGCGCCCAGTGTGAGGTGACCGGCGGCTATCCCGCCTTCTCCTTTGACCCCGATTCCAAAATACGCAAGCTGGTGATGGACACCTATACGGAAATGAGCGGCAAGGAAGGTGTTATTAAGGCTGTGCACGGCGGCACCGAATGCGGTGTGTTCCGCGCCCTGCTGCCCGGGCTGGACATTGTCGGCCTCGGCCCCAACGCCAGCGGCGCCCATACGCCTGACGAGTGTGTCGATCTGGGCTCCTTTGAGCGGGTGTTTAATCTTTTCATCAAGGTTCTTGAAAAGCTTTGCACCGGGGCGAAGTAAGCTCGCCCCCTATGGCATAAAATCAGCCCTTTGTACCGGCACAATAAAGAAGGTTGGGAAACCCCAACCTTCTTTTCATTTGTCTTGCTTATTCTAACAGGCCTTCTATATCTGTAAACAGCTCAACGCGGTTTCTGCCGACAGACTTTGCGTGGTACAGCGCTTTATCAGCGTTAGAAATAACATCCTCGATCTGCAATGAGTATGGATGGGCTTCCGCAATTCCCAGGCTGATGGTAAACGGAATCACCTTCCCGTTAAAGGCAAACTCATGCGCTTCGATCAAACCCCGTATTCTTTCCGCAATATCCTTGGCATTTTTTGTTTCAAGACAGGTGAGGGCGATTATAAACTCCTCCCCGCCGTATCTGCCGATAATATCATTGGCTCTCAACGTGTGCTTTACAATATCGGCAGTGGTCTTCAAAACATAGTCGCCTGCCTGATGGCCGTATGTATCATTAACAGACTTAAACTTATCCCCGTCGAACATTATGATGAAAAACTTGTTTTGGCACTTTTTGGCGTCAATAAGAAGATCCTGCGCGCACGTCATAAAATAGCGGCGGTTGTATATTCCCGTAAGCTCATCGGTGAAGGCAAGGTTTTCCATATTTTTGAGCAGCTTTATGGTTTTGTTAAGCTCCCTCAGGTCACGCACAAAGCCGGCGACAAAGATGTCATCCTTATGATCTATCTTGACCAAAGCAACCTCAGCAGGGATCAGCTCTTTATCCTTAGTCTGATGCATCCATTCAAAATGGGCAAAGCCCTCGGCAAAAGCCTTTTGAACATTCATCTGTGCTTTTTCAGCCGTTAAAACACCATCCGGCTGATATTCGGGGGATAATTCCAAAAACAGCTCGTTAAACTCCTCGGGTGTTTTAACTTTAAAAACATCCATAACGGCATTGTTTGCTAAAACTGAAACCTGCGTCTTGGTGCTCCAAAAATTAAGCGACACCGGCACGGCATTGATTAAATCCTCAATAAACTTATTGGCGTAATCGATTTCATTTTCATGAAACTTGAACATTTCCGGCAACATACATAACCCAACCATTCATAATATAAATATTCGCTGTGACTTGTCCATATCTAAATCGCCCCCTTTCCGGAGCCGGTTTAGATTGTCGCTGCGCTATTTTGCCAAAAAGTCCAGCGCCACCTGCACATGGAAGGCAACGCCTGTCTCAAAGCTGCTTTCATCAACCTCATAATGGTCGGAATGCCCCGGCCAGTTGCCGCCGCAGCCCAGACGGAAGAAGGCGCCGGGAATAACCTTTGTGTACTCGGAGAAATCCTCACCGCCGGTGGCCTTTTCGCACTGCATGACATCACCGGAGACCTTGCGTGCCGCTTCCATTCCCAGCTCAAACATGGCGGGGTCGTTTACGGTGACCTCGGTGATAGCTTCATACTCAACAACAGCTTCGCAGCGATATGTTTCGGCAGTTTTTTCGCAAATGCGCTTAAGCACTCCGGGAATCTGCGCGTGAAGCTCGGGGTTAAAGGAACGTATAGTCCCCTCAAGCACAGCTTCGCCCGAAACTATGTTAAAGCGGCTGCCCGAATGGAAGGAACCAACCGTAACCACCAGCGGCTCCATGGGTGAAAACTCTCTGGAGACCATAGTTTGCAGGTTCATAACCATGGCCGCACCGCAAACGGTTGCGTCCATGCCGGTGTGAGGCGCCGCACCGTGACATGCCTTGCCCTTGATGGTGACCTTGTATATATCGGTTGCGGCGCAAATGGGGCCGGGGCAGGATTGCAGGCGGCCCACCGGCGTCATAACCGAAACATGTATGCCGAATATTGCGTCGGCGCCCTCAATAGCACCCTGGGCAACAGCCAGCTTTGCGCCCTTGGCCACTTCCTCCGCAGGCTGGAATATGAAGCGCACATTGCCGGATATTTGATCCTTAAGCTGGTTTATCACCGTAACCGCGCCCAACAGCATAGACGCGTGTGTGTCATGCCCGCAGGCGTGCATCATGCCGTCATTTATGCTTTTGAACTCACAATCGGTCTTTTCCTGAATGGAGAGGGCGTCTATATCGGCGCGGAGGGCGACCGTTTTGCCCGGCTTGCCGCCCTTAATCTCAGCCACAAGGCCGGTGGGGTCAAGCAGACGATAGCTGACGCCAAGCTGGTCAAGGGCGGCGGCTATCTGCTTTGTGGTGCGAAACTCCTGCAGGCTGGCTTCGGGATGCTTATGCAGGTCATGGCGGAAAGCTACGACTTTTTCCTGAACCTCATGTGCCATTTGCTTAATGTTCATTCTCTTCACTCACTTTCTTTATTAAGCCTGGGTATTCTTTCGATAATAATCGGAGGGAATGCAGTTTTTGCAGCCCCTGCACTTGGCGTCGATTGAGTCCCCCTCCATTATGCCCCAGCGCCGCATTTCGGAAAACACACTGTATATACTGACGCCCTTGTCTGCCAGAGCATATTCCACCCTTGGCGGAACCTCCGGAAAGACGGTGCGGACTATCAGCCCGTCCCCTTCCAGCTCGCGAAGCTGTTGGGTCAAGACCTTCGCACTTACGGGAAGCGCCTTCTCAAGCACACCGTAACGCACCGGGCCTTTAGAAAGCTCCTTCATGATAATAAGCTTCCACTTGCCGTTGATGAGGCTCAATGTAGCCTCAATCGGGCAGCGCTTATCCTCGGACATGCCGTCACCCCCTTACTTACTTTTATGTAGGTAACCTTACAAAAAAGTGCATACTTGACACAGGAAAGTTATGTTGATAATATACCATTATCATTAGCTAATGTAAAGACAAAATACAGATAATGGGAGATTAAGCATGGAAATAAGGAAAATGACCGCCGAAGATTTTGAAAAAGTGCTGGATGTCACAGTGGCCGCCTTCTTGGATACACCCCTTTATGAGTATATGTCCGAGGACAGGGATGTCCGCGCGCAGTTTCTAAGGCAGATGTTCACCTACCGCATCAAGGCCTGCCTTGTCCACAACCTCATAGATGTGGCAGAGGAAAACGGAGAGATTCTGGGGGCCTGCACATGGATTCCCGTTATGCCAAAGCCCGAGGCTGCCGAAGCACAAAAAGAAGAGCAAAAGCCCGCAGCCGCCGGCTACGATCCCTTTGCAGGCCTTCCGTCCTATGTAAAGGAACGCTGGCTCCCCTTTGCCAGCGGCATGGGCGCCAATAAGGATAAAAGCATTCAGCCCCCCTACTTCACTTTGGCTCCTGTGGTAGTGCATCCTGCCCATCAGGGCAAGGGGGTAGGCTCAAAGCTGATGCGGCCTATGCTGGCATGGCTGGATGAAAAGTGCTACCCCAGTGAGCTGACCACCCAAAGAGCTTCTACACGCGATATGTACCTGCATTATGGCTATGAGGTCACAGCCGAGGAGCCCGTAGGCGGTTCGGTGATCAGCTATACCATGGTCAGGCAGGCTAAGAAATAGTCCTGGCACTTTTGCCCCGCTTCTTCAAATATAGCAGCGCCCTGCGGTAAACCGCAGGGCGCGTCATTTTATTTATCGCCCAATATCCAACGGGCAATGTCGTCTATAACCGTCTGATCCACCGTGTCGGGGGTTGCGTAGGCCTCAAGCCCGACGGAAATACCGCCGTGGGCGGCCAGAAACAAGTGGCTGAGACCGGGATATGTCTTGTATTGCGCCTTATCTCCCAACTCCGAGAGGGCGGCCTGCCAAGGCTCAAAATCCCGGGTTTTTCTGACCTGAAAATCCTCGTCCCCCTGCAAAAGCAGCAGCGGCAGGCCGTTTTCCACGGCGACAGCCGCGGCATCTATCCCATTGAGATGCTTTATATAGGGGCCGGGCATGCCGAAAAGAGTGACCTTCAGCAAATCCTCTTCACTCAGGCTGTCGATTTTGTCAACCTTGCTTTTTTCCGAGTCGACTGCGACCTTGTTGAGCACCTGCTCCACCGTGCCCATCAGGTTGACCATCTCCATATTCTGGTCATAGGCAATATCGGTCAGCTTCCGGGGTGAGCCGGCCATGATGATTCCCCCTGCAAACCCGCCCTGGGACTGCTGCATGATATATGGCGTCAGCATTCCCCCAAGTGAGTGTCCAAGCATATACACCTGCCCCGCCCCCTGCTCCCTGATGACCCGCAGGGCTTCAAGCGCCGCTTCAAGATATTCAAGGTCTACAGTAAAGGTTCTGTCGGCAAAAAGCTCGGGGTGAGAAAAGGACATTTTGTCATAGCGGACAGAGGCTATCCCCTGCGCTGCCAAACCATAGGCAATATCGCGGAAGGGCATGTTGGGGCCGATGGTTTCATTCATGTCGGTGGAGCCTGAGCCCTGCGCAAAAACAACAGCGGGGGCATTTTCCCCCCATACGGCGGGAAGGATAACCATGCCCTTAAGCTCCTTTTCCGTTCCTGCAAAAAGGGTTATGGAAATCTCCCTGGCGCCCTCGGGCAGCTCAAGCTCGATTGCCCCTGCCGCAGCGCCGGAGGTGCGCTTGATATAAAGCCCTGCGATCTTCATGTCTCCGTCAAAGGAAGTGGTGACCAGCATTTCTCCCTTTTCCAGCTTGACCGTGGTTTGCACAACGGCAAGGCCGTCACTTTCGCTTGTGGTGCTTTCCCCTGTTTCCACATATGCGCCGAGGCCAGCCGCCTCAGCCTGCCACGCCGCTTCAAGCACGTTGGTTTTAAGCGTCTTTTTAAGCTCCGGCTGCATTTTGTCCACAATATATGCGTAGCCGCCCGTTGCCATTTTTTCCGCAACGGTCTTGCCCTCTGCCCCTGCCGTCTCCGGGGATGGGGGCGCTGTATTTGCCGGCGCCGCGCCGCAGCCCAGCAGCCCGATAAGGGCGGCCATGCAGATAATAAGCGCCGTAATGCGTATAGCTTTTGTCATGTTTTCCTCCAAAAATGCGATATATCGGCAAGGGGCGTTTTATCTATATGCCTTATTCCCCCGCCAGCTCCTTTTGCCGTTTGCGGCTGAGGGATGAAAAAATCAGCCTGTAGGCGCGGTCAACCATATCTCTGACAATTTCGTCCGGCACGCCGCCCTCCAGATAAAGCGAGTTCCAATGCTCCTTGTTCATATAATACCCGGGGACAATGTCGCTAAACTGCTGCCGCAGCCATGCGCCATATTCCGGCTCAAGCTTAAGGGTGATAATTGCCCTTCCTTCCTTGTCGCCGCCCTGCATTGCGAACATCTTGCCGTCCACCATGTATCTGGTTGCCTCCCACTCCTCCTTATAGTCCTTTTGCGTGTGGGGGCGGGAAGCGCAGTATTCATCCAACCACGGATAATTCATATTTTCCTCCAAACAGCCTTGAATAGCTTGTCCTTATATGAGATAATTTGCGCAGTATGATATTTTTCCAAATAGCATGACTGCATTATATCGGTTTTTTCATCCTATTGCAATGCAAAATAATATACGTACGGGGGGCTTAACATGCCGCAGGAAAAAATCACCTTCACCACGGTGGATGCTTATATCGCAAGCTTTGACAAGGAAACCGGGCAGCGCCTCAAAAATATGCGCAGGCTGGTGCGCCTTGGCGCACCAAACGCTGAGGAGCGCATGACATGGCAAATGCCCTCGTACTATCAGTACGGCGCGTATGTATGCCACTTTGCCCCCGCCTCAAGCCACATGGGCTTTTACCCCGGCAGCGAAGTGCTGGAGCGCTTTGCCGACCGGCTTGAGGGCTTCAAATGGGCAAAGGGCAGCCTTCAGCTCCCCTACAGCAAGGAGCTCCCTGAAGCGCTTATTGTGGAGATGATTGAGTGGAGCTTAAACCGCAATAAGGAAGACTTTCACAGCACCGAAAAGCGCCTCAGCCCCTCTATAGACATTTTGCTTGATAAGCTGTCAGCCCCGGCAAAAAGGGCAATCGAAGGTTTGGGGGTGACCGCCCTTTCCCAGCTCACCAAATATACAAAGAATGACTTGGCGGCGCTCCACGGCATCGGCGCAGGCGCTATGGAGGTCATCGAGACCGTTATGGGGCAGCAGGGCTATTCCTTCAAAGCATAATCGCGCATATACAGCGTCAGGGCGTGCCTCTCGGCACGCCCTGATTTTACAGTAAAAGCTCCATCTTTATATCCGACTCCAGGTACTTGTCTGTGTCCATGGGAACCTCTTCAAAGCCGTATTTGCGGTACAGCCCTATAGCCGGCACAAGCACCCTGTTGGTGTACAGGATGACCTTCCCCGCGCCCTGCTCCCGCCCGAAGCTAAGGCACCGCTCCATCAGCAGGTTGCCGATTTTCATGCCCTTGCAGCGCTCCGTAACGCCCAGCTTGGCAAGCTCAAACACGCCATCCTCCAGCTTTATCATGGCGGCTGTCCCCACCGCCGTTCCTGCAAGCAGGGCGAAGAAGATCATGCCTCCGCTGTTAAGGATAGAACCGTGAGGGTCATTAAGCATCTCAAGGTCAAAAGGCTCCACTGAAATGTACTTTTCCAGCCACTCAACAGACAGGCTTACAAAATCAGGGGCGTATTTGTCCTCCCACTCAACAATTTTCACATCAGGCATATTTATCCGTCCTCCACTCTGCTGCCGCAGTCCAAAATACGGGCTATCTAAAATCAGGAATGCCGACCGAAGAGGTTTATCCCCCTTAAGCCGGCACTTTTATTCCTACTTTTTGTCCTCTTTTGCCCTCTCCTGTACCGTGACCTGCACTTTATCCCCCGGCTGCTTGCCGATAAGTGCCCTGATTTCCTTGCGGATGCCGATTATATGGCAAGGGGTGCCCATGCGCACAAGGCTGCCGTCATAGGGATGGCCGTCAAAAGTGGCATGAACAGGCACACGTCCCTTGCCGAACTCCGCCTTGACATCAAAGGGAATCTCAACATAGGCGCCGTCGATGTCCGGCACCTTTTTTATTTCCGCGTCAAAGCTGTATACTTTTTCATTCATGGCTGTTTTCTTACAACCGGCACCAGCAGCAATGTTGTAAGCTGCTCCTCCGGTGTTGACATATCCTCATCCAAATATATTTCCCGCATGGGCGATAATCCCTCATAGCCCTGTTCGTCTATCCGGCGCATAAGCTCCATCCAGGCTTCGTGCAGCTTGCCGTAGCTGCCGGTGTGCACCATCTCAGCCATCAAAAACTCTCCGCCGGCTACGATCTTCGCCTTGACCATATCGCTTTCCGGCAAAAGCCCCTTGACGGCTATACAGCAGTCCACAGGCATGATGTCCCCCACCGGCTCTCCGTAAAGCATAAATGCGCCCGCAGGCGTGCCGCCATGAGCAACAACATACCCGGCCGCCTGTCCGAAAAACATGCCGCCCTGATTTATATTTTCCTGTGTAAAATCCCGGTGGATGTACATGACCGGTATGTCCGGCAGCGTCTTTTTTTCAATTTGGAAGCTCATGTCGCCTCTCCTTATTTTACTTCCCTGCGCCCTTCAAGGGCCATGGTAAGCGTCTTTTCATCGGAGAACTCAAGATGCCCTCCCACCGGCATTCCGTAGGCCAGGCGGGTTATCTTTACCCCAAAGGGTTTCAGCAAACGGGCGAGATACATGGCGGTGGTCTCCCCCTCGGTGTCGGGATTGGTCGCCAGAATAACCTCTCTGACCTCAACCTCCTCGCTGGCTACCCTGCCAAGCAGCTCCTTTATGCGCAGATCCTCAGGGCCGATTCCGTTCAGCGGGGAGATAACCCCGTGCAGCACATGGTAAAGCCCCTTGAACTCCCGCGTGCGCTCAATCGCGATCAAATCCTTGGGGTCGGTGACAACACAAATAAGCCCTGCGTCCCTCATGGGGTCGGAGCAAATGGGGCATTTGTCCCCCTCAGTCAGATTCTGGCATACCCCGCAGGTTTTTATGACCGTCTTTGCCTCCAAAATGGCGCTGGCAAAGGCCTCTGCCCCTTCTTTGGGCATAGCCAGCACATAAAAGGCCAGCCTCTGGGCCGACTTATGCCCAATGCCGGGAAGCTGTTCAAACTGCTCTATAAGCTTTTCAAGCGGCGGCGCGTAATGCTTCATGCTTAGAAGGGCATATTGGGCATAGAGCCCGTGATTTTCTGCATTTCGGCAGCAGCCGTTTCCTCACCGATGCGCAGCGCCTCGTTGACGGCAGCCATGACAAGGTCGCAGAGAAGCTCACCGTCGTCGGGGTCGATAACCTCCGGCTTTATCACAAGGCTCTTAACCTGCTTGCCGCACACGGTCGCCTTGACGGCACCGCCTCCCGCACTGGCCTCATACTCTCTAAGCTCAAGCTCGGCCTGCAGCTTTGCCATATCATCCTGCATTTTCTGAGCCTGCTTCATAAGGGCGTTCATGTTAAATCCGCCGCCCTGGGGCATTTTACCGGGTTTCATATATCTTCCTCCTGAGAGTTTATTTTTTTATTTCTATCCCAAGCCCCTCCGCCCGTGCGCGGATGTCGGCAAGGGGATTTTTCTTTTCGGCGGGCTTCTTCTTTTCCAAATGGACAAAGGCAAGCCCTATAGCGGCGCCCGCTTCTTCAAAAACGCTTCTTACATCCGGCTTATCCATAAAAACCATGGCCTCAGCCAGAACCACTATGCAAAGGCCGCCGTTTTCGTATCTGGGCTCCGAAAGGCCGAGGTAGGTCTTGACCGCCGAGTTGACCTTAGCCCCCACCGCGGCGCAAAACGCCTTGAAGTCCTCCTTTGCCCCGCCCGATGAGGAAGGCGCGGACGCTGCCTCTACGGTATCTGTTGCTTTATCCGATTCCGGAGCGGCGTTTTCCTTCTTGCTTTCTGTCTGCGGTTTTGGGGCTTCAGCCGCTTCCCGCGCTTCCGAATGCACTTCTGCCTGAGGCTTTTCTTCTTCCCACGGCGGGCTGTCTTCTCTCTCCGCAGGCGGTGCGGGTGCAAGCTCCTGGGCTTTAGCCGTATCATATTTGACAGCGGGCGCAATTGGCGCAGGCTACGCCTTCTTTGCCGCACCCTGCTGGGGCGTCTGCATATAACCCTGCTCTCTTTGCGGCAGCGCCATTTTTATCAGGCACATTTCTCCGTCCAGTCGTTTTGCCGCTGTGCGGGTAGTGCGGCTGAGGAAGAAATTAATGCTCTCTATGCACTGCTCCAAAAAAGCTCCGTCGCAGCTTTTTGCCATTTCCGGAACCTCTCCCGCCCATTGGGACAGCAGGAAGCCCTGCTCCTTGGTGGCCTTAAACAAATAAATATCCCTAATAAGCGATAACAAACTGTCAAATAATGAAATTATATCACGTCCTGCAATATAGCTTGCAGTGTATTTGGCAACGGCCTCGGGGGCATTCCGGGCTTTTATCGCCTCAAAAATATCAATTATTTCGTCACCGGGCACCAGCCCCAGCGCCCGCGTGACCGCGTCCACATCTATATGCGCGCCCTCGCTGTACACGCGATCCAAAAGGGAAATCGCGTCGCGGGCAGATCCGTCCCCCATTCGGGCCAAAAGGGCGGAGGCACCGCTGTCAAGCCTGACGCCGGACTTTGCCGCAATATCCTCAAGAAGTGCGGAAATGATCTCGGCGGGAATGCGGCGGAAATCATAACGCTGGCAGCGGGAAAGTATGGTGGCGGGAACCTTATGCAGCTCGGTTGTAGCCAGAATGAACACCACATGGGCAGGGGGCTCCTCAAGCGTTTTCAGCAGCGCGTTAAAGGCGCCGGCCGAAAGCATATGCACCTCGTCAATAATATACACGCGGTACTTAAGCTCGGCAGGGGTGTACATCGCCTCCTGCCGAAGCTCCCTTATATTATCAACACCGTTATTGGAGGCGGCGTCAATTTCGTTTATATCCAGGGCAGCGCCGCTGAGTATCGCGCGGCAGGCCGCGCATTCGTTGCAGGGGTCGCCGTTTTGCGGATTTTCACAGCAAATGACCCGCGCCAGGATTTTAGCGCAGGTTGTTTTGCCGGTACCCCTTGTTCCGGTAAAAAGATAGGCATGGGAAAGGCGCCCGCCCACCACCTGTGCCTTAAGGGTGTCGGTGATGTGAGCCTGACCCACAACATCAGAAAAAGTCAAGGGGCGATACTTGCGGTATAGTGCCATGTTGGACAAGGGGTTCCCTCCCTTTGAACAGAAAAAAAGTGACTGTTTTTGCCGCACATTGCGCCTCGAAAATATCCGAAGACCCGCTTGATGAAAATCCGACTCAAAACCGGTTGGCTGCGGCACACGGTCATTCGCCGTTTAATGCTGCTCGGTTCCCCGCCTGACATGGTTCACGGCAGACCATTGCGCAGGACCGGTCTCTCAACGCCAGATTTTCAAGGCTAGGCAGCCCTCAGCTATTCCCTCAACGCACATTCACCCCTGCTATAGCGGACTTCAGGCAACAGGGCTCCGCTAGTGCCCCGGCTAGTGCGGCAAAAACAATCACCTTATTTTGTTGTGTATGTTGCGCGGATACGCGTAACATGAGTATTATATTGCATTTTACACATTTTTTCAATGGCTATTCGGTTAATTTTCAATTTTAGGAGAAAGACCGTCTTTCTGAACAAGTGCCTCCCTTATCTCGTTCCATTATCTCATTTCCTTATCTCGTTCCCTTATCTCGTTTTCTTTTTCCGTTCCTTGAAAACTCCTATTCTTAATCTCCTACTGCCTTGTGCCCTTGTAATATGCGTTTTCCTATCTGTGGTCCCCGTTCATGCCGCGGAGGGCAGATGCTCTTTTGGCTCACTTTATTCCTGTTTGCAGCTTCCGCTCATGCCGCGGGGGCAAATACTTTTAACGAGCGCGAGCGAGCCGGCGCTATGCGCCGTGGCTTATCTAATCAGCGGGGTCCCTGAAAAGGCGCAGCCTTTTGGGGGCAATAATCACTTTTACCATAGTCCTGTTTCCGATCTGTGGTTCCCGCTTATGGCGCGGGCGGCCAGTTACTTTTTAGTGTAAAAAGTAACCAAAAACACTGGGTACGTTGCGCATGCGTCCCCAGACCCCTCCGCGCCTTCTCCTCGCTGCCAGACTATATCTGTAGGCTCATCAGCTAGAATCCCCATGGGTGCCAGAAATAAGCTCCTACGTTTACAAACAGCTTCTTTTTATGTTTACCTACTCTCTCGCTCTCGCCTCCGCTCTCTCTTCCGCTCTCTCGTCCGCTCTCTCTTAACTCGTTTTATTTTCACGCTCTATTTTTCCATTCTCTTTTCCGTTCCTTGAAAACCTCTATTATTTAATGACCCTGTCCTTTTCTCCCTCGTCTCCCCTTCCGCGGAGACGGAAAGGGGTGCCTGCCGCAGCAGGCGGTCACTTACTTTTATATTTTGCTTAATGCTGTCTTCAGCCTCCGCTCATGCCGCGGGGGCAAATACTTTTTAGCGCTAAAAAGTATTCAAAAACGCCGGGGGGTTGCGACTCCCCCCGGACCCCTAACGCTTTTTTGCCTTATGACTTTCTTTTGTGCTGGTGCTTCTTTATTTTCCATTCCCTTATCCCGTTCCTTGAAAGCCCATATTATTTAATGCCCCTGTCTTGTGCCCTTGTAATATGCGTTTTCCTATCTGTGGATTCCCGCTAGTGGCGCGGGCGGCCAGTTACTTTTT
>JAVBSJ010000020.1:0-6569 GCA_031547105.1 Oscillospiraceae bacterium
TCTAATATGGCATCCCGCAGCGTTTCATAGGTTTTCCTGTCAGCGCTTCGCCAATCGGAAAAATCCACCTCTATCCAGTGGGGGCTTTGCTGCCTGAACAATCCCGACAGCTTGCCGAGGGCGGCGTTTGCCCCCTGATGGCTGGTGGCCGACAGCCCCTCAAGCGCGGAAAGCACATCCCGCTGCTCATCCGCCGAGAGCAGCAGCCGCTCAAGAACAAAGCCCTCAGCCAGGCGTATGCCGCCGCCCTTGCCCCGGCTGGCATAAACCGGCACACCCGCCTCGGCAAGGGTGTCTATATATCGGTACACCGTCCGGGTCGACACTTCAAAGCGCAGTGCCAGCTCCTTTGCCGTTACGGTCTTTTTCTCCACAAGGAGATACACTATTTCAAACAGGCGGGATATTTGCATGTTGCACCTCCGCGCAAATGTTGACAGCCTCTGTCAGCATTATGCCACAGATGGGAGGCTTCAGCAAGCTGCCTGCTGCCCCGCCGATTGATGGTTTGTATGAATTTTCTGGATGCTTTACCTTTTTTGTGCTAAAATATAAATTATCGGAGGGCTTACAGACAAGGAGGATACAACAAATGGAAGAAAACAACCGCGTCACTATGTATTTGCCGCAAGGCGCGCTGTCCCTGATTTTTTGGGGCTTGCTGATGAGCTTTTTTGATTTCAGAATAAACGGTTTGGATCTTATCCCCGACACAATTGGGGTGATTTTGGTTTTGAGAGGCCTGTCCCGCCTCAAGGAAGTAAACCGCTGCTTTGCCGCTGCTATTTCCCTGTACGGCATTCTTCTTCCCATGTCTGTTTTTGACGATCTGAGCTGGCCTATCTTCGGCAGCGGCTTTTTTGCGATCCTTGTGGCATTTGTTTTCTTTGTTCTGGATCTTGTGGCGCTGTATTACCTTTGCTCCGGCATCGCCGGGTTTGCGGCGCTCTCCGGCCTTGAAGACCTTTCCCGCACTATAATGCAGCGTTATACTATTTACGGCGTTCTGGTTTCCCTCACCTATTGCCTGATGTTTCTGCTGCCCTCTCTGGCTATTGCCGGTATGATATGCGGCCTCGTGGCCTATATTCTCGTTCTCTCGGTCATCCGCACGGCTGACAACCAGCTGCCGCAGCAGTAATACTTCATCTCGCCCTGCCCCTATCCCCCTCTTCAAAAGAGGGGGATATTTTTATTTCCGCAATCGGCTTAAAATGCTCTAAACCGGTGGATTTTTTTTGGGCTTTAGTATATAGTGATTGTATATGTTCATTAAGGAGTGCCTTTCATGGATAAAAAAGATGAAATTATCATACAGCAGCTGGAGCTTATCCGCACTATGACAGAAAACAGCCTTGGCCGTATTTCCAGCGACCTGTGGGGCGCTTCACCGCCGCCGCAGCCTAAAAAGCCCGACGCTCCCCCTGTCCCGCAGCCTGAAAAGGATGCGCCTAAGCAGGCTGTTGAAGGCGGACCGGAGGAGGCCGCCCCCGCCCCTGTCCCCGAGGAGCCGGTGCCCACAATCGAAGAACTGAAAGCGGAGCTGGACACCTACATCGGCCTTGATAACATAAAAAAAGAGGTCAACAACCTCATAAACATGGTGACCGTTTATAACATGCGGAAGGAGCATAAGCTCCCCACCACAAGCATGTCGCTGCATATGGTCTTTTCCGGCAACCCCGGGACGGGCAAAACCATGATTGCCCGCCTGATGAGCAAGATTTACCGCTCTCTGGGCATACTTTCCAAGGGTCACCTGGTGGAGGTTGACCGCAGCGGCCTTGTGGCCGGATATGTGGGTCAAACCGCCATTAAAACCTCTAAGGTCATCGGCGAAGCCATGGGGGGTCTGCTTTTCATCGATGAGGCCTACGGTCTTTCCAACAAAGGTGACAACGATTTCGGCCATGAGGCCATCGACACTCTGCTGAAAGCCATGGAGGACAAGCGGGAGGATCTTGTGGTGGTCGTGGCCGGTTATGACGGGCTTATGGATGATTTTATCCATTCAAACCCCGGGCTGGAATCCCGCTTCAACCGCTATTTGCATTTTGACGACTATACCCTGAACGAAATGGTGGATATTTTCAAGCTGCAATGTAAAAAAGGCTTTTACACCCTTGGCGAAGAGGCCGAAAAGGAAGTCCGTTACTCAATCGAGCTTGGCAATAAAAACTCCATTTCCTTTGGAAACGCCCGCGGCGTGCGCAATATTTTTGAGCATATTTTGACCCAGCAGGCCAACCGCCTGGCGTCAGAGACCGACATTACGCCGGAGCGCCTTATGGAAATTCTGCCCTGTGACGTCATCGCCGCCCGGGGCCCTGACCCCAAGGACGCACTGATAATGCCCATGCCCCCTTCCTCCCCTCAGAAGAAAAAGAAAAAGCTGCCATTTACCGAGGACAGCATAAACATCATCAACTGATAAGCTCCCCGCCCCCTGCGCAACGCGCGGGGGGCGGTTTTTTCATTTTTGCATTAAGTAAATATCACATATAGGCTGAAATACATATACTGTGATGACGAAAAATATATGGAGGTATTTATATATGGCAAAGAAAACCTGCGCCTTTTTCCTTGGCACCAACTCGAAAAACGGGTTTGTTCCCATGTTTTACGATGCTGCCGCCGAGGATTTCGGCAGAGAAAGCTACTATGTCAAAAGCGGCCCCGGCTGCGGCAAGGCAACCACAATTAAGCGGCTGGCCGAGCATTTTTATCAGGACGGCATAAGGGAGGATATTCTCTGCGCGTCTGCCCCCGACTCCCTTGACGGCGTAATACTGGAGCAGCCGCCCCTTTCCATTATGGACGGCACCGCCCCCCATGCGAGTGATACATAGTACACAAAAGGCAGCTCCCTAAAACCGCCAAAGGATATGAACCGCTTGTGTCCCGGCTTCTTTGTCCTTTTCGCCAACCTCGACCCGGTCAATAAGCAGCGTCATAAGCTCGCGCGGTACCGTGTCCAGCTTAAGCAGCTCCCGCGCTCTGACAAGGGCGGTTTCCCTGCCGTTTGCTTCGCTTTGCACTTCATTCAGCCGGCGCTCAAGCTCTGCCTTGCGCAATTCAAGCCGCTTCCTTTCCGAAAGAAAATCGGCGTTCATACTGCGGAATTGTTCGTCGTCGATCAGGCCGTCTACTTTGTCAAGATAGAGGGTTTTCAGCGCCGCAGCGCGTTTTTCTATTTGGGCGGAAATACTGCCCAGCTCTTTTTCGGCGGAGCTATTTTTTTTGTCCTTTTCAGTATCATCAATCAGCCTGTTTGCATCGCCAAGCTCATAATAGTCATTTACATATTGCCGCACCCTTTGTTCAATGACGCTTATCAGCTCGTCAAGACGGATTGAATGCCGTGAGCACCTCTGAGAAGAGCTGGTTACAAACAGCCTGCACCGCAGATAGCTGCGGGCTTGACCCTTGTATTGGTTTGAGGTTTTGCTCATTGTGCTTCCGCAGCCGGCACAGCGGACAAGTCCCGCCAGCGCATGGATCTCGCCCGCTCCGTCATTGCGGGTGCGCCTTTGGGAAAGGGTCTGCACGCAGTCGAAGGTCTCACGGTCAATTATCGCATCATGGGTACCTTCCACACGGAACCACTGGTCTTCCGGCACCGTGACCGAATGTCTTGATTTGTAGCTAAGCTTTTTCGCCCTGCCCTGCACCATCGTTCCAAGGTACATCTCATTGCACAGCATACGTGAGACCGTCAGCTTATTCCACAGCTCATACCCGGGCTTTGAGCCGCCGTTGCGGTATGGCAAGCCCTTAAGGCGCTTGTAGCCTGTGGGATTGAGGATTCCCCGTTCATTGAGCATATTGGCAATATGCTGCTTCCCCTGCCCCTCCCTCGCCCACCTGAATATCTGCCGCACCACGTCTGCCGCTTCCTCATCAATAATCAAATGGTGCTTATCCCCGGGGTCAGTCTTGTATCCGTAAACCGGGAAGCCGCCGATATACTGCCCCTGCCGGCGCTTGTGGTCAAGCACCATGCGAATATTTTCCGATAAATCCTCCAAATACCACTCGTTGATGAGCCCGTTTATTTGGCGGGCTTTTTTATTTCCCCGCACCTCGGTGTCGGCGTTGTCGGCCACAGCCACAAAGCGTATTCCCCACAGCAAAAACCTGCCATGTATGTATTTTTCCACTATTTCCATATCCCTGGTAAAGCGGGACTGTGTTTTGCAGAGGATTACTCCGAACCTGCCCTCCTCCGCATCTCGCAGCAGCCTGCAAAAATCCGGCCGGTCAACGTCCGCGCCGGAGTAGTCCTCGTCGCAGTAGATATTGTATATGTCCCATTCCCGCTCCGTGGCGTACTTGATGAGAAGCGCTTTTTGGTTTTGAATGCTCTCCGATTCTGTGTGCTTATCCTCGTCCTCCTTACTCAGCCTGCAATAAATCGCACATAGCAACTGCTGCCGCACCCCCTTTGAAATCGCGCCTCCCCTTTACTTTAGTGCAGCCAGCCGCTCATGACAGGGCTTTATCTGAAATGCCCTTGCCCAAACAATGGGTAAGCCGCCTGCTCCTTCAGCTTTTCACGCAGGAAGCTGTCTATGACCAGCTGCACGGTTTCCTTCCGCTCCGCGGTATCTTCCCCGCGGAAGGCTTCTGTAAGCTGTATTTTGGCTGGCTTCTGTGCGTTTGCCATACCGTACCACCCCCTGTCAGAAGCTTATGCGAGAGGGCTTGTACGGTATGAAAACAGAAGACAGCAAACAGGCTCGCGGCATTATTTTAAGCGGGGGCGAAGCGCTCCCCCGCGACAACACCCGGCTCCGGCATGGCTCCGCTTTCATAAAAATATGGAATATTTTGAAATTTTCGGAAGTTGCTTCAGCGCGCTAAATTGATATGATTGAATTGTAATTAACTATCATTCTTCTATCATGCCACCTTGTAAAAAGTGTCTATGAGACGGTCTACCACAGTAATACGTTTATTCGGTCAAGGCTTTTGCCGCCCGGTTATGGCGGCTGTTTATAGGCGGATTGTAAGACTGAATGGCGCCAACCGGCGCGGCAAGGAGGAAAGAATGAAACAGTTCATATCATCAAACATTAACCCCAAAGACGAGCTGATTTTCCTGCGCACAGAAAACGAAAAGCATTTTCGCATGTCGGACGGCTCCCACCTGGCGGCTTTATACCACACGGCTGTCCATTACAGAAATGAGGATGGTGAATATGCGGATATTGACAACCGCCTGACCCTGCGCGAAGAAAACGGAGAGCCTGTCTGCACTGAGAAAGGAAACGGGGACAAGCAGCGGCAGCTATATGTCAATGCCGCCGGCAATTTAAGCGTGCGCTTTGCTGCGCGACTGGGCAAGCTGCCGCTGCTCCGGCTTGTGGGCAAGGGATATGCTCTGGCCATGTCTCCTGCACCGATCAAAAATAAAAAACCAAAAAAGGTGACAGCGGAGCTTTTGCCTGTCACTGCCGGAGAAGCTCCGGCTTGGGGACCTATCGCTCCGGTTAATATCGGCGCCGAGGTGCGCTACAGCGAAATCTATAAAAGCGTTGATATGACCTACCTGCTTTACGGCAACCACGTCAAAGAAAAAATTGAGATCAGGGACATTCAGGCAGGCAGCAGGTTCCCCTTCCTCCTTACATTGGAGGGGCTTACAGCTAAAACAAACGGACAGGCAGGTATTGTGCTTCAAAATGCCGATGGCAAGCCCATTTTTGAAATACCCCCTCCCGCCGTTTGGGACGCCGCCGGAAATATGTGCGAGAATGCAAAAGTCACTTTATCCATAACTAAGGGCGAGCAGCATAAGCTCACCCTCGCGGTTGACCCCATATGGATGGCATCGCCGGAGAGGGTATACCCCGTCACTATCGACCCGCCTATCTTTTTGGTGGAGCATTCTACGGATAAGGACAATGTGGTAGAAACCAGCTATGTATGGGAAAAGAACCCCGACTCTTACACCTACTCAACGCCATACCTATATATCGGCAGCGAGATCGCGGCTCCCAGGCCGCTGCGCTACCGTATGCTGTTCAGGGCCAACAGGCTGCCCTCCCTCCCGGAAAACAGTGTTGTGGTAGGCGCTTTTCTGGGCATGACACGGGCTGGGTACTCATCGGTCGGCCTGGATACCTTCCATACGGAGGCCCACTCCCTCCTGGACAATTATCCCCAGGACGGGTTTTGGGTTCGGAAAAAAACCTGGAATCAGATGGCACAGCTGCCGGTAGACCCCCGGGTGATAGACTATACTACAGTAAACAAGGGGGAGGCCGGAGCCTCCGCCATGTGGGAGCTTACCAAAGAGGTTATCAGCTGGTACCGCTATCCGGGGACTAACTTCGGCCTTCAGTTCCAGACAACTGAGGAGAGCGCCATGACAGCAGTCAGCTGCGCAAACGCATGGTATTACGGAAACGCCGCGGCACAGTACAACCCTGTGTTCATGGTCAATTATCGCAATGCCTCCGGTATATTAGGTCACTTGACTTATCAGACTCAGGACATAGGCCGTGCCGGCACGGGATACATCGGCGATTTCACCTGTCAGATGACATTAGTAAAAACTGACGCCG
>JAVBSJ010000009.1:0-24870 GCA_031547105.1 Oscillospiraceae bacterium
CCCTCCAAAAGTCTGTAAATGGTATTCTTAATAACTTGGGCGGCTGTGTAGGGCGCCATCTTGCCCGGAAGTCCCGCGGCCAAAACGGCCTTAAGGTTCAGACTGCGCGCTTCCTCAAAGTCAATTCCATAGGGCTTTGAAGCAAGCTCTACCAGCACCGCGTCTTTTTTAACCATTTCAAGCTGCGGCAAAAGCACCACTTTTGCCGGCACGGTGCTGAAGATAAAATCAGCCTCTGCTATACTGTCCCTAAGGTTATCTGTTTTGACGCTTTTGAAGCCGTATGCCTCGCACCATGCAAAGTCCTTATCAGAGCGGGCAGACAGCGTAACCTCCGCCCCCATGGCTTTCAGAAGCGTACCCAGGTATTTTCCTATTCTGCCGCAGCCCACTACAAGGCAGCGGCTGCCGTGTATGGTTCGGTGGCTCATTCCCTTTGCCAGCGCAATCGCCCCTTCGGCAGTGGGAATGGCATTCAGTGTTGCAAGCCCCTCGTCCTTTGAGTAATCCACTACTCTCTGGTTTGCCCCTCCCGCAAGCGCCGGCACGTTCGGCGGTACAAGATCCAAAAACTTCTCAAGCTCAATTTCGGTCTCTGATATATGTATACCATTGGCACTTAAAGGCATGGGAAGTATGACCGCATCAGCATCCTTAGGACATTCGGTAAGGCTGTGTCCGTCCTCAAGCAGCATATCCTTTAAATATTCCATTCTTTTGTCTCCGCCGCATACATGCAGAACCAAGTACATCACTCCTTTTATATCAGTTTATTGTAAAAGGGCAATTTGGTTACCACAGGCAGAAGGCCAAAACGCATTTTTGCCAGACCAGCTGATCAATGCACTAAGCTCTAAGTTCAACCCCCTGCTGTAACCGATATACAATAGTGGCTGCAAATAAGTGCTTTATATTTCCACAGGTTTGTAATATAATATATTAACTGAATAAAACAGGCGGTGATCCACCATGACATATGAGGTTTTCAAGGAAATTATAGACTCAAAAAGACCGATACACATCTGCGGCATTAACGGCATATCCATGCGCGCACTGGCGAAGCAGCTGGTGGCGATGGGGGCGGTTGTACAGGGCTCTGACCGTGATCCGTCCCCCTATCTGGATGAGTTTGACAGGCTGGGAATTGCCTTCACCCAGGGGCATAGCGTTCACAACACCAAGGGCAGTGCCCTTGTTATCCGCACCGCAGCCGTGCTGGACAACAACCCCGACATTGTGGGCGCCGTCAGCCGCGGCACCCCTGTCCTGGAGCGGGCGCAGGCCTGGGGCTTGATAATGGGCTGCTTCCCTACGGCAATCTGTGTCGCAGGCACACACGGCAAAACCTCCACCACATCTATGATCGCCACCTTTACGCAGGCTGCAGGGTATGACCCCACCGTTATGGTGGGAGGGGAGCTTTCAAATATCGGAGGCAGTCTGCGTCTTGGAAACGGAGATATATTTATTGCAGAGGCGTGCGAATATAAAAACTCCTTCCTAAGCTTTACGCCCACCATTGCCGTTATACTTAATATAGACAGGGATCATCTGGACTTTTTCTCCGACACGGACGATATTATTGCCTCTTTTACAAAATACGCATATCTCGTGCCGAAGGACACCGGCGTCGTTGTCGCCAATATTGACGACATTAATACCGTTAAGGCGGTCAACGACATAGGGCGGACGGTTTTCACCTTTGGAATGGAGGACAATGCCGACGTATATTGTCGCAATGTAAGCAATACTGACGGATTTTTCAGCTTCGATGTCATGCACAAGGGGGATTTTTACTGCCGAGTTGAGCTTAATGTACCCGGCTTGCACAATGTTAAAAATGCCCTTGCCGCCGCCGCCATTGCCCTCCTTCTCGGCACCGATCCGGAGGCTTTCAAATCCGGAATTGCCGAATACCGCGGCGTAGGCCGCCGCTTTGAGTTTAAAGGCGAGTATAACGGAGCAAAAATATTTGACGATTACGCCCACCATCCAAGCGAAATCACCGCTTCTCTGGAGGCGGCGAGGGCGATGAACCCCAAAAGAATAATTTGTATATTCCAGCCTCACACATATTCCCGCACGGTGACGCTGCTGCCTGATTTTGCTGAGGCTCTTTCCGGCTTTGACATCTGTGTATTGACGGAGATTTACGCCGCCAGGGAAACCAACTTCTCGGGAATATCCTCCCAAAAGCTGTCAAGCATGATAAAAAACTCTCTCTGCGTGCCCGATTTTGAGTCAGCCGCCGAGTTTATCCGCAAAAATGCTCAAAAAGGTGACATTATCTTCACAATGGGCGCAGGGGATGTTTACAAGATTTTTAACCTTATATAAGCGCATGAAAACGGCTTGGAGCATTGCTCCAAGCCGTTTTGAATTGTTTTAATTCATTTATACCGCAAAAAAAGTTGATACTATCATAAGCAGGCATATTGCCACATAAACGGACATACCTGGGTTTTTCATCATTTCCAGTGCGGTGGCGCCCTTTCCGTTGGGCTTGCCAGGCTCCTGTGCGCGCTCGTTCATGTTGACCCATCTGACGCCGTCAAAATAAACACCGTTTCTTATTTCCCGCGGTATCCCGCCCTCCGTTTCCGGTTGCGCCTCGATAGCATAAGCATCCTCGGTCTCTATTACAGTCTCATCAGGAATGTCCGGCCCCACATCGGTAAGCCAGGACCATTCTCTTCGCAGCAGGATTAGGCCGCTTATAAGGAAAATAAAGAGCGTCGCTACAGAAATAATCGAGCCGGCCTCACCCATGTACACCGCAACCATCGGCATGAATACTGAGCCGACAAAGTTTACCGCCGCATGCAGCAGTATCGTGGGCTTTATCGAGCCGGTTTTCAGCCGCACATATCCGAAAACAACACCGGTTGCGACGGCGTAAAAAAACTGTGACAGGTTCATATGCACAAGTCCGAAGCAAATTGCCGTCATCCACACCGCCCCGCGTTTGCCGAAGCGCTGCGTGCGGGAAAGCATAAAGCCCCTGAAAACAGCCTCCTCAATCAGAGGGGCGCAAACCACCGTCAGCAGGAAGCTGATAAAAATAGCCTCTACATCCACAATATTATCCAGGGGATTTGAAGGAAAATATCCGGAAAAGGAGGATATTAGCCAGTTTACCAGCATCCCCACAATATTGAACATGTAAACCGCACCCATGCACATGACAAACAGCTTAAGCATTCTTGCCGCTGTCAGTTTTTCCCGCGGTTCTTCCTTTACCACATCGCCCTTGCCGATTATCAGCCGAAATGCCCCAAATCCCAGCAAATAAAAACTGATTGTCATAATGACAAGGGTGTAAAAGGGGCTGTCCTCAAACTCCGGAAAATAAAAGGCAATAGCAAGCACAAGCAATGTCTGGACGATAACTGTGACCAACGCCATGCCGGTAAGGCCCCAGCCAAGCCGTGAACATGCTTTTTTCATATTTCTGTTCTCCTAACACAAGAGCAAGGCAAAGCCTTGCTCTTTGTAATGTACGGCTTAAAGCATCTGCCTTTTTCTGGACAGATTCATAGTCCCGTCCTGCATGGCGGTAATGCTGTCAAGCGACTTTCCGGTGCCGTAGGCGACGCAGGAAATCGCATCATCAGCCACCCTGGTGGCAATGCCTGTCTTGGCCTCTATCAGCTTGTCAAAGCCGTATACAAGGCTGCCGCCGCCTGTCATGACAATGCCGTTTGTGGCGATGTCGCCAACAAGCTCAGGCGCGGTGCGCTCCAGCACGGAATGCACAGCCTCAAGAATGCGGACGGTGACATCTTCAAAAGCCTCTATCATCTCGGAGGAGGCCACAGTAAAGGTTCTGGGCAGACCTGTCATCAGGCACCTTCCCTTAACCTCCATAATTTTATCCTCCGGCCTGGGGTAGACACAGCCGATGTTCATTTTCATTTCTTCAGCGGTGCGCTCACCAATCAAAACGTTATGCTTACGCCTGATGTACTTGACGATAGCCTCGTCAAACTTGTCACCGGCGATTTTGATGGAGGTTGATTCCACTATGCCGCCAAGGGAAATGACAGCAACATCGGTAGTTCCGCCGCCGATGTCGACAATCATATTGCCGTTGGGCTTGGCAATGTCAATGCCGGCGCCGATTGCCGCAGCCACAGGCTCTTCAATAAGGAATACCCTTTTGGCACCGGCCTGTATGCCGGCATCGATAACCGCCCTTTCCTCGACCTCGGTAATGACGCTGGGAATACATATGATTATATTGGGCTTAAACAGGCGAAAGCCCAGCACTTTTTTGATAAACTCCTTTATCATTCTCTCCGTCATGTCATAATCGGAGATAACGCCTTCCCTTAAAGGGCGCACGGCAACTATGTTGCCCGGTGTTCTGCCAAGCATGCTCTGCGCGTCGGCGCCGACGGCAAGTATCTTGCCGGTCATTTTATCAACGGCAACCACAGAAGGCTCACACAGGGCGATGCCCTTCCCCTTGACAAAAACAAGGATGGAGGCAGTTCCCAAATCTATTCCAATATCACCAGTGGACATAAAGGCACCCCGCATTTTCTTAAAGATATTCTCCAACATTTTCATTCTCCCCAATTATTTATATATCTATTACTTTTTCTTCGATTTTTAGGCTCTGGCAACGGTGGCAAGGTATACTTTTTTGCATCCCCCGCTTAAAAGAACGCGGGCGCACTCTGCGGCGGTGGCGCCGGTGGTTATCAAATCGTCCACCAGAAGAACGCTTTTACCTTGCAGCAGCTCATGCCCTGCCGCCAGGCCGATTGCACCCAAAATATTTGCCCGCCGCTCATGGGGCTTCAGCCCGTACATAGGGCTGGTACTGCGTATTTTCTTAAGGCTTTCAACAACAGGCTTGGTGCAAAGTGCGGACAGCTCCTCCGCCAGCAGGCGCGTGTGATTATACCCCCGCCTGCGGATATTCTTAGGGTTTGTCGGCACATAGGTGATAATGTCTGCCGAAGCAATCTCGCTATCCTCCGCAATGGCAAAGGCCAGCATTCCGGCATACACGCGGGCGTATCCCTTAGCCCCGCTGAACTTGAAGCGGTGTATCGACTTACGCATATCGCTGTCATAATCCATCAGCGAAAGGGCTTTGCTGAAAAACTCACCGCCGCCGGCCTTCCTGCTCTCCGGGCTGATGACCTTGCTGAGGCATCGGGCACAAATCTTGCCCTCAAACTCATCACGCTTGAGAAAATCATGGCAGAATACACAGCGGGGCGGAAACAAAAAATCAAGAATCCTGCCGCTCATACCGCCCCTCCGCAATGCGCAGCCGAAGCGCCGAATAGCGCCTGTTTTTGTTGTTGGACTCTATCATCTTTTGAACAGTGTCCTCCCTGCCGACGATGACCAGCAGCTTCCGCGCCCTTGTGACGGCGGTATACAGCAGGCAGCGGTTCAGAAGGCGCTGGGGCGCGGTAAAGGCGGGTATTATAACGGCCTGATACTCGCTTCCCTGTGCCTTATGGACGGTAATGGCATAGGCATGCTCAAGCTGATTAAGCTCATCAAAGCCGTATTCCGCTTCACGGTCGTCATATCGGACCACGAGGATGCGAAGCGCGGGATCAATATATGTAATGACTCCGGTGTCGCCATTGAATACGCCCGTCCCTATCTCCGGCTGATCAACCCTCTGCCATATCATATCATAATTATTCTTAATTTGCATCACCCTATCACCAATTCTAAAGGCAATATTCCCATATTTTACTTCGTGCTGCATTGGAGAGGGCGGATTAAGAGACTGCTGAAGAAGCATATTAAGCGACGCAGTGCCGCAGGCAAGCTGCCTGGACGGGCAAATCACCTGCACCTCCTCCGGTGGAATGCCGAAGCGCTGCGGTATGCGCTCTGTTATTAAGGCTACAACCGACGACGCCACCGTATCGGCGCTCTGTGCCGTGGCAAAAAAGAAGTCACCGTCATTTTTCCTTAGGTGCGGCAGCACGCCATTGTTTATTTTATGGGCATTAACCACAATGTCGCTGCCCTGCGCCTGACGGAAAATCTCACTTAAGCAGGTTTTAGAAATAGTCGGGCTGGCGATGAGGTCGGCGAAAAAGTGACCCGGTCCCATGGGGGGCAGCTGATCGGCATCCCCGATAAGCACGAGACGGGTATGGGGCTCAAGTGCGTCAAGCAGGGCGGCTGCAAGCATAAGGTCTATCATGGACGCCTCATCCACGATGACGATGTCGGCCTTGAGGGGATTGTTCCTGTTCCGCTTAAAGCCGGGGCGCCCTGTGGCAACATCAAACCCGGCCTCCAGCATACGGTGGAGTGTCTTAGCCTCCTTGCCGCACAGCTCGCTCATCCTCTTTGCCGCCCGCCCTGTAGGGGCGGACAGGAGAAAGGACATGCCGTTTTTCTCAAGCAATTTAAGCAGACCCAGCAGCGTGGTGGTTTTTCCCGTGCCGGGGCCGCCGGTTATAAGGGATATTGCCGAATGGAAGCACATGCCTATGGCTTCCTTTTGCCCCTCGCCGTAGGCCATCTCTATTTCCCCTTCAATCCGGGAAATATCCTTGGCAAGGCTTTTCGGGGGAACAAGGGTCATTTCCGAAAGGCGGTTGACCTCCCTTGCGATAAAGGTTTCACAACTGAAAAGCTCCCACAGGTAGCAGCAGTCAAGGCCGTTCACATCGTCGCAGACTACGCGCTCCCTTTCCAAAAGCTGCTCGAGGCAGATATATATTGCCTCCTCCTCCGCTTCACAAAGCTGCGCCGTTGCAGCCACAAGCTTGTCCACCGGAATAAAGGCGTGTCCGTTTTCGGCGTTAAAATAAAGCTCATACAAAATGCCGGCGGAAACACGCACATCATCCTCTTTGTCTATTCCAAAATCAAAAGCAATTTTGTCTACATCAAAAAAATCCACCCCGTAATCCTTTTCGCAAAGAATATACGGATTTTTCCGCAGTGTGTCAATGGTTGAGTTCCCGTAAATACGGAACAGGGTCGCCGCCAGAAAGGGGGGCAAATCATAATGGGTGAGAAAGTCCATAATCATGCGCATTGTATTTAATTGCAGAAAGCACTGGCTGATCTCCTTTGCGCGGGCAGGAGATATTCCCTTGATAAAGGTCAGCTTTTCCGGCTCGCCTGCTATCACATCAAAGCTGCGCTCACCGAAGGCATCGACAATTGCCCGAGCGGTTTTGGAGCCGATACCCTTGATGGTGTGGGAGGCAAGGTACTCGTAAATACCCTCCTCCGTATCAGGCATGGTGCGGCTGTAGGCCGAAACCTGAAACTGCTCCCCATGTTTTGGGTGATTGATATGCTCCCCGGTTGCGGAAATATATTCTCCGACGCCAAGAAAGGGCATTGTGCCGACGATGGTTATTTCCTCACCGTCATCCAGCAATGCCCTTGCCACTACATAGCCGCTTTCATCGTTTTTATAAATAAGCGCGGCTATCTGACCTTCAATTGTCGTCTCTTCCCTCTGCAAGCTCAATCACCATCTGTGGAAAAAAATTGTCCCTGACATATCCGGCGGCGGAAAGCACCTTGGAGATATTACACTCCTTACCCGGCACTATAACCAGCCTTATTTCTGCCGCATGACAGCGGCGTGCGGCGAAAGCGTACAGCGCCCCGCTCGTAAGTACAAGCGCAGCAATCGCCCCAAGAAAAAAAACAATAGTCCAGAAATACATCTCTGTGCCCATTTCATCACCCCTGTGTCTAGGTTATGAAACGGGCACATATTATGTGAAACGATTAAGCGCGGCTCCACTTGACGCCCTGGGGGGTGTCCTCAAGCACAATGCCGCGGGACTTAAGCTCATCCCTGATACGGTCAGCCTCGGCAAAGTTTTTCGCCTTGCGCGCAGCCTGCCTCTCCTCTATAAGCCGGTTGATCTCGTCATCCATATCGCTTTTCTGGGTGCTTTCAGCAATTCCCAAGACATCGCAAAGCTCCCGCACTACGTCAAGGGCCTTGCCGGCGTATTCTTTTGTAACGCCGCTTGCGGCAGAAGCTGTGTTGACCTCACGCACCAGCTCAAAAAGAGCGGCAACGGCATCCGCCGTATTGAGGTCGTCGTCCATAGCCTCTATAAACTTTTGGCGGTAGCCGTCAAAGGAGCTTGCCGATGCTTTTTCTCCCTCACTCATGGCCCCGTCCGCCCCTTTATCCGAAAGGAACTCCAAATTGCCGATGGCGGTGGTAATGCGCCCAAGGGCGGCCTGCGCCTGTTCCAGCGATTCCTGAGAGTAGTTGACCGGCGTGCGGTAATGAGCCGAAAGCATAAAAAACCGTATAACCTCATACCCGTAGGTTTTAGCGGCATCCCGCACGGTGAAGAAATTACCTAATGATTTTGACATCTTTTGGTTGTCAATATTGAGAAAGGCATTATGCATCCAGTAATTTGCAAAGGGCTTGCCGTTAGCGGCCTCCGACTGGGCTATCTCATTCTCATGGTGCGGGAAGCACAGGTCTATTCCGCCTGAATGTATGTCAATAGTCTCCCCTAAATAACGCCGTGCCATTGCTGAGCATTCAATATGCCAGCCTGGTCTGCCTTCCCCCCAGGGGGTGGTCCATGAAGGCTCACCCGGCTTTGCCGCCTTCCAAAGGGCAAAATCCATAGGGTCTTCCTTGGCCTCGCGGACATCAATGCGGGCACCGGCCTCCAGCTCCTCAATGGGCTGGTGGGACAGCTTGCCATAATCTGCAAAGGCCTTTGTGCGGTAATAAACATCTCCGTCCGCGGTCGGATATGCGTAGCCCTTATCAATAAGCGTCTTTATAATATCAAGGATTTCGGGAATGTTATCGGTGGCCTTGGGGTGGACATCAGCCTGACGGATATTAAGCCCCTTTGCATCGACAAAGTATTCATCAATATACTTCTGGGCAATTTTATCGTAGGTAGTCCCCTCTTCCTTTGCCTTATTGATGAGCTTATCGTCAATATCGGTAAAGTTCTGCACAAAGGTGACCTTGTACCCGCGATACTCAAGGTAACGGCGCAGCAGGTCAAACATTATAAAGGGTCTGGCGTTGCCGATATGAAAGTAATTGTAAACAGTGGGGCCGCAGGAGTACATCTTGACCTTGCCCGGCTCCAGCGGCACAAACTCATCTTTTTTTCTGGTCAGGGTGTTGTATATTTTCATTAATTATTCTCCTTTTGTAACGCCGTCCTTGATAAGGCCGAAGTTCCTTTTAAGGTAATCGTAGCCGGAGTAGGCGGTGATAGCCGTCACTACCCATACGCACAGGTTTTGCAGCGACAGTGTGCCGAAAAGCAAAATATCGTCAAATCCGCAAAGCAGATAGATTATACATATTAACTGGGACAGCGTCTTCAGCTTTCCCCAAAAAGCGGCAGCCATTACAACGCCCCTTGTTGCGGCGATCATACGCAGGGAGGAGACAATAAACTCTCTGGACAGGATAATCATACAAGCCCAGGAGGGAATGACATTCTCTTCAAGCAAAATAAGCAGGGCGGCCATAACCAGCAGCTTGTCGGCAAGAGGGTCGACAAACTTGCCGAAATCAGATATTTGGTTATATTTGCGTGCCACATAGCCGTCTATGCCGTCGGTTATGCTGGCAAGTGCGAATATAGCCAGTGCGACCAGATTCCCCTGCACCTGTCCATGAGTCGCGGCGTACATAAAAACAGGCACAAGGGCTATCCGCCCCAAGGTGATCATATTTGCAGTGGTCAACTCTATTCCCCCTCGACTACCTCGCCGTAAAGTTCACTGGCAACAGCGTCTATAATCTCTACCGTAACGAACCGGCCTTCACTTACGTTTTCATCGTCAAAAAACACTATACCGTCAACATCGGGCGAATCCATATAGCTGCGCCCGTACTGACGCCCGCTTTCATCCAGACCGCAGCAAAGCACCTTTAGCTTCGACCCGATCAGACCTTTGGAATGCTCATCCATGACGGCTTCCTGAAGCTCAAAAAGCCTTGCACGCCGCTGCTCCTTGATTTCCTCCGGGATTTGATCCGGAAAAGCGGCCGAGGGCGCGCCCTCCTCTTGAGAATAACAGAAAAAGCCTGCTCTTTCAAGCCTATATTCAGCCAGAAAATCATATAGCTGCCGGAACTCTTCCTCCGTCTCTCCGGGAAACCCGACAATCATACTGGTGCGGAAAACGCTTTGCGGCATCATGGCGCGGATTTTCTCTATACGCTCCCTGATTAAGGTGCCTGAGCCCCGTCTGTTCATGCTTTTGAGGATACGGTCATTTATATGCTGAAGGGGCAAATCAAAATACTTAAGTATTTTGTCATTGCGCCTGACAGTTTCCAGCAATATATCGTCCAGCTCATCAGGATACATGTAATGCAGGCGTATCCACTCTATCCCTTCTATTTTGCACAGCTCCTCCAAAAGGACATACAAACGCCTTTCCCCGTAAAGATCAATGCCGTATCGCGTAATGTCCTGAGCGATGACCATGATCTCCTTTACGCCCCCGGCCGCAAGCCCCCTTGCCTCTTCAATAAGCCCCTCCATAGGGCGGGAGCGAAAATGCCCCCGTATATAGGGTATTACGCAATAGGAGCAGCGGTTGTCGCACCCCTCCGCAATGCGGAGATAGGCATAATAGGGCGGCGTAAGCAGGCTGCGGCTGCCGGAAAAATCGGCTTCACAGCTGGGCTTGAACCACTCCCCCTGCTTCCCCACAAGCACGTCGGCAACGGCAGCGGCTATGTCTGTATAGCTGCCCGTTCCAAGCGCGGCGTCAACCTCCGGCAGCTCTGAAAGGAACTCATCCTTATACCGCTCTGTAAGGCAGCCGGTTACAATCAGCCCTTTTATTTCCCCTTGCTGCTTGAGATGTGCCAGCTTGAGTATAACATCTATAGCCTCGCTCTTGGCGGAATCTATAAAGCCGCAGGTATTGACGATAGCAACATCACAGCCCTCAGGCTCCTTTACGATCTCGCATCCGGCTTCGGAAAGCTGTGACAGCATCTGCTCCGAATTGACCAGATTTTTGGCACAGCCAAGAGAAATAAGAAATATTTTTGCCCTCACTCCAGCTCATCCTCCAGTTGATCGATATATTCCCGCAAAGCGGCGTTGACCTGCTCCCAGCTAAAGCCTCGGCGCAAAAGGCTGTCCGATGCTTTTTTCAACGCTTTTCTGTCAGGGCTTCCGCCCTTTATAGCTTTGCTTATAATTTTCCGCATTTCGTTGTGATCAGGCTCAAAAGCCTCAAGGCTTAGCTCAATAGTTTCCTGCTCAAGCCCTTTGCGTCTGAGCTCCTGCCGGATGCGCATAGCCCCATGCCCCGCGGCGCGCCCCCGCTCCACCAGGCTTTCGGCATAACGGTCGTCATTCAAAAGGCCAAGCTCCTTGAGGCGGTCGACTGCATATCTGGCATCATCAGAAGCGACTTCTTTTTCAAGAAGCCGCTCATAAAGCGCACTTGCGCTCTGATTCCTGTATGAAAGAACATTGGCCGCCTTTTCAAGGGCTTTATCTCTGGAATCCTTGGTCATGGGGTTTATTCGTCTTCAAAATCATCGGCAAAGACCTCCACCCCGGCGCTTTTGCCCTTGCCCTTTGCCGGCTTTGCCGCCGGGGGCGCGTCCTCGGTGCCTGTTGCCGCAGCCGCGGGGGCGGCAGAGGCTTGTCCGTCTTTAGACATCAGCTTTTCCATTATGCGCTTTTCAAGGGCTTCGGCTTCCTCCGGATGCTCCTTAAAATACAGCTTGGCATTGTCCCTGCCCTGACCAAGGCGGGTTTCGCCCATATAGAACCATGCACCCGACTTCTGCACAAGCTCCAGCTTTATGCCCATATCCACAAGCTCACCAGTTTTGGAGATACCCTCTCCGTACATTATGTCAAACTCGGCCTCCTTGAAGGGAGGTGCGATTTTGTTCTTGACGACCTTTGCCTTTGTGCGGCTTCCCATAAGGGTGCTGCCGCTTTTAATATGCTCTGTGCGGCGGATCTCAATTCTGACCGACGAATAGAACTTCAGCGCGCGGCCGCCTGTCGTGACCTCCGGATTTCCGTAGACAACGCCGATTTTTTCGCGGAGCTGGTTGATAAAGACAACAATGCAGTTAGATTTTGCAATGGCACCTGCCAGCTTGCGCAGGGCCTGGGACATCAAACGGGCGTGGAGACCCACAAAGCTGTCCCCCATTTCACCCTCAATCTCGGCGCGGGGCACGAGAGCCGCCACCGAGTCAACCACAAGTACATCAATCGCGCCGGAGCGCACAAGGGCTTCGGCAATCTCAAGAGCCTGCTCGCCGTTGTCGGGCTGTGCCACCAAAAGGCTGGCGGTATCAACGCCGAGCGCCTTGGCAAAAATAGGGTCAAGGGCATGTTCTGCGTCGATAAAGGCGGCTTCCCCGCCGTTTTTCTGCGCAGAGGCCACAATATGTAAAGCGATAGTGGTTTTGCCGGAGCTTTCAGGGCCGTAAATCTCAATAATCCTGCCCTTTGGCACGCCGCCGATGCCCAGCGCCGCGTCAAGCGAAATGGAGCCGGTAGAAATGGCGCCTACGTTCATGGCAATATTCTCCCCAAGGCGCATGACCGAGCCTTTGCCGTATTGTTTTTCGAGATTTTGCAGGGCAGTTTCCAATGCCTTTTTCTTATCCATTTCAGCACCTCTATACTTCCACATAATTATAAATGCAATATATCACACCTTGCAGAAAAATGCAACATATGTTCGCTTATTGTTCGCCTGCCTTTTTGCCGGACACTACCCGCTCTATTCCCGCAAGGTCCTTGTAAACCGCCACCTCAGAAAATCCGGCAGCCCGGAGTATCTCCATAACATCACCGTACTGCCCCAGTCCGACCTCAAACATGACAGCCCCGCCCTCCCTAAGGGCGCCCGCAAAGTTGGCGCAGACAGCGCGATAAAAGTCCAGGCCATCCTTGCCGCCGTCCAACGCTATAAGCGGCTCCTGCCTGACCTCCGGATCCAGCCCCGCGATCTCCCCGGTGGGTATATACGGAGGGTTGCAAACAATAAGGTCGAAGGAGCCGAACACGCCGGGGCAGGGCGCGAAAGCGTCACAGGCAAGGGCGTTGACCCTTCCGCTGACTCGGTTCAGGATGATATTCTCCTTTGCCACTTTTAAGGCATTTTCTGAAATATCGCAGCAAAGGCAGTTAAAATCCCCCTTCGCCATACGGACAATGGAAATGCCGACACACCCTGTGCCGCAGCACAGATCCATTATCCTGCCCTTTTCCCTTCCCTTAAGAAAATCAAGGGCGTATGACACAAGGGTTTCGGTGTCGGCGCGGGGAATCAGCGTATCCTTTGTGACTTTAAAATCAAGCCCGTAAAACTCCCACTCGCCTGTCAAGTGCTGCACCGGAATGCCGCTGCAGCGCATTCTCGCAAGCTCCCTTATCCGCGCCTCTGTTCTGTCGGCAATATAGTCCGAGCGTTTTTGCAGGAAAAGCGACCTGTCAAGCTTTAAAACTTTACAGATCAATTCCCTGGCCTCTATCTCAGCGCCTGAAATCCCTTCCCTCTTAAAGGTGCGGCATATGTCCAGATAAACCTCATTTATCGTTATTACCATACGTCCTCATTCTCCCCTGCCGGCAAAACCTCCTTGAGGGCGACTATGGCAACCTCAAGCATGGAATCATCCGGCTCAACAGTGGTAAAGCGCTGCATAAACAGGCCGGGCGCCCTGACTATTTTCGAAAGCAAGTTGTCATACCGGCCGAGGAAGCGGGTTACCTCATAGCTGATGCCGACAACAAGCGGCACCGTCAGAAGGCGCAGCGCCATACGCGCCCACACATTGGGCGGTGAGAAAAAGAGAGAGACCAAAATGCTGACCATCACGACGACAAACATAAAGCTGGTGCCGCACCTGGGGTGAAAACGGCTCTGCCCGCGGCAGTTTTCGACGGTCAGCTCCAGCCCTTTTTCGTAGCAAAAAATGGTCTTATGCTCCGCCCCGTGATACATATATGTGCGTTTTATATCCCTCTGTTTTGAGGTGACAATAATGAAAAGCATGAAAATGGCTATTCTGACAACGCCTTCCAAAAGGCTTCTCAGCAGGCCGGTTTCCAGCTTTACCACGCCGGAAATATATGCGGGAAGCATAAAAAACAGCAGTATCGGAATGGCGATACCGAAAGCAATGGCAATGGTGGTAATAAGCTTTTCGCTGCCCTTTTTGCCGAAGGTTCTTTCCATCCATAAATCAAACTTGCCGGGCCGGTAGCCTTCCTCCTCTTCAAAAAATGAAGCTGAATATTCCAAAGCCGATACGCCGTATTTCATCGAGTCAAAAAGCGTGACACACCCCCTGACAAAGGGCAGCTTCGCAAAGCTGCCGTGAGAGCTTGTCCCTATATCTTCATTTTTAATTTCCAGCTCTCCGTCCGGCTTGCGGACGACAATGGAGGTTTTTTTCGGCCCCCGCATCAATATCCCTTCGATCAGCGCCTGGCCGCCGATAGTTGTTTTCTTTTCTCTATTGTCAGACATCAGCCTTTTCGCTTTCCCCCGCCCGCGCGGGAAGTTTAATGATTATTTCGGTGCCTTCACCGTAGGTGCTTTCCACCTCCAGCTCCCCTTCGTGCAGCATGACTATTTCATTACAGACGGCCAGCCCTATGCCGGCTCCCCTTCCCCGGGCGCTGCCCTTGAAGAACTTTTCTTTCACAAAGGGCAGCTCGTCTTGCGGGATTCCCACCCCAAACTCTCGGATTCGTAGAGTACCAACGCCCGTCTTGCAGCATACCGACACCTTGAGTGCCTTGCCGTCGGCGCCGTATTTGGCGGCATTATCAATGATATTAAGGAAAACCTGCTTCAGGCGATGGCGGTCGCCCAGCACTATAACAGGGTAGTCTTCCTCCGAATACTGTACCTCAAGCCCTGTCTGCCGCAGCATATCCCTGTAGGTAAAAAGGGCGCTTTTAACCTCGGCCCTAATGTCAAAATCCTCTGTGCGAAGCTTGATTCCCCCGCTCTCAATGCGTGAAAAGTCCAGCAGCTCCTCCACCATCTGTGAAAGCCTGATGGTTTCCTGTCTGATAATATTACAGCCGGCTGTGGCCGTTTGGGTATCCTTCAAATCGCTCTCAATTGTGTCGACCCATCCGGCGATGGCAGTGAGCGGGGTGCGCAGCTCATGGGAGACGGAGGAGATGAAATCGTTCTTCAGCTTTTCCATGCGGGCGATTTCCGCCGACATATTGTTGATGGTGGTGCAAAGCTCCCCAATTTCGTCATCAAATGCAACATCCAGCTTTGCGCCGTACTGCCCGCCTGCAATGCGCCCTGCCAGCTGATTTATCTGCAAAACGGGATTGACTATGGAGCGTATAAAGAACTGATTTGCCATTACCACAAAGGTAAGCAGCAAAACAGCCGTTGCCAGCAATATTAAGTTAAGCTGATTGAGCTGCTTGTCAAGGGCGCGTGTAGAGGTGACGTACCGCACCCCTCCGATAACGGTTCCATCCTGAAAAAGCACGGGAGAGGTGACGGCCATTATGCTCTCCCCGGTAAGCTGATCCTCACCCACATAGGTGCTTGCCTTGCCGGTTTGCAGCGTGTTCATAACATCATCGGATATGAGCATAAATCCGGCCGACAGCCCTGTGGAGGAAAACATAATTCTGCCGTACTGATCGATTACCTGCATTTCCATTTTATCTTTATCAGAGAAGCTGTTGACAATGTTATTGGCGTACCTGTAAAAGGAATCAAAAGAATCGCTCATATACAGGTTAATCAAGCGGGTAGTGGAGGCCGCGCGGTTCTGCAGGCTGAACTGCACCGAGCTGGTGAAATAATTGCTGAACGCAACAGCGGCCAGCGCAAATACAAGCACGATGACCGTTGCAATGACGCTGAGATTGTTGACCAGCCAGCGCCGCTTTATTCCTTTGACAAAGGAGAAATGCTGCAGGATGCGCAGCTTATCTGCCCTTGCACTCTCCCTCTCGTTTGTTATTCCCACTTGTAACCGTATCCCCAAATTGTATTGATATGTTCTGGCCTCGCGGCGTCGGCCTCGATTTTAAGCCTCAGTCTGCGCATGTTGACGTCAACGATCTTAGGATCGCCCTGATAATCCTCTCCCCACACAAGCTGCATGATCTCATCTCTTGAAAGGGCTTTGCCGATATTCTTGAGGAAGGTTCTCATTATCATAAACTCTACCTGGGTAACCTCAATTCGCTGCCCGTTTTTATGCAGCTCCCTTGAGCGCAGGTTGAGAGAAAACTCACCAGAGCTGATTATTTCGCCTGCGGCGCCGTCACCCTCAAGCCGGCGGTAAAGGGCGTCCACCCTTGCCATAAGCTCGGCCACCGAAAAGGGCTTTACAACATAGTCATCCGCGCCGGTCATAAAGCCGGTGACGCGGTCACTTTCCTGTCCCATGGCAGTCAGCATGATGACACCGATACGGCTGCCAAGCCCCCGTATACGGCGGCAAACTTCAAAGCCGCCTATATCGGGAAGCATGACATCAAGAATGGCGATGGAAACATCATCATTTTTTTTGATATATTCCACTGCCGGCTCTCCGCAATCAAACTCAACCGTTTCGTATCCCGAACGGTTTAGATTAATGACAACAAACTTGCGTATATTTTCCTCGTCCTCAAGTATAAGAACCTTTTTTCTCATGGCGCATACCCCTCCGCATCCCATTCTCTTTCTACTGCAACAAACAACGTGTCCATTTGTTCCTTTGAAATATTGTACGCCCCTGCATTTTCATAGGCGGCAAATGCGTAAAGATTGCCCTCTGTTTCAACAAGAGGCGTGGCGTTATATATAGGCAGGTATGTCCTGCGATTCTCTCCCGTAAACTGAAAAACCGTAAGAACAATATTGCCTTCGTCAGGCTGCGGGAGGGTTTCAAGCGAAAATGTTTCAGGCAAGATGAAAAATGTGGTTTTAGTCATTTTGGAGTGCTTGGTGGTCTGCGCGACAATACGTCCGTCCCAGTTTTCCGGCCATATCATATACCAGCGTCCTTGATCGTCCATAAAGGTTGTGGCTCTTTTTTGCATCTCTTCCCCCGCCCCAAAGGTATACCAGCCAAGCTTGCCCTTCACCGCGGGATAAAGTGAGCTGACCTCCTCCTCCGATACGGGAACCTCAGTAATGCCATCCTTGTCAATATCCATTGAAAACGCCGTGGTATCCCGCCAAACGGATATAGCGGAATTGTTTGCACCCACAGATATGTTGACGCAGGTGCTTCCGTCCGGCTCTATAACGTCGGTGACATAGCCGCCGAAATAAGAGCTGCTGTCGATAAAAACCGCCTTGCGGTTTTCGCTGGAAAAGCCCAGCGACATCTGAGCGACGCTTTTCGCTTCACTGGACAGCCCTATTTCACTGTACAGCATGTAGCTGCCGCTTTCCAACGCGAATATTTTCAGCCTCAGCTGTCCTGTGACAGGCTCCTTAACCACAAAGCAAAGCTCGTCAAGGGCATTCTGGTAAAGGTCGCCCGCAATGGTGCTGATGTACTGCAGGCTGAAATCCTGCTCCATCCTGTTTTCGCTGAAGCTGTAGACGAACATGTTGTAATTATTACTCTCATCTATTGCCACCGATACGGCAACGGAGCACCGCCCGCTTACAGAGACAATCGGGTAGCTGACCGCATGTATGGAAGCCCCGGCCATTTGCGCGCTCCCCATCTCAATATAGGCGTCCCCTTCCCGCCGGTATACCTTGATAAGGTATCCCCCGTCGCTCTCACGGAAGAAGGCAACCGCTTCGCTTTCCCCGTCGCCGTTTATGTCCACAAGCTGTATAGACTGTCTGTGGGCCCCGGTTTCTGCCGCTGTAGCAACGGCGCCGGTGGCAAGGGTTTCATCTATTTTCTTTTGCAGCTGCTGATATTCATTTGGCAGGCTGGGTAAAACCAAAAGGCCGTCGCCATATTTCAAGGCGCAGCCTGACAAAATAACTGTCAACAAAACAGTCAACACCATAAGTTTGGTATAATACTTATTCATATTCATACAGCTGTCTGCAAACAGACCTCTTGGGGGCGGTGGTGCCGCATCCTCAAGAGGTCTGCAAAATTGTCTATTTAGAAATATTTGCGAATACCCTCAGGCGCTGTAAGGATGTCAGCGCTGATCATAATGGTGAACTTGATGCCGGTCGCTTCACTGAATCTGTCCAGCCTCTCAAGAAACTCGACAGCCTTGGAATCGTCATCATCCCCGGTGATCTTATATAAACTGTCTATAAAAATATGTGTCGTATCATAGTTGCCGCAATACAAACCGCATATATAAGCAAAAATCGTTTCATAAGACAACTGCATGGGGTATTCGGAAACATCGATGAGCTTGGCACTGTGCTTGACATTGAATCTGAGGTTCTGGCCTTTCTCGATACACACAACATTTCCGGCTTCTTCGTTTACGGCAATATTAACAAGCTCAATCATATGCTTGGTTTTACCGGTTCCTTTAGACCCCATAATAACCTTAACCATAATTGATCTCCTCCTTTATTACTCTGATAATAACATGCCCGGCGGTTTTCAACAATGGTTAATTTGAAATATTCCCAAAAATTCTTTATTCCTTAACATATTTTTATTATGCCCGCATAAGCATAGTGTTTTTTGATATTTTAAACTGCTCGCATATGCTTCATGGCCGATCCCCGAAGCAGCATTCCCCATATTTGAAAAACGTTCATCCGCTCTACCCCGTGGCTTGCTACAATGGGAACCTCGCTGACCGTTTCCCCGCCGCTTTTAACGACAAAGGTGCCTACTCTCTGCCCTTCTGCCACAGGGGCAGTGATGCTTTCATCCATCACAATGCTTTTTTCCAGCTCCTTAAGCTTTGCCTTTTCTATAAGCAGCGGGGTGCTGTCCTCAAGGCGGCAGGCCAGCTCGGACTGCTTCCCCAGCGCTACCTTTACAGGCATTATTGGCATATCGGTGCTCAAGGTCACACTTGCGTAGTTTGCAAAGCCGTAATTCAGCATGGCGGCCACATCGGCGTTGCGCTCCTCAGAGGTCGCCCCCTTCATCACCACAGAAACCAGCATAAGTCCGTCCCGCTCCGCAACGCCCGACAGGCAATAGCCGGAGGTATTTGCTTTTGTAAAACCAGTTTTCAGCCCCACCATTCCGTTATAGCTTTTAATCAGCTTATTGGTATTTACCAGCACAGATTGACCGTTCCTGACATAATCCATCCAAATGGTGGTGTACTCGATCACTTTTTTGTGCTTCATAAGCTCAATGGACATAAGCGCCACATCGTAAGCAGTAGTCACATGCCCCTCAGTATCAAGTCCGCAGGCGTTTACAAAGTGTGTGTCAAACATGCCCAGCTCCTGTGCCCTTTGGTTCATCATGCCGACAAAGGCCGTTTCGGAGCCTGCCACATGCTCTGCCAGGGCGACAGCGCAGTCATTCGCCGATACAACAGCGACGCTTTTTAGCATTTCGTGCACCGAAAGCTGCTCGTTTTCTTTAAGCCATATCTGGCTGCCCCCCATGCCTATGGCGTGGCGGGAGGCGGTGACCATTTCTTCATACGTCACCGTGCCCTGCTCAATGGCTTCAAAAACCAGCAGCATCGTCATAATCTTTGTAACGCTGGCAGGAGGAATGGGCTGTCTTGCATTTTTTTCAAAAATAATTGTGCCTGACGGATGCATAAGTATTGCCGACGGTGCTTTGATCTCAATCTGCACCTCTCCCGCTGCCGCGGTAGGTGTCAGCAGCAAAAAAGCGCAGATTACAGCTATTGTAAACCTTTTCATCATTTTCACCTCAATAATATTATGACCGATCCAGGCCTTCTATTACCCGATTGCGCCGCGAAGAGATTTATAGTAGAATAGCTCTGTTGTCAATATTGGAAGCTGCTTAAAGCCGGCTGAAAGGGAGGTATGTCCGTGAAAATGACTGTGGCGTTCTATACACTGGGATGCAAGGCCAATCAATTTGAAACTCAGGCGCTGGAACGCCTTTTCAGTGAAAAAGGGCATACAGTTGTCCCGTTTTCTCAGCCTGCCGACATTTATATTGTCAATACCTGCACCGTCACCGCTGCCAGTGACCGCAAAGCCCGCGCCGCCATGCGGCGGGCAAAATCCGTCAGCCCCCAGTCACTCCTTGCGGTATGTGGCTGCTATTCCCAGATTGCCGCCGAAGAAATCGGGAAAATGGGAATTGCCGATATAGTTTTGGGCTCCTCGGATAAAAGCAGGCTGGTGGAGCTTGCAGAAGAGGCATTTCGTAAAGGCAACGCACCGCTGCCGGACGTCAATGAAGACATGCGCAGGACCTTTGACTTTATGCCGGCAGGCTCTCTTATCGGCCGCACCCGCGCTATGCTGAAAATACAGGACGGATGTCAAAACTATTGTGCCTACTGCATTATCCCCTTTGCCAGGGGCCTCTCCCGGTCACTGCCCTTTGACCTGGCGGTCAGTGAAGCGTCACGGCTTTACAGTGAAGGCTACAAAGAGATAATTTTGACCGGTATCGAGATTTCCTCCTACGGTCTGGATTTGCCGGAAAAGCCCGCTTTGGAGGCACTGATAACCGCAATCGCACAGGCGGCGCCCGGGGTCCGGCTCCGCCTCGGCTCTCTTGAGCCGCGGACAGTTACGGAGGATTTTTGCAAAGCACTATCGAAAATCCCATCTCTGTGCCCCCACTTCCATATATCACTGCAAAGCGGCTGTGACAAAACTCTGTCGGCTATGAGGCGCAAATACAGCACGGCGCGGTATTATGAATCCTGCCTGCTTCTTCGCAGGTATTTTCCCGGCTGTTCCATTACCACCGACCTCATCGTAGGCTTCCCAGGCGAAAGCGATGAGGACTTTGCCGAAACATTGGATTTTTTGGCAAAGTGCGATTTTGCTCAGGTACATATATTTCCCTATTCCCGCAGGGCGGGTACGGCTGCTGACCGTATGCCCGTGCAGCTGACCTCCGCACAAAAGGAGGCGCGAGCCAAAGAGGCCGGCGCCCTTTGCACGGCAATGGAGCAGCGCTACCTGCGCTCTCTTATAGGTACCGTCCAGTCTGTGCTGTTTGAAAAAGGCAGGGACGGGGCGTACCCCGGTCACTGTCCCCAATACTGCCCCGTCATATGCAAGGGGCATGAGCTGGCAGGGCATATCAAAAGTGTGCTTATAACCGGCTTAGGCGGCGACTCTCTCACAGGTGAGCTTGTATGCGCGCCTTTATCTCCGCCTGAATAATGTATAAAATAAATTCATGTATAGATTGTTAATTATTTGACAACTTATTTCTTTTTGCGAGCGGTTATGCTATAATACTCTCAACAAGCTAGCTTGTTGATATATTGGCTCACAGGTCATGCATGATCTTGCCAAACTACAGCGCGAAAGGAGGCATCGGAGAAAATGCCTAACTACATTTTTTGGATCGTTGCTATTATAGTCCTGTCGGTTATTGAGGCCGCGACTTATGCACTTTTGACAATATGGTTCATCGGCGGTGCGATTGTTGCACTGATTGCCACAATGCTTCACCTGTCTTTGGCTTGGCAGATAAGCTTGTTCGTTATCACCTCTGTCGTCTTGTTGATTCTGGTTCGGCCAATGGCGGCAAAAAACTTAACTACCAACCGCGAGCGCACAAATGCCGACAGGGTCGTCCATATGCACGGCGTTGTCACACACGAGATCAATAACCAGAAAAACGAAGGTCTGGTGCTGGTAGGCGGTCAGACATGGTCGGCAAAAAACGCATCGGGTGATGCAGTCATCGCTAAGGGCGCCAATGTCATTATCAGACAAATTGCCGGGGTAAAAGTCCTGGTAGATGAAATAAAGGAGTAAACATATGACAACTTTTTCACTTGCGTTATCGCTGAACTCGCTTATTCCCATTATCGGCTGGGGCATCTTTGCGATAATAATCATCGCTTTCATCGCCTCCAACATCGTTATCGTCCCTCAGGCAAGCGCCTTTATCGTAGAACGCCTGGGCGCCTACCAAACCTCCTGGGAAACCGGTCTCCACTTCAAGATTCCCTTTATCGAGAGGCTGGCAAACCGCGTTACACTTAAGGAACGCGTGTCCGACTTCCCTCCCCAGCCGGTTATCACCAAGGATAACGTAACCATGCAGATCGACACCGTTATCTACTTTCAGGTCACCGACCCCAAGCTGTTCACCTACGGTGTCGTCCATCCTATGGCGGCTATCGAAACGCTGACAGCCACCACCCTGCGTAACATCATCGGTGATTTGGAGCTTGACCAAACCCTTACCTCCCGCGACATTATCAACACAAAAATGCGCACCATCCTTGATGAAGCCACCGACCCCTGGGGCATCAAGATCAACCGTGTTGAGCTTAAGAACATAATTCCTCCCCGCGAGATTCAGGACGCCATGGAGCGTCAGATGAAGGCCGAGCGTGAGCGCCGTGAATCTATCCTCCGCGCAGAAGGTGAAAAAGCTTCGCAGGTTCTGGTGGCAGAGGGCGAAAAGGAAGCCACTATCCTCCGCGCGGAAGCCTCCCGTATGCAGAAGATCAAGGAGGCCGAGGGTGAGGCCGAGGCTCTGCTGACCGTGCAGAAAGCCCTTGCCGATTCTATCCGTATGCTGAATGATGCCGCGCCTAACGATCAGGTTGTCAAGATCAAGGCTTTGGAGGCTTTTGCCGCCGCTGCTGACGGCAAGGCGACAAAGATCATCATCCCCTCCGAGATTCAGGGGCTGGCCGGCTTGGCTGCCTCTGCTGCCGAAGTCTTTGCCAGCTCCAAGCAGTAATTATGGTTAAGGTTTTAGAAACCGAAAGACTCATCCTGCGTCATATGACGCAGGATGATCTTTCTGATTTGAAGGAAATACTCCAGGATCCTATAACAATGGTCGCTTATGAAGGGGCCTTTTCTGACGAAGAATGTCAGAATTGGCTAAACCGTATGGAGGCGCGAATTGCAAATGACGGCATTGCCATGTACGCCGTCATATTGAAGGAGACCGGCGAGTTTGTCGGCCAGTGCGGACTTACAATGCAGGAGCTCCCTCAGGGCCGCGTGCCGGAAATAGGCTATCTCTTCAAACGCCGCCACTGGCACAAGGGCTACTGCACCGAGGCCGCACAGGGTTGCAAGGACTATGCGTTCAATGCTTTAGGCTACCCAAAGGTTTACAGCATTATAAGGGATAACAACTTCCCTTCTCAGGCGGTTGCCCTTCGCAACGGCATGGCGATTGAGAGCAGCTTTGTCAAGCATTACAGAGGGGTGGATATGCCCCATTATGTGTTCAGCGTTGAAAAGCCTTAATCAGGCGCAGTCATCCATGATAAGCCGCCCGGAATAATGCCTTTCCCGTCAGTGCCCTCTGCAGGGGGACGCTGTGGGGATTAACCTGAAAAAGCGCGAGCTGACAAGATGAATGGTGATTATATGGAAAAGCTGAACCCTGACTTTTACCGGCAGGATGCCCTTTCAGCCGCCCCTGCCCTGCTGGGCAAAATACTTGTCCGCAGGCTGCCCTGCGGCACTGTTATAAGGTGCCGTATAACGGAAACAGAGGCCTATTGCGGCGAAAAGGATCTTGCCTGCCATGCCCGCGCGGGCAGGACATCCCGCACAGCGCCACTGTATATGGCGGGCGGACATACTTATGTGTACCTGTGCTACGGTCTGCATCACCTCTTCAATGTTGTGACAGGGGCGGAAAATGCCCCTCAGGCGGTGCTGATTCGGGCGGGAACCGATCTTGCGTCCGGCAAAAGCTGCGATGGTCCGGCAAAGCTGACACGATTTATGCAAATCGATATGGCGCAGAACCGGGTAAACATGCCGGAGTCCGGCTGCCTTTGGATTGAGGAGGGCGCTGCGGCAGCCCCTGCATACCGTACAACGCCCAGGGTGGGCATAAGCAATGTACCAGAGCCGTACAAAAGCCTTCCCTGGCGTTTTGTTGCAAAGTAATGCAGGCGTTATCAACCCCACAGCCGAATCAGAAGAATCTATATGAGAAAAAGAGACCGGAGAAAATCTCCGGTCTCTTTTGTGTTTGCTTGCTTGGCTATATTAATACATCATGTCGCCGCCCATGCCGCCTGCGGGCATCGGGGGCTGGGGCTCCTTCTTCTCCGCGACAAGTGATTCGGTTGTCAGAACCATTGCGGCGATAGAAGCGGCGTTCTCAAGGGCGGTTCTGGTGACCTTTGTGGGGTCAACAATTCCGGCCTCGATCATATCACAGTAAACCTCGGTATAAGCGTCAAAGCCATAGCCCGTCTTGCCGGAGGTCTTAATGCGCTCAATAACGACTGAACCATCGACACCGGCGTTTGCGGCGATCTGCTTGATAGGCTCCTCAAGCGCCTTGGCAACGATGCGGGCGCCTGTTCTCTCGTCACCCTCAAGGGTGGCGATCAGCTTGTCGACAGCGGGGATGGCGTTGATAAAGGCCGTGCCGCCGCCGGAGACAATACCCTCTTCAACGGCCGCCTTGGTGGAATTAAGGGCGTCCTCGATGCGGAGCTTCTTTTCCTTCATCTCCACCTCGGTAGCCGCACCGACCTTAATGACAGCTACGCCGCCGGAGAGCTTTGCAAGACGCTCCTGCAGCTTTTCGCGGTCAAACTCAGAGGTGCTGTTATCCAGCTCAGCCCTGATGGTGTTGATCCTGGCCTTGATGTCACCGGGCTCCCCTGCGCCGCCGACGATTATGGTATTCTCCTTGCTGGATTTCACCTGATTTGCCCTGCCCAGCAGGTCAACGGTGGCTTCCTTCAGGTCATAGCCAAGCTCTTCGGAGATGACAGTGCCGCCTGTGAGAGCCGCAATGTCCTTCAGCATTTCCTTGCGTCTGTCGCCAAAGCCGGGAGCCTTGACGGC
>JAVBSJ010000066.1:0-5311 GCA_031547105.1 Oscillospiraceae bacterium
GCACCGACAACCACCTCATGCTGGTTGATGTCCGCAACTTCGGCATCACAGGCAGAACGCTGGAACGCAGGCTTGATGAGGTTTACATCACCGTCAACAAGAACTCCATTCCCAACGATCCTGAAAAGCCCACAGTTACAAGCGGCATTCGCGTCGGCACACCTGCCGTCACCTCCCGCGGGTTTAAGGAAGCGGAAATGGTCAAGATCGCGGAGCTTGTCTCTCTTACCGCCTCTGATTTTGAAGGCAAGGCCGACTATATCAGAGAACAGGTCAATGAGCTTTGCGCCAAATATCCCATTTACCAATAAAACCTGTCAATTAATCAACAAAAAGCAAGCGAGTAATCGCTTGCTTTTTTATTTTAGTATTCCGGCTGTGACAAACATGCGCCCCTTGCGTGACATCCCGCCGGTTGCAAGTATTTTGGCCTTGCCCTTGTGGCGGAGGGAAATCATATCCCCCTCGTTTATAGGGAAGTCCTGTTTTTGGCAGGGCGCGTAGTTCACTGAAATATCCCCTGCTGCAAATAAGCGCTGTACACTGCTGCGAGACAGCCCAAAAATCTCTGATACAACAGCGTCGGCGCGCAGGGAGTGCACTGTAAAGGTTTTCTCCTGTACATCTTGTATATGAACAGGAACCTGGTCAAAAGCCACTTCCTTTAGCCTTACGCCAACACTGCCAACCTTTTCAAGAGAGGCCGTCACATGGCCGGAAATGCTTCTAAGCACAAAAAAGTGGCAGCTGTCTCCGTCTGCCAATATATCGCCGACGCTTTTGCGCTCGATCCCCAGATTCATCAGCGCACCCAAATAATCCCTGTGAGAAAGCTGCCCAAAGGGCGCATCAGCGCGAATAGCGCAGATGTATTCTTCAGGGGAAAACTCATTTTCACTAATATATTCGGGCAGAAAAAAAGCAATTTTGCGTTCGCAAAAAGCTGCCCCGCCGGAAAGATGAAGCCCGGCAGGGGACAGGCGCCCCGCTTCGGTCTGCTCAGCCGGGGTGAGGAACGCGGTATGTGTGATAATGCCTTTTCTAAGAGAACGGTCAGAAAGATCCTTCAGCCTTGCGGCAAGCTCGATTTCAGCCATAGCTCCTCCGGGGGCAGTTTTGTGTACAAGTCTAGCACAAAAAACCTTTTTACGGAAGAGGTCTGCCTTAAAAGACGCGCTGCACAGAATTAAGCAAACGGCGCTTGTTTGCCAACAGCATCGGCTTGAAGAATGGATATAAGGCTATAGGCAGCATGAAAAAAAGCCTCGGCCTTGTTTTAAAGCTACATTTTCAAGTCGAGATATTTTTGCCTTGTAGCCTCTCCGCCCCTTAGATGGCGCTCATTTTTGTTTTGGCTAAGCACTTTTTGGGTTTCTTCATACAGGGCGCGGTTCAGTGTCTGCAGACGCTCGGTGACATCTTTATGTACGGTTGATTTGCTGATGCCGAATTTTTTTGCCGTTTGGCGCACAGTAGCGTTGTTTTCGACTATATACAGGGCCAGATCCACAGCCCTCTCCTCGGGAAGTCCCTTCACAAGCGTATACCCCCAGATCATGTCTTTGGGAATATATATGCGGCGGTTCCCGTGTTAATGATGGAATTGGCAATTAAGTAGCTTGGGAGCTTTAACCCTCATAGTAGCATCGGCAGCAAGGCTAGCATCAGGGACTTTTTCAGACAATGGGGTATTGAGTGCCCTTACGGCACATTTCGGTCAGCAACCGGGAGATTATAGCGAAGGTTATATAATTGCCTGAAAAAAGCTGAGACAGTTTCACGTGTAATCAAAATGTAACGTTACCACGTTAAACTGTCACCATACTAAATAAAATTTTATTGGGAGGTTATGTATATGTTGAGGAAGAGACTGGCCTTGCTGATTTCCGCGCTTATGATATTTGGGCTTTTCACTCTTCCGGTGCTTGCGGCGCCGGCAGAAGATCCGATCGGGCAATCAGACCTGCCCAATGACCTGGAAACCGACTTAGAAGACAAGGAAGACGCCAGCGACAAGGAAGATGTCGAGGATAAGGAAGACGTCAGCGATAAGGAAGACGTCAGCGATAAGGAAGACGTCAGCGATAAGGAAGACGTCAGCGATAAGGAAGACGTCAGCGACAAGGAAGACGTCAGCGACAAGGAAGACGTCAGCGACAAGGAAGACGTCAGCGATAAGGAAGACGTCAGCGACAAGGAAGACGCTGGTTCGCCTATTGCAGCAGGAGCCTTTGATGTAATCGCCCCAATGGAGGCCAATCTCCTTCTGGCGGCTACGCCTACTATGACCATTAATATAGTTGGCGGCACAGCCTATTACGATAATGGCAACGGTATAACTCTTTATGAGGAACCTGTGGTCAATGCAGTGGGCAATATCTATTATTTTGTCCCTGATGCTTGGCATATACTTGAGAGCGACAAGATGATATATGATGATATGCCGTCGGCAGGCACTATGAAGATTCCGAACTTGGCACTGCTGGAGGACTATAGCTATAAATATGTACTCGGCAAATATTATGATGTTTCCACAACAATTACCATTATTATGAAGGATTTGCCAGCGGTTCAGGACAGCCTGGAACTAAATATTGAAGGTGGCAAGATAAGCGTTGAGCTGTTCCGAGAGGATTATTATCTCGTAACCCAAACAGGGAAAGACGCTGAGGAGAACGAAGTAATTAGCGAATATATGCTAAACGCCGGCGGCACCTTGACCTTGCAGGGCACTGCCGAGGTTGCGGCAAAGGTAGTAAACAGGAATAAGGCTTATATTGATATTGGCGACAATATTGATGGTCTTAATCTCATACTTCAGAACTACAATCTCACATTGCCCGAAGCGGAGGTTCATGGTATCCGCATCGGAGAAGGGTCAACCGTCTATATGACCATTGTCGGTGAGAACTCGTGCAGTACAGAGCGCGGAAATAGCATCTGGCTTGATCAATACGACCCTTGGAGGGAAAATCAAGAGTATCTCCCACGAAATGGCGCTACACTTATCATAGATGGAGATGGCGAGTTTAACATTTCTTGTGACGATCCATGGCAAGCGGGGATTTATGTCTCCGACTCCGCAACCTTTGAGCTTGGTGGAAGTGTGTCGCTTAATTGTGCTGGAAAAGGCACGGGCATTGGTACCAACACTATGACGCCTTATGCGGAAAACGGAATTAAAACCTCCAGCGGGCACATTACCATTACCGATAATGCCAGAGTTGTTATCACAGGCACCGGCATGAACAGCGCCGGTATCGGCGGCGGCCCATACTCCGACAACGGCACCACAGTTATTTCCGGTAATGCATATGTAGAGGTTTCCGACGGCTATAACGCGGCGGCGATCGGCGGCGGCGGAGGATTGACAAGCACACACGTCGGCGGCGGCGCAGGAACAATCACCATAACCGACAGCGCCACGGTTATCGCTGTAGCAGGCTCCGGCGCATCGGCAATCGGCCGAGGGGGCAATACCGTAGAGCCTAACGGCGATATTACTATTACAGCAGGTACTACAATTAAGGCTTTCTCCGACGGCACTTATTTTGCAATAGATGATAATGACACTTGCACAGCTATTTCCGGAGACGCCTCTATACTCAATGCGCGGTTTAAGAATGACTACTCAACCGCGCTTCCCAAAAACACAACCAGCGCGGAGGCTTATCCCATTGATGTCATAGCATTGGCAGACGATTCGGCAGTACGCGTCAATATGCCGGTCTCCCGTTCAAATGCAGGCGTTTTCCAGCGCTCCTTTGCCATAACCACACCGGCCGGAAACTACGCGGTGCAGAATGGCCTTGAAGGGAAAACCGGTGAGAGAGCAAAATACGCCCTGCTTGAAGGCGACAGCCAGTTTAGGTATGTTGTCGCCGCAGGAACAACCACCAGGGACGAGCTTGAGTTTGACACCTGCACCATAACGGCAACTGCGGGCGCAAACGGAAGCATTGACCCTGCCGGGGAAATCACGGTTTCTCCGCTGGCTGACAAAACCTTTACCTTCACACCGGCAAACGGCTACGAAATCGATAAGGTCACGGTGGACGATGTTGTTGTAACCGTAACCGGCAGCTCCTATACGTTTGAGGACGTGGCAGCCGACCATACAATCCACGTCACCTTTAAGGCAAAGGGCTCGCCCGCTACGGAGACCTTTGACGTGGTCGTAAACTATCTCGATTCCTCCAGCGGTGAAAGCATCCGCGGCGCCAGCAGAACGACCCATACTGTGCCTGGCAGCTACGACGCGACAGCCAGGACAGAGATCGCAATTTCCGGCTACACCCGCGACCATGTTGAGGGGGCGGTAACAGGAACGGTTACTTCACCCACGGAGATTGTAATCAATGTCTACTACAATGTAGATCAGGATGAAGATCCCGTTGATCCCGAAGATCCTGAAGATCCCGTTGATCCCGTTGATCCTGTAGACCCGGTTGATCCGGTTGACCCGGAAATTCCCGAGCCTGAAGTGCCCTTGGTCGATCCCCCCGTGCCTCCCGAGGAAGAGATTCCCGAAGAGGATGTCCCCCTTGATAACCTGCCACCCACAGGGGACGGCGCAGCGCTTGCCATGTACGCTGGCGTAATGGCGCTAAGTGCGGCTGGTTTGGGAGCGCTTCGCTTCCCCGGAAAGAAGCGGGAGCAGTAAAACTTTAGCGTGATTAAGCAAAGCAATAAAAATCACACCGAGGGTGGCAGCAGGCAGCTGCCGCCCTCCGTTGTGTTTATGCGGCTTATTTTGTATTTAGCTCATAAAAAGGAGAGCCTTTTCTTTTCTGCGGCCTAAAGCTAAATAATGCAGGGGTTTTAATTTGAGATAGGATGTGATAATATCAAGCGGGAAGCTGTATTTTTAAAATTGTAGGAGGGTCATATATGGATTACGCCAAAGAAGCCTTGAAAAAGCATTACGAATGGAAAGGCAAAATTGAGATAAGCCCCCGCTGCCAGACAGACAGTGTTGAAAACCTCTCGCTGGCATATACTCCGGGCGTCGCGCAGCCCTGTCTGGAAATCCAGAAGGATGTCAATAAGAGCTATGAGCTGACCCGCCGTTGGAATACCGTCGCGGTTGTCACCGACGGAACTGCCGTTTTGGGACTGGGAGACATCGGCCCTGAGGCCGGTATGCCCGTCATGGAGGGCAAATGCGTGCTGCTGAAAAACTTCGGCGGCGTTGACGCGATCCCTTTGTGTGTGCGCTCCAAAAAGGTGGAGGATATTGTAAACACTGTGGCGCTTCTGGCAGGCAGCTTCGGCGCCGTCAACCTTGAGGATATATCGGCCCCCCGCTGCT
>JAVBSJ010000156.1:0-3168 GCA_031547105.1 Oscillospiraceae bacterium
GCCTATTGTAAAGCATATATGCTTTACAATAGGCTTTTGTTTTTTCACCTCTTAGGCGGCCGATACAGCGGCCCCCTAATCGGACAGTAGCTCAAACAAATCAAGCTGATTGGTTTTCGGTATGCCCTCCAGCGCTCCTGCCAGCCGTAGATTCTCCGCAGTTGTTTTCGACACTTTTTCGCAGCGCATTATCATTTCCTCAACCGACATAAAGGGTGATTTCTCTCTCTCACTGATAATTGCCTGCGCCGCAGCCTCTCCCAGTCCGGGCAGCGATGTAAAGGGCGGAATAAGTGTGTTGTCCTTTATTGTAAACCTGTTTACCTCTGAGCTGTAAACGTCAAGCGGTGCAAAGGAAAAGCCCCGTTTGTAAAACTCGTGGCACACTTCAAGTGTTATCATAGTATCTTCTTCAATAGCGGTACGCTTCGGCAGCGCTTTAAGCTCCCGATATTTTTTTGCCACCAGCTGGTCGCCCTTTGTCATCAGCATAGCGTCAAAGCCTGTTGCCCGTATTGTGAAATACGCGGCATAAAACGCAAGAGGCATATGCACCTTAAACCACGCAATGCGGAAGGCCATCATAACGTAAGCGACGGCGTGTGCCCTTGGGAACATATACTCAATTTTGTTGCAGGAATCCAGATACCACTGGGGCACCTTGTGAGAAAGCATCTCCTCTTCCCACTCTTTTTTAAGCCCCTTCCCCTTTCGTACACTCTCGGCGATGGTGAAGGCCTGCTTTGGCGCGAGCCCCATTCTGGAAAGGTATATGGTTATGTCGTCACGCACGCAGATTACATCGTCAAGTGTCGCTGTTTTGGCTAAAATATAGTCCTGCGCGTTGTTTCGCCAGACGTTGGTGCCGTGAGAAAGCCCCGATATGCGCAAGAGGCCGTCAAAGGTAGTGGGGTGGGTCTCCACCAGCATACCCCGGACGTTTTTGGTGCCAAACTCAGGAAGGGCGGCCGCCCCGGTAGCCTCTAAAATATCGTCGCCCCCTATCCCCAGAGGGGTTATATCTGTAAAAATCCGCATGGTTTTGGGGTCGTCAAGGGGAATAGCTTTTGAGTCCACACCGGTCAGATCCTCAAGCATCCTGATTATTGTGGGATCATCGTGCCCCAGCAGGTCAAGCTTAAGAAGGTTGTCGTGGATAGAATGGTAATCGAAATGCGTGGTTATTATGGTCGAGTTGGTGTCGTCTGCCGGATGCTGCACCGGCGTAAACTCATGTATATCCCTGTCCTTGGGCAAAACTATAAGCCCCCCGGGGTGCTGCCCCGTGGTGCGCTTAATTCCTGTGCAGCCCGCCACAAGGCGGTTTTCCTCCGCCGCAGAAACCATCATGCCTTTTTCTTCAAGATATTTTTTGACGAATCCGTAAGCTGTTTTTGACTTTACAGTGCCGATAGTGCCGGCGCGGAAGACATTTTCCTCTCCAAAAAGGTTTATTGTCTCCTTATGTGCCTGAGCTTGATACTCTCCGGAAAAATTAAGGTCTATATCAGGGGTCTTATCCCCTTCAAACCCCATAAAGGTGGCAAACGGTATATCAAAGCCATCCTTGAAAAGCGTTTCACCGCAAACCGGACACACGGCGTCCGGAAGATCCACACCGGTGCGCACGCCTTCTACCTCCCAAATGCTGTGCCTGCACTTGCTGCAGCGGTAATGAGGGGGAAAAGCATTGACCTCCGTAATGCCGGTAAAGTACGCCACAACCGATGAGCCCACCGACCCGCGGGAGCCGACCAAATACCCGTCAGCCATGGACTTCTCCACAAGCTTCTGGGCGATGATGTACATAATGTCATATCCGTTGCCTATGATGGAGCGCAGCTCCATTTCAAGCCTGTCAGAGACGATTTGCGGCAGATTTTCTCCGTAAAGCTCAGTCGCTTTACTTCTGGCTAGGCGCTCAATTTCTTCGGCGGAATTGGCAATTGAAGGCGGATAGGTTCCATCTTTCAGCGGGACAACCTCTTCGCACATGTCGGCAATAAGATTAGTGTTTTTCACCACCACCTCGTAGGCCTTTTCTTGGCCTAGGTAGCGGAACTCCTCCAGCATTTCAGCTGTTGACTTGTAATATAGCGGCGCCTGGTTTCCCGCGTCCTCAAACCCCAGGCCGGTCATGATTATCTCGCGGTAGACCGCATCACCCGGTTCAGTAAAATGCACATCCCCTGTTGCGCATACCGGTATTCCCAGGCTTTCGCCAAGCTTGACAATCGTGCGGTTGAAATCACGCAGCTGCTCTGTATCCCGTGCTGAACCGTCCCTGACCATAAAGGCGTTATTGTCCACCGGCTGTATTTCCAAAAAGTCAAACGTTTTGGCAATTTCCAAAAGCTCTGCCCATTTTCGACCCTCGGCGACAGCGGAGAAAAGCTCCCCGGCCTCGCAGGCCGACCCCAAAATCAGCCCGCTGCGCTTGCTTAAGAGCATGCTTAAGGGGATTATAGGATGACGTCTGAAGTACTTTAAGTGGGACGCCGAAATCATCTCGTAGATATTCCTAAGCCCCTGCTGGTTGCGGACAAGAATAAGCAAATGGTGGGTTTTACCTGTAGGGGCTTTATTTGTATACCCGCTGCGCAGCTCAGCCAGAAGACCGTTGAGCTCCGACACACATATACTCTCTCTGCCGGTTTTTTCCTTAAGCTTAGCAATGAGATGGAAAAAAATCCGGGCAAGCACCTCGGTGTCATCGGTTGCCCTATGATGATTAAAGCTGTACCCCAGCTCACTTGCCAGGTCATTCAGCCGGTGCTTCTTAAGCTCAGGAAAAATAACGCGGGAAAACTCAACCGTGTCAATGCTGCAAAACTGGCGCTCAATGCCCAGCTCCTCACAGGCTTTATTGACAAAGGACATGTCAAAATCGGCGTTATGGGCGCACATTGGCCGCGTTCCGCAAAAATCCAAAAATTGCGGCAGCACAGCTTCTATGCCCGGCGCATCCTTGACCGCCTGATCGGTTATTCCTGTCAGCTGTGTGATTTCATAAGGAATCGCGCTTACCGGCTTGACGTAGGAGTGATAGCTGCCCTTTATTTCACCGCGGAGCACCCTGACGGCGGCAATCTCGATAATCTCGCACCTTCTGGGGTTTAAGCCGGTAGTCTCTAGGTCAAAAACAATTATTTCATCCTCCCGCTCGGC
>JAVBSJ010000135.1:0-15271 GCA_031547105.1 Oscillospiraceae bacterium
TATGGCGGGAGTACCGGCGTCAGTGATAATGGCGCAGCTTTCGCCCGCCAGGATGCGCGCGGCGATCTGCTCCCCCTTTTGCCGCCGGTTATGCTCAAAATAGCTGACCTGGGGCTTTTTTATCTCGAAGCGGTTTAGGAGCTTTGCGCTGACCCGGGTATCCTCCGCCGCGATGAAGTCCACCTGCCTCAGGGTTTCCGCCGCCCTGGGGGAGAAATCCCCCAAATTGCCGATGGGGGTCGCCACAACGTATAATTTGCCTATCATAGCTCGTCCTCATTTAAGGTATATATTTTAATCAGCTCAGGGGATTTTTGGCCGTCCTTTTCAAGGAGCAAGGGCGGCTCGACCGCCATATGCTTTCCGCCCCCTTTTCGCGCCTCCAGCAGCGCCAGCACAGCAGGCTTGTCCTGATTCTGATGCACCAAACGCAGGCGCTTTGGCTCCAGCCTGCTTTGTGAGAGGGCGGAAAAAAGCTCCCCCATACGGTCAGGCTTGTAGCAGATATAAAGCCGCCCTCCCCATTTCAGGGCACGGCTTGCGCAGGCACATACATCAAAAACATCGCCTGTGCTTTCATTCCTGGCCGAGGCAAGCTCATCACTTTGGGAGGAGAAGCCCCGCTTCGGGCTGAAGTAGGGTGGGTTGGACACTGCGCAGTCAAACGCCCCCGCATCGGCACTTTCAGCAAGGCGGAAGTCACCCTGCTTAACCTCACACCGGCTGTCAAGCTTGAGCATGCTCATATTCTCCTGGGCAAGCAGGGCGGCGCCGCCTGTAATCTCAAGGGCGCAGGCGGTGCTGCCGGGGCAGCGGAGCAGGGTAAGCGCCGTCAGCACCCCAATGCCGGCACCGAGGTCAATAAAGCGCTCCCCTTTTTTTATTTTTGCAAAGGCCGACAGCAAAACACTGTCCTGCGACAGCTTAAAAAACCGGTCATCCTGCAAAATCGGATAGCCCGGAAACAGATAATTTTCAGTTATCAAAAAATCGCCTCCGCAATCCGATGTAATATATTCCGGATTATATCACAAACTATACCAAACGCCAACAAGGGCTTATATTTGCGCTTTTAAGTGAGGAGTGTTTGAATGCCTAAGAAAAACCAGCACGCACTGCGGGCCGTATATTTTATGGCGGCAGTATTTACCGTTTTTGCACTTGTGCAGCTGCCGACGGAGGCGGCCACATATAAGCAGGGGTCATCGGGACAGGCCGTCAAGGATATACAGACGAATCTGAAAAAATGGGGCTACTACAGCGGCTCTGTGGACGGCATTTACGGCAGTAAAACAGTCGAGGCGGTCAAGCTGTTTCAAAAGAAAAACGGCCTGACCGCTGACGGGGTCTGCGGCCCTGCCACCCTTTCGGCATTGGGGCTCAGCTCGGGCTCTTCCGAAGGAGGCGGGTCAAGCAGCGCCGGCAGCACCGGCAGCCGGGGCGATGACCTGTATCTGCTTTCACGCATAATTTCCGCAGAGGCCCGGGGCGAGCCCTATATAGGGCAGGTGGCCGTGGGCGCCGTTATAATGAACAGGGTAAAGCATCCCTCCTTCCCCAACTCAATCGCGGGTGTCGTTTATCAGCCGGGAGCCTTTACCGCCCTTGTGGACGGCCAGTTCAATGAGGCTATTGCCGATTCGGCCAAAAAAGCCGCCCAGGATGCCATGAACGGGTGGGATCCCACCGGCGGAGCGATTTACTACTACAACCCGGCAAAAAGCAGCAGCAAATGGATATTCTCGCGGGAGACGCTGTGTGTTATAGGAAAACACACCTTCGCCAAATGACAAAGGCGGTGAAGGTGCAGACACCATATGTTGTATAATAGCCTCAAAAGGCGGTTGACCGGACTGCCGCGGAATGACATTTTAAGACTTGTACAGCCGGTATAATTAAAACGCGCTTCTTTCTTGACAGAATGCCCCTCAGGCTATAATATATATATTAAGTTATGGTATTTTGCGCAATTATGCGCATTGCTTATATCTTAATTTAATATTTATGAGGGGGAACACCCATGCCAGGAGGCACCTTAGGGTTCGTAGGTGCTTTGTTGGTCATGACCGTGGTCGGAGCTGCAATCGGATATTTCTATCATAAGACTGTTGCTGAAAAGGAATTGGGAAGTGCTACTGACGAAGCTACACGAATCATCAATGACGCAATAAAAGCGGCTGAAGCAAAAAAACGTGAAGCCGTTGTCGAGGCCAAGGAAGAAATATACCGCGCGAAAACGGAATTTGACCGGGAAAGCAAGGAAAGACGGCAGGACATCCAAAAGCAGGAGCGCAGGCTTCAGCAAAAGGAAGAGGCCATCGATAAAAAGACCGAGAGCATAGAACAAAAAGAAGAAAAGCTGTCACAGAAGCTTAAGGAAGCGGAAGAGCTTCAAAACGAAATCAAGACAATCAAAAAAGGCCAGCTGGAGATGCTGGAAAAAGTCTCCGGCCTGACAGCCGAGGAAGCCAAAAAATTAATTGTTGAGCAGATCGTCGGCGAGGCCAGGCATGAGGCCGCCGTAAAAATCAAGGATATAGAGCATCAATTGAAAGAAGAGAGCGACCAGAAGGCCAGAGAGATTATTTCTCTGGCAATCCAGCGCTGTGCCGCAGATCATGTCAGCGAGGCTACGGTATCGGTTGTCGCCCTTCCCAACGATGAGATGAAGGGCCGCATTATCGGCCGTGAGGGCCGCAACATTCGCACATTGGAGACACTTACAGGGGTTGACCTTATTATAGACGACACGCCTGAGGCGATAACCCTTTCCTCCTTTGACCCGGTGCGGCGCGAGGTTGCGCGGCTTTCGCTTGAAAAGCTGCTGCTGGACGGGCGTATTCATCCTGCACGCATTGAGGAGACGGTTGAAAAATCCCGCATAGAGGTTGAGCAGGTCATCAAGCAGGAGGGGGACCGCGCCCTGTTCGAAACAGGACTGCACGGCATCCATCCCGAGATTATCAAGCTGCTTGGGCGTATGCGTTACCGCACCAGCTACGGACAGAATGTCCTCAATCATTCCATTGAGGTCGCCCTTATCGCAGGGCTGCTGGCGCAGGAGCTTGGCGCCGATGTGACCCTTGCCAAGCGCGCCGGTCTTTTGCATGACATCGGCAAGGCCGTCACCCATGAGGTGGAAGGCTCCCACGTCATGCTGGGTGTCGACATTGCCAAAAAGTACCGTGAGAGCAACGAGGTTGTTCACGCCATCCATGCCCATCACGGCGATGTTGAAGCCCAGTCTATCACCGCGTGCCTCGTTCAGGCGGCAGATGCTATTTCCGCTGCCCGTCCCGGCGCCCGCAGAGAGAATCTGGAAGCATATATCAAAAGACTTGAGAAGCTTGAAGAGCTTGCCGGCGGCATGCCCGGGGTCGAAAAGTGCTTTGCCTTCCAGGCGGGGCGTGAGGTTCGCATCATTGTCAGACCTGAGGAGGTCAAGGACGAGGATATGGTGCTTCTTGCCAGGGATCTTGCCCAGAAGATTGAAAGCGACCTCAGCTATCCCGGTACGATTAAGGTGCATGTTGTCCGCGAAACCAGGGCGGTTGATTACGCCAAGTAATAGTTTGCAAGTTGATTACAAATCATCCAAAGCGCCTGACTTTTGTCAGGCGCTTTTTTTACAGTGCGAGAGAAGAGGCTAGCGCATCATCAGCAGGCGCACAAAGAAGGCCGAGGCCAGAAAACCGGCCAAATCACCAAGCAGTGCGGCAGGAAGGGCATGGCCGGTGTTTTTCATCTTAACATAAGACGAGTATACACCTATTGTGTAAATGCTGGTCTCGGCTGAACCGAGCATGACTGCCGCCACCCGCCCGGCAAAGGAGTCTGCTCCATACAGCTTAATGACCTGACTACCCAGCGCAAGCCCGCCTGAGCCGCTGAAAGGCCGCATCAGCGCCAAGGGGAGACATTCGGGAGGGAGACCCAGCAGGTGTGCCAAAGGGGTCAGCGCCACAGAAAAGGCATCCACCGCGCCGGAGGCCTGAAGCATTTTTATTGCCGTCAGCATTATAAGGAGGGTGGGCAGAATGTTTACCGCCGTCTGCAGACCCTTTTTGGCTCCCTCTGAAAAAGCGGCAAAAACGTCGACGCCTTTGCAAAGACCGTAGAAAACAATTCCCGCAATGATTAGCGGCGCCGCATACTCCATCACTTTTCCCCCTTGTCTAGCAGCCTTGCCGCAAGCACCGCGCAGACTACCGAGCATACGGAGGCGCACCAAACAGCCGGCAGAATATCAAAGGGCTGCTGCGCACCGGCGGCGGAGCGCACGGCGGCAATCGTAGTCGGCAAAAGCTGCATGGAAGTTGTATTGACCACAATCAGAAGAATGAGCGCGCTTTGGGGCAGCCTGCCACGCTGCCGCAGCTCTTCCATGCGGCTTATGGCGCGAAGGCCGGCCGGCGTCGCGGCAGAGCCCAAGCCCAGTATATTGGCAGCCATATTTTGTGAGATAGCCTCCCGCACTTGCCGGTCCTCCGCCCATTTGCCGTAAATCAGCCTGATAAGGGGAGAAAGCAGGCGGCTCAAGCCTTCGGAAAGGCCGCTTCTACCCATGACCTCCATTAAGCCCGACCAAAAGCAGATGCCTCCGGCAATGGAGAGCAGAAAGCTTACCGCATCCTGGGCGCCTGTTACAGCGGCGGAAGCGATTTGGCTGCCATTACCCATAAGGAGTGCAAAAATTAACGAAATTCCTATCATTGCGGCGACAATTATTGACATCATTTTCAGACACCTTTAGACATAATAAGCCATGGTTCTTTCTTTACGAGCCCTTAACGACTATTTACGTTGACAAATAATTACAATTTGGGTACAATAAGGACAAGCAGATATTTCTGGATGGAGGTGAAATGACAAATGAAATCAACAGGAATCGTCAGAAGGGTTGACGAGCTTGGAAGAATAGTTCTTCCTATTGAGTTGCGCCGCACGCTCAACATCGATCTCAGAGACCCTCTGGAAATTTATGTGGAAGGGCAGAATATTATACTTAGCAAGTACGAGGAAACATGCGTGTTTTGTGGCTCCAACAAGAATATTTCGGAGTACAAGGGCAAGTATGTCTGCGCTGCTTGCAAGGATGAGCTGGCAGGCAAATAGTCTGCAGGCAATATAGAGAACGACGGAATCAATGCCTCAGTAATCTTATTATTTTATTCTGCAAAATAGCACGGCCCCGAAGTAATTTCGGGGCTGTTTTCCTTATATTTTTGTGGTATAATAGCCTTTGCACGGCTATTATACAAATTGGTGAGGATTATACCGCCTCCGCACCCTGTGCTTGCGGTATGCCCTTACAGGGGCATTAAACAAATTAGTTTTGACATATTATGCATTATTTTTCCGTTTTACTGCATTTAGTGAAACTTTATCAAATATTCTCAGTCAAAAAAGGAAATGATATTTTATGAAGATTTTTACTCCTTCCCTAATCCAAAAAAAGAGAAAGGGCGTGTCCTTCTGGTCGGCTGTGTTTAAGAAAAAGACCGACAGCGGCTTTTACCGTGCAGTCAGCCATGACGGCAGCATAACCCTTTTATGGATTGAAGCCAATCAATTCGGACAGACAAACTGTTACCCCTGCATTCTGCGCAAGGGAGAGGAGACGTATGTCTTCCTGTCGGGAAGCTCCAAGAGGGAGAAGGCCTACAATGCCGAGCTGGTGGAAGCGTGGAAGCAAACTGTCACCCCCAATAACATTGATACCGATTTTTATGTAGAGGAAATGGACACTGAGCCGTTTTTCCGTGAGTTTAACCAGGCCGAGGCCGATTTTCTCGCTGAGCTTGAGAAAAACAAGGATTGATCATTAAAATGTCTTGATTCTGTAACCGTTTAGTTATTGCCATGGCGCTATTTTAGCTATATACTTTAACCTGTTATATCAATTGCACACAGATAGGATGTTACATCAATGGGAGAAAATCACACTGCCGGCAAATCCGCCGGTGCGCATTCGGAAAAATCAGGGGGCAGCAAAGCGCTTATCATAGCTGTGATAAGTGTTCTTGTCGCGGCCGCCCTGTTTTTTGGATATTCCACAATGGCGGCCGGAACTGCGACAAAGTTTCCCGTCACAGTTATGGGGACAGAGCTTGTGGGACTTGAGCCGGAGCAGCTCAAGGGCCGGATAGAGACGCTTTTGCAAAGCAAGCCCTTTGATGAGGAGCTTGTTGTCACCTTCTCCGGCGGAGAATACACAATTTCTCTCGCAGAGGCGGGGGTGGCATATGATATTCAGGCTATCTCGGATGAGGCATATGCAGCAGGGCGCGGCAATATTTTTTCCCGCATATTCAGCAAAACTGCCGAGGCGGTTGACATCCCTCTTACATTAACATACGATGCCGATTTGCTGGAAAAGCAATCCCAGCTTGCGACAATGGCCCTGTCTAAGGACGCCGCCGGTGTGACATATGATCTTCTCGAAAACGGCATGACGGTTTACAAGCCTATCGGCACATACACGCTGGATAAGCAAATTGTCACCAAGCAGCTTAAAGAGCGGTTTGAAGCGCTGGACTTTTCTCCACTGGAGCTGGAGGCCGATAAGGTCAAGCCCCTGGAAGTTGATTTCGATGTCCTTAAGCTTGAGGTTGAGGCCGAGGCGCAGAACCCCCGCCTTGATTTGGAGGCTGATCCTGAGGGCGGTGTGATTCTTGACGGCGTGCGCGGCGTAAAAATGGATATAGAAGAAGCACGCAAGGCTTATGAGGCTTCGGGTGACGAGCTTGAGTTCTTTGTTCCGCTGACATTTACAGAGCCTTCAATTACTCTTGAGCAGTTTAAGGCGGCGCTGTTCCGCGATGTGCTGTCATCAAAGACAACCCAGTTTAATCCTTCCCTTTACTCCAGAACCTCAAATGTAAAGCTGGCCTGCGATTTTGCAAACGGGACGATACTGAACCCCGGGGAGGAGTTTTCCTACAACGGAGTTGTGGGGGAGCGCACCTACGCAAGAGGGTTTAAGGACGCAACCGTCTATGTTGCCGGCACTACCGAGGAGGGCGTCGGCGGGGGAATATGCCAGGTTTCCTCCACCATATATACTGCCGCGCTGCACGCCGATCTGAAGATTTCAGAGCGCTACAACCATTCCTACATGGTCACTTACGTTCCTTTCGGAGAGGATGCCACAGTTGCATACGGCTCCAAGGACTTTCGCTTCATTAACGATACAGACTATCCTATAAAGGTGGTCATAACCTACGGCAAGTCCAGCATGACGGTTAAGCTGGTGGGCACCGCGACACAGGACAAAAAGGTAGTGATGAAAACCAACACCCTTTCTTCCACAGCGTGGACGACCGTCTATCAGACCGATACTACCTTACCCGTTGACACAACAAAGGTCAAAAATAACGGCTATACCGGCTATACTACGGAAACTTACCGCTATGTTTATGTGGATGGAGAGCTTATCTCCAGCAATTTGGAGAATAAAAGCGTCTATAAAAAGCTGGATAAGTTGATTTTGGAGAATCCCTCTTCCCCGGAAAAATCGGGCAACTATGTTCCGGTTGTCAACCCCGATCCTAAGCCGACTGACCCGGTGACGCCGCCTGTGAACCCCGATCCCACGACTCCGACCGACCCGGTGACGCCGCCTGTGAACCCCGATCCCGCGACACCGCCCGATCCCGCAACGCCTCCTGTTGATCCGGTCACACCTCCTGACTATACAACCCCGCCTGTGGTATATGGAGACGATACGACACAACCGTAAGCAATATACTAAAGCGGCCCCTTATAAGGGGCCGCTTTTTTGTGCTTTGCTGAAGTGAGGACTATTTGATTTCTTGCTCAGGGCGTTGAGCTCGCGGTATCAAAGCGTTGGACGCGGGCTATTTCAACGTTGCAGCTTTTATAGTCACCTAATTTGCCTCCGCTCATGCCGCGGGCGCCACTAGCGGAAGCCGGAAAATAGGCCTTAAGATAAATCCAAAGCGGTACCCTTAATGCAGGCAGTACTTCCTCTGCCAGCAAAATTATCCCCCGGGCTTAAGCCCGGGGGATAAATCTTCTATGGCGCCTGCACCATCCCCACCATCATAATCCCCTCTGCATCCCTGTAAATCTCATCAAACTGGCTTATCGGCAGCGGGTTGACACCCTTGCCCAGCTCCGCCGTATATCCGGGGCGGTTATAGGTCTGAATAAACCAATCCTTATACCCGCCGTAGGAGTTGCCCTGGGGATCGGCGAGGGTGTAGCCCGAAACCTGCGCCATCTCCTCCCCTATTCTCCGGCCGTCCGGAGGCATAATATCATTGAAACGCCAGTATATTTCCTCGCCCTGGGTGTGGAGCGCGACTGTAAGCCTGGGTGAAAGCTCCTTGGTGATGGCGGCCATGCCCGCCGATTCCGGCTCGCTGAGGGCGTAAGGGCCGGGGAAATCCCGCGGCGCCGGCGAATCAATGCCGATGGCGGCTTTCTCCTCCTTCCCCACCTCAAACAGGGCGGGATAGTTGTTGTTGAGGTCAATGCCCTTAATGTTGGCCTTCCAGCTCTGGGGAAACGGCAGTTCTCCCCTAATAGCATAAGCGTCCTGATAGGCCTTGCTGCCCGGCTGTATTTGCCCCGTAACCAAGTCGACCCCGTCGGGATTGACCATTGGGACAACGTAGAGGGAAACGCTGTCGAATAAGCCCCTGACCGACTGCCCTGCAAGAGTGCCCCCTTGAACGTACATCTGGCACAAGCGCTCCAGAAAGCGCATGAGCACGGGTGAGGTTATCCACTCATTTGCGTGATGGGCGGCGTTGTATGCCACTTTTTTGCTGCCCTGCCCGAAGCGCATATAGGGGATGTCGGTTCCCATGACGCTTTTGCCTGCGCTGCCCCTTTGCAGGAAGGAATATCTGGCCTCAAGAGCCCCCAGGTCGCTTAACAGAACCCCGGAGCTGTAGCTTATATCAGAATTAACGACGCTGCCCGGCCATGGCACCGTCAGCCTGAGCCCGGGAAATATGTAATTTGAATCGGTGATAAAGGGGTTGGCGTACAGCAGGTCGTTTATCCCTACTTTATATTTGTTGGCGATGCCGCCCAGCGTCTCCCCCTTCTGCACCGTGTGGCGCACCGTGCGGTTAAGGTAAGGGGTAAGCGCACGCCATGTTGCCGCCCCCGCTATGCCGTCAGCCTTAAGACCGCCTCTTTTCTGAAAGCCGCGCACGGCGGCGGCAGTTGCGGGGCCGAACTGCCCGTCAAGCTCCCCTTTATAATCCCCGCTGCGGCGCAGCGCCTTTTGCAGCAGCTGAACCTCCGGCCCCGAATGGCCGGTCGAAAGCACTGTCAATGCTCCCACTCCCTTTCTTTCACTTATATTGTATGAGCAAAGCCATGCAGCCGTGCCTGAAAATATAAAACCAGGCCGCCTGTTCTGCCAAAGAACAAGCGGCCTGCATCTGTCTCACTGTTTGGCTGTCAGTTTATCTCCCCATGATGACCGTTGTGCCTTTCACATTGAAAGACCGGTCACTTCCGCCATTTCCCGGTTTTCTTCCATCTGTGAATGTTTATAGACAAAAGCGCGATCCAGTACACAGAAAGTATAATGTTAGTAATCACATACCAGTACTTTGGACTTGCCTCTCCTTCTGCAAGAATATGAATACCCAATCCTACCCAGCACACAAGCAGTAGTGCATGCATTATTATTCCAATGACCCTGATAACCATCGGTTCGCCTCTCTAACACATGGCAACAGTACCTTATATTTACATGTTACCAAAGAAGCTATTTTGGAGAAAAGCTATTTTTATACTATATTTGTAACTTGTTTGTGAACTTTTGCTTTGGGGGCAAGTCCCTCGGGTCTTATAGCGTATAAATAAACAGAAGCCCCGCAGAGCTTCTGCGGGGCATAAACCCATTATAAATCAGCAGGCGGCAGTCATGCGCAGGGCAGACCGGCTTTCCAGATAATCGGAAAGGCCTCCCACCGTACCCTCGTACAGCTTGTGAACCCCCTCTATCCCCGCCAGCTCAATAGGATGATAAAGGCTGGGCGCCTTTGTAAGCGCCACGGCGCCGCAGGTCTTAAGCATGGTGCTGACAAACTGGGAGCAAAACATTTGATGCTTTATCTCCGCCTCCCACTTCAGGCGGCAAAGCAGCAGCCCGACAATGCTGTACTTCCATTTCTCCTTTTCGGCCAGCATGGGCATAAGCTCTCTCTGGATTTTTTGAAAAGCCTCCTCAGGGATTTCCAGGGAGTAAAGCGCGCAGGGGGCGCCTGTACATCTGGCCAGCATACCCTTGCCCAGGCGCTCGGTAATCAGTCCTGCGGGAAGGGGCAGATCGGGGTTCCTGCGGGCAAAGCTGTAGAACTCCAGCCCGTCGTTTTCAAACCCGATGGAGGAGTGTGTATATTGCGCGCCGGTAATGCGGTAAATCAGGCTTGAAACCGCTGTGCGGCTGCGCATGAGCATTATATAAACTGTACGCATTTCTGCGCCTGTGTCCACCATAACGGTCTCCCTCGCGGCTCATGCCAGAAAAAATATACTGTAGTATGAGGCCTATTGTAGTATAAGAAACATATTCGGTCAATACTTATGTTTTTACCAAATAAATAATAATCGCTAATGCCGCAGGCTGTCAGTTTTTCGCCCTTGCTTCTCGTAACAAGCGGCACTTTTTTTCTCGTTTTCCTGAAAAGCAGGCGCCTTCTGCCGCCTCCTGGCGCCATTATAAATGGCGCACAAAGCCGCGTCGCGCAAAAAAGTCCGGCAGATAACTCTGCCGGACTTTCCTTTGATTTTTTACTTTACGTGTTTTTCAAACCACTCCGCGATTTCCGTCAGGCGGGTGATTCGGTTTTTCGGCTTGCCGCTTCTGGAAAGCTCATGGTTCTCGCCGTGGAACAGCACCAGCTTGCTGTCAACTCCGTTAATCTTCAGCTGCGTGAACATCTGTATAGCGTCGCTCATCCAGCAGCGGTAATCCTCGTCCGACTGGATACAGAGGGTCGGTGTCTTGGCGTTCTTCGCGCACTTGAGGGGGGAAGTCTCCCAAACGGTGTCGAAGCCCTCCCACGGGTCGGTGCCCAGCTGCGCCATGTTGTGGGCATAGCCGATGTCGGTGGTCAGCGACTTGGTCAGGTAGTTGGAGATGGAGCGCTGTGAAGCCGCCGCCGCGAAGCGGTCGGTATGCCCCACCATCCAGTTGCACATAAAGCCGCCGTAGCTGCCGCCGCAAATGCCGACCTTCTTCTCGTTGATGTCGGGATAGCGCTTAAGCACCTCGTCAAAATACTCCATAAAATCCTGGAAGTCTATCTTGCCCAGGTTTTCGGTGATGTCGGCAAACTCGCTGCCACGTCCGTCGGAGCCGCGGGGATTGGTGAAAAACACAAAATACCCCATGTTGGCCAGCACCTGCATCTCATGATGGAAAACCGAGCCAAATATGGCCTTTGGGCCGCCGTGCATCTCAAAAACAGCGGGATACTTCTTGCCCTCCTTATAGCCCACCGGCTTGATGACGTAGCCGTCCAGCTCATAGCCCGATGAGTTCTTCCACTTGAAGTACTCAGGGGTTCCTATGCTGTGGGTCTCTGCGTACTCCTTGTTAAAGGCGGTAATTTGCGTTTCCTCGCCTGTTTTGAGGTCAAGCCTGTAGAGCTCCGCCAGGTTATTGCCCCGCATAGCCACCATAAAGGCGTTATTGTCCACAATGTCAAAGGAGCCGATAGACCCCTCCGCCTTGCAGACCGCCTTAAATGCGCCCTTGCCGTCCATAGCCATCAGATGGGTGTTGCCCCAAACGGCGCGGGTCATGTAAAGCTTGCTGCCCGCGAAGCGCTTGTTTTCGCCACCGCCGAAATTGGCGTCGGTACCGACGCCGCCGCCGACCTCGCAGTCGGCGTAGGGCAGCTCGGTCTGCTCCATCGTCTTGAGGTCAACTGTGTAGAAATGGGGGTTCTCGCCTGACCGGTTCTGGTGGTTGAGGGTAAAGAACACCTTCTCATTTCCCATAAAGACGGGTGAGCCCGCGGCAAACTTGCCCTGCTTGACCAGCGTCTTGGTTTTCCCTGTGGCTATGTCATGCAGATAAACGCCCCCCTCCCTGGGAGAAACGTCGGTATATGTAGTGGCGCAGAACAGCACCTTCTGCTTGTCGGGAGAAAGGCTGGCGCCTGACACGCTGGCGTACTGGGAGGTGAGCTGCTTATACTTGCCGGTTGCCTTGTCGTAAATCACAAGGCTGTTGCGCAGCTTGTTGCGTATGCCCTGTCCGTTAAACCAGAAGAATATCTCGTCAAAGACATAGAGATCGCGTCCGTCAACGGCCTTGCCATCCTCAAGCTCCTCCTTGCCCTCGCAGTGCTTGGTGATGAGGGCGAGATATTTATCTCCCCCAAGGGGCTCAAGAGAGGTCACCTTTTCTTCAATTGTGAAGGCCTTCTTCGCTTCGCCGCCGTTTATCGAAATGGTGTAATACTCCGTCTGGGGCTTTTTGCCCTTTTCTCCGCGGGCCGAGGTGAAAATAAGGGTTTCATTGTCCAGCCACTTTGCCCCCTTGTCCTCTCCGAAGGTGGTCAGCTGGCGGTATTCCAGCGTTTCGGTGTCAAGCAGCCAAAGATAGGACTTGTAGCCGTTTTTCTTTTCGCAGGCGTTGTGACGGGCAAAAACGGCGTGCTTGCCGTCGGGGGAGGCGTTTATGTCAGAGACAAAATTAAACTCATAAATATCGTTATAGGTTACTTTTTTCATCTCATACACCTACTTCTTAAGGTATTTGTTCATCCAGGAGGTGATCTCCTCGATGCGGCGGACGCGATTGAGGGGCTTGCCTCCTCTGGAAAGCTCGTGATTCTCTCCCTTGAACAGCACCATGCGGGACTCAACGCCGTTCATCTTAAGGGCGGTAAACATGCTTAGGCCTTCAACCATATAGCAGCGGTAGTCGCTGTCGGAGTGTATAAAGAGGGTGGGCGTCTTGACGTTCTTGGCATATTTAAGGGGTGAGTGCCACCACAGCTTTTCGGCGTCCTCCTGGGTTGTCGTCAGGTGCTGGTTGGGGGTGAAGAAATAGCCGATGTCGGTGGTGTTTTCAAAGGAGATCCAGTTGGAGATGGAGCGCTGGGGGGCGGCGGCGGCAAAACGGTCGGTATGGCCGATGATCCAGTTGCTCATAAAGCCGCCGTAGCTTCCGCCGGTGACGCCGAAGCGGGCTTCGTCCACATCGGGATACTGCTTCAGCATCTCATCGCAAAAGTCCATTATGTTATCATAATCCACTGTGCCGTACTTGCCCGAAATATAGCCGAACTCATTGCCCCGGCCGTCGGAGGAGCGGGGATTGCAGAAGAAGACGAAGTAGCCTTCATTTGCCCAGTACTGCATCTCATTGAAGAACACATCGCCGAAAACAGTGCGGGGGCCGCCGTGGATATTAAGGATGGCGGGGTATTTCTTGCCCTCCTTATAGCCGATAGGCTTCATGGCCCAGCCGTGGATCTCAAACCCGTCGGTGGCGGTGAACTTGTGCAGCACGGGGGTCGACAGGCTGTACTCATCAAATATCTCGTCATTAAAGTGGGTAAGCTGGTTGCCCTTGACGTCATAAACCTCACCCAGGCGGTTACCGAACAGGCCGTTGAAAATTACCCTGCCCTTGTAAACGTCAAAGCTGTCGACGGTGCCGATCTTGGCATAGACGTCCTCAATTTTGCCCTTCTTGTCTATGGTGCGGAGGTAGCCGCTATTCTCAATAGTGGTGATGAAGTAAAGCTTCCCGCCCTCAACCTTATATGTGCGGCCTGCGCCCATACGGCAGTCAGAGCCGACAGAGGAGGCGCCTATAGTTGCCTCATAGTCAGCCAGCTTTGTAAACTTCTTGGTTTTCAGCTCAACAGTGTAAAAGTCGCAGTACTGCTCTGTGCCGTACTTCTTTCCGTCGGTGGCGGCGCAAATAAGGGTGTTTTCGTCAAAGAGGTCGACCATACCTGTCTTCATCTTATTGGGCTTCAAAATGCAGGTGGACTTCTTCTTGGCGACATCATAAACATAAATGCCCGACTGGACATAACGGACGCTTCCGGAGGGGAACTCCCCGCCCTTGTAAATCACCTTGTCGCCGCGGGCGGCGACGCTTTCCACATCGAACCACTCATCCGTCACAGCCTCAAGCTTGTCTGTCTTGGCGTTATAGATGTACAGCCTTGTGCGCTTGCCGGAAACGACACCGCGGCCGTTAGACCAGAAGGGCAGCTCCTCAAACACATCGTGGGGGGGCTTGATATATGTCTCAAGCGCCTTGGTCTTGTCGGCATCGCTGAGGCCGTCCAGCTTTGGATAGTTGTTGTCGTAAACAGAGGTCAGCGCATATACGTCGGGGGAAAGCATTTGCAGCCCGTTTGTCCGCACAGGCAGGCAGAAGGCTTCAACAGCCTCGCCCCCCTCAGGGGATATTTCATAGAAAATAGTCAGATTTTCGCCGTTCTCCAGCTTCTTCTTGCGGGAGGGGCAGCGGGTTGCGGGGAAAAGGATAGTGTTGGCGGCGCTCCAGCAATAGCTTTTGCCGTCTCCGCCGTTTGTCAGCTGTCTCACCTTGCCGGTCTCCACCTCAAGCAGATGGATGTTGCCCATATATCCGTTTGTCGGCTTATGCATGCTCTGCACCACAAAGGCCAGATATTTTCCATCGGGGGAATAGCTGGGATTGCTGACAAACTTGTACTGGAACATAGTGTCGATCGCAATCTTCTTCATAACATTCTCCTTATAATTTATTTAGGCTTATACATATAGTTAATTGTCCCCCCAAGAGGGCTTTTTGTCAACATGAAATATAACTTCCCTTCAGCCTGCAGCGTAAAAGATAGTCTTTTACTCAATGCCGTTTCGGCGGCCAATTGCTCAACACAGCATTAAAACTAATCCCTCTTCTCAGAAGAGGGGTCAGGGGGTGATGCAGCATACGGCCATACTGACTGCGAATTGAGTAACTTCTCCTCAGCTTGCACTGCCGTATCGCGCATCTGCCCGCCGCCCGCCACCCCCCTTTCTCCACTTTGCGCCACATGCGCATACTGCGCACCTTCAAGTCTTTCTGCTTTTTTCGCAGGCAATATATGCCAAAATAATGGTAATTGCTACATCCTTACAAAAAATTAAAATTATATTAACTTGTCGAACCGGCAACTTTATAATATAATAGAGTTGTCAGAATTCATAACAGGAGGTAAGAGTAATGAACAGAAAAATGTTATTTGGCAGGCGCTTGCGTCTGACAGCGGCTATTCTT
>JAVBSJ010000095.1:0-4354 GCA_031547105.1 Oscillospiraceae bacterium
CAATGTCACCGAGGCACTTGCGCTGCTCACTCAGGCTGGGGTTGACCCCGCGACGCTGAGCTTCTCCTGCATGGTGTACACCGATGCCACCCGCGCAACTGCCGAGGTTATTCAGAGCAACCTTAAGGAAGCCGGCATTACAATGACCATTGACAGCTTTGACTTTGCCGCCTTTCTTGACAGGCTGCTGAAGGGCGACTATGAGACAGGCATCGCAGGCTACTCCTCCTCCGATATGCTGACATATATGAAGGGGCTGTGGCATTCCTCCTCCATCGGCGCAAGCAACTCCACCCGAATTAAGGACCCTCAGCTGGATGCCGCCATTGACCTTGCCCTGACGCAGCTCGACACCGCCCGGCGGACAGAAACGCTGACAGGCATATCAAAGCGCGTCAATGAGCTCTGCCCATTTGTTCCCCTTTACACCTCCATGGTGATACGGGCACACAATTCCGACCTCCTGGGGGCGAAGGTCGGCGCGTCGGGTCTGATGTACTATGCCGATTTGGCATGGCGCCAGGAGTAAAAGAAGTACGGCTATTCTCTATCCCCATAGGGCTCTCCGTCCGGGATTTATCCCGGGCGGGGAGCTTCTCAATGTATTGCAAGCACCTGTTGCCATTTTATTATCCCCGTGTTATTATGGCCTTACCAAAAATAAATGGGAGGCATGACCATGAATCAGGTAATTGAAGCCATTCTGAACCGCCGCAGCGTCCGCAGCTTTACTGAAAAGCGCATATCCAGAGAAGAACTGGAGCTTATCACCACCGCCGGCAAATACGGCCCCTCCGCAGTGAACCGCCAGGGCTTTCAGCAGACAGTAATACAGAACAAGGAGCTTATTGCCGCTCTTGCCGCCGCTATCCCCCAGTATTTTGAAAGCATCAAAGGCGAATATAGTTTCTACGGCGCTGACACCCTCATCCTTCTTTCCGATGAGGCCGACAAGCCCAGCGGCTGTCAGGACTGCTCCTGCGCCGCGGAAAACATCTTCCTTGCCGCCCATTCCCTGGGTATAGGCTCGGTATGGATTAACCAGTTTAAGAACACCTGCGACAAGCCGGACATCCGCCCCCTGCTGACAAAGGCCGGTGTGCCGGAGAACCACACGGTTTGGATGGGTGCCGCTCTCGGCTATCCCGCGGAAACACCCGCCCCCAAGGAGAAAACCACACAGGTCAAGTGGTGCCTGTAGGCTTTTTGTAAAGCCGAACAGACCTTTGAGTGAACAAAAATACCCCTGCCATGCGGCAGGGGTATTTAGCTGTTGCTTATTTAAATTAAAAACAGTACTGAGAATATTTTTCGTCGTTGGCGTTCAAAAACATTATTCCCAGCGCGCCGGGGCCGGTGTGGGCGCCGATAGCGCAGCCCAGCTGCCCGATGATGACATTCTTGCTGCCGTATTTTGCCTCAAGCGTACGCTTGACGCTTTCCGCTTCCTCAAGACAGGCGGCATGGACAACGCATATTGTCTGGTTTGCAAGGTCAAAGCCGATCTCGCCGACAATTTCCACAAGGCGGTCAAGGGAGGATTTGCGCCCGCGCTTTTTTTCGATGGCTGTCAGCACACCGGCCTCATTGATGACGATTATCGGCTTGATACCCAGCAGGCTGCCGATGGTAGCAGAGCTTTTGCTGATACGCCCGCCTCTAAGCAGGTATTCAAGGGTTTCGACGGTAAAGACCTGCTCCATATGGTCGCAATAATACTGGGCCGCCTCGTAAATAAGCTCCGTAGGTGCGCCGCGCTGCTGCATTTCAAGCAGGCGGTAAACCACCATGCCATAGCCGACCGAGCCGCATTTTGTGTCGATTATTGTCAGCTGGAAATCGGGGTATTTTTCCAGAATATCGGTTTTTGCCATATTGGCGGCGCCGAATGTACCCGCAATACCGGTCGAAAAGCACATATATAACACTTCATCCCCCGCCTCGGCATAGGGCAGGAAATTCTCGTAAAACATATGGGCATTTATGTGATAGGTCTTAACATCGGCACCGCTTTCAAGTATGTCATAAAATTGCTCGGGGAAAATATCCTTGCGGTCGAAATGATCCTCCCCATTGATTACAACGGGAGTCGGTATCATGTGCAGGCTGTACTTGTCGACAATCCACTGTGGGGTGTCAGAAGCGGAGTCGGTAATAATTTTAAATGCCATGCGGTCCACCTTCAAATAATATTTAGTTAAACAAACCAAATTTCTCTTTAATATCTTGTCAATTATACACTATTTTTAACCAAAAAGGCAATAGCGAGATTATTAAGACTATCTTAATTTAGTGCGCCTTCCGGCGCAAAGGGCTGCTTTTGTCTTTAATGCCGAGCTTGCCTTTTATTAAGCGCTGACTTACAATATATCTATTACCTGCGGGAGGAGAATATAAATGAATACGCTGGAACAGGCACGTGAACAGATAAACAATATAGACAGGCAGATGGCCGCCCTTTTTGAAGCGCGCATGGAATGCGCGAGACAGGTTTTGGAATATAAAAAGGAAAACGGTCTGCCGATTTTTGACCCCTCCAGAGAGGCTGCCATCATTGAAAAAAACAGCGCCCTGATTACCGATACTGCGCTGCTTCTCTATTACCGTGAGTTTCTGGAAATGCTGATGGGGCTTTCAAAGCAATACCAGCACGCACTTCTGGGCGATGAATAGAAAGCTTTTCCGCGGCCTTGCCTGCGGCCTGCTGCTGCTTGCAATTGCCGCGGCGCTTGTCTATACGGGGATTATTCCGGCGCCCTCAGGAACCCCAAAGCTGGCAGCTCACTATATCAACGTAGGGCAGGGGGACAGCGCCCTTGTCACCTGCGGGGGGAAAAGCCTGCTCATTGACGGCGGAAACCCGTCAGACTGGCCTCTTATTTGCGACTACCTTGCCTTTGTAGGGGTGGAAAGGCTGGACTACCTGGTTTCCACCCATCCGCATACCGACCATTCGGGCGGGCTGGCGGAGATTGTCAAGGCTCTGCGCCCAAGGGAGGCTTATTTGTGCTCCGCGCCGGGTGACACCACATATTATGAGGACTTTTTGGACAAGCTGCTGGAGTATGGAATCAGCACCTCCGCTCCCGCCCGAGGTGACAGCTTTGCCCTGGGGGAAGCATCATGTGTCTTTTTATCCCGTCCTGACTCCTCCTATGACCTTAACAATTCCTCCCTTGTTTTAAAGATAACCCTTGGGGAAAGCTCCTTTCTCTTTACCGGAGACATAGAAAAGGCAGCGGAGGAGGAGCTGGTCTCCTCCGGTCAGGATTTATCCTGCACGGTGCTGAAGGTTGCGCACCACGGCAGCTCCACCTCCTCCTCAGCGGGGTTTCTGAAGGCGTGCAGCCCTGAAATAGCGGTAATATCCTGCGGAGAGCGCAATTCATACGGGCATCCTCATGGGGAAACACTGGCGGCGCTGAGCAGCCTGACCATATACCGCACCGACCTTGGCGGCACGATTGTTTTGGAAACGGATGGAGCAGGCGTAACCTTAAAGCCCTCTTCAAGCCAATATATCGGCAATAAAAAATCACTTAAGCTGCACATGCCCTATTGCCGCTCCCTTCCTGCCGAGCAAAACCGCGTTATTTTCACCTCAAGAAGTGAGGCGCTTGCACAGGGCTACAGCGTATGCGGCTCATGCAGGCCATAGGGGGTAAGAAATGTTTATTATTGACCGGTTTGAAGCTGATTTTGCGGTGCTTGCGGCACTGAACGGCGAAATGCGGCAGTTGCCGCGTGAAAAGCTGCCCCCAGACGCAAAGGAAGGGGACTGTCTTACGGAGACGGCGGGCATATATGCTCTTGACCGTGCCGCCACGGCACGCCGAAAAAAACGGATAGAGGGGAAGCTGGAAAGGCTTTTGAGGGAAGGGCATAACCGGTGATGCACAGCGGCTTGACCGCGGAAGACGGCGGATAGTTTGCCTTGGGGAGGAAAGAATAAGGCCGACAGGTGCATACGGCTTTCCCGGCTTTAAAGGCGATATTTGCCATTTGTCAGATGGGGCTTGTTTGCTTTAAGTTACCCGCCTTCTCTCATTTTTGGAACGAAGAGGAAGGGTATTTAGAGGCTGAAGCGGCATAAAAGCAGAAAGATTACAGCCGCCTTGTGAATTGAAGATTCCATAAGAAAAAAGCATTGACAATAATGTTTCTTTTTGGTATTATAATTAAGCGTCAAGCGACATGCTGGTGTAGCTCAGCCGGTAGAGCAGCTGATTTGTAATCAGCAGGTCGGGGGTTCGAATCCGTCCACCAGCTCCATTTTCCTTAATATATATGGGAGATTTCCCGAGTGGCCAAAGGGGGCAGACTGTAAATCTGTTGTCAATGACTTCGGTGGTTC
>JAVBSJ010000012.1:0-23674 GCA_031547105.1 Oscillospiraceae bacterium
CCCACCATTTGGCCCGTGTCATGGTGCTGGAGCAGGTTTACCGCGCCTTGTCCATTAACGCCGGAGGAAAGTACAATAAGTGAGAGGCAAAGGCGGTAAGGCTTTGGTTTTATCCGCTTGCCACTAAATATAGCCGCAAAAAAGCTCTGCGCAGAATGCGCAGAGCTTTTATTGAAAAGGGAAGCAGCAGCTTCCTTTTTATATGCGGCTGTAAAAGCGCGGCTTATGCCCGGTTCATGTAGTGCCTTTTCCAGCGCCCTGATAAAAAATATCCGCCGGCCATTATCACACCGAAAACCCAGCTTATAGGGTAGGCGAGATAGATATATGTGTATCCGACCTTTTCAGACAGATACCATGCGAGCGGCAGCCTTATGCCCCAAAACATCACCATGGAAAAAAGTGTGGGGGCCTTGACCTCGCCTGCGCCGTTCATGTAATGACACATAACGCTGAAAATCGGGAATATCCAATAAAAAGGCAAGATCAATTTCAGAATGCCGTAGCCGTAGTTGATAACATCGGGATCGTCATTAAACATGGAAATAAGCGGCTTGCCCAGGAGCAGGACAAGTGAGGACAGCGCAATGCAGAGAAGAACAGCGGCAGACATTGTGACCCACACGCCTTTTTTGATCCGCCCCTCATCCATTGCACCCACGTTCTGGGCACAGAAGGCCGAGCCTGCCGCGGCAAAGGAGGATGCGACAATACCGGCAACATCCTGCATACGGTTGGCGGCAGTTACCCCAGCCATGAAAACTGAGCCGTGGGTGTTGATCATGCTCTGCAAAATAACTCCGCCGATGGCGTAGACAAAATTGTTTAGCCCGAGAGGGAGGCCGACACGGAAAATGCGCCTCAGAAGCGGCCATTCCAGCTTAAGGCTGAACAGCTTAAGCTCAAGCGCCGGATAGTGCCTCCTGATAAACACAACGCTGGTAAGCCATGCAGCCGCTTGTGCGATGAAGGTTGCAGCGGCAACGCCAACCACGCCCCAACGAAAAAAAATGACAAACACAAGATCGAGTACGATGTTGGTGATCCCGGCGACCACAAGGAACATAAGGGGGTTGCGGCTGTCACCCAACCCCCTTAGAACGCCTGCATTCAAATTGTAGCCGATGGAGGGCGCCGCCCCCAGCAGAAGTATCGCAATATAGGTGTAGGCCAAAGGGAAGACATCCTCAGGCACGTTGATGGCACGCAGAATCAGCGGCGTAGCCGCGATGCCCGCAATTGACAGGGGAATTGCAATCACCGTGCCAAAGGAGGTGCAGGTGGCAAGGATGTTTTTGATTTCTACATTATCCCCCCGCCCCTTGGCCTGCGAGGTCAGAATTGTGATGCCGGTGCCGAGGCCGATAAACAGGCAGGCCATGGCAAACAGGGGGGCTTCCCCCGTGCCGACAGCAGCCAGCGCGGCAGAGCCCACATAATTGCCCACAACAAGCCCGTCAACCATGCTGTACAGCTGCTGAAAAAAGCTGCCAAGCATAAGCGGTATTGCGAAAGCAAAAATGGCAGGCAAAATATTGCCGCGGGTCATGTCTATTTGCTTGGCCTTGGAGGGTTTAGTCAAAAATTTCAGCCGCCTTTTTAAGTGTGTCGATAATTTTGATGGACTGGGGGCACTGAACCTCACATGCGCCGCACTGCAGGCACTGGTAGGCCTTGCCGCCATCCCTTGTGTTCATGGCGTAGGAGCCCTTTGCGCCCTGAAGGTTGCCGTAGATTATGTTGGTGTTGAGGGCGTTAAAAATGCCGGGGATATAAATCTTCATGGGGCAGCCTTCAACGCAGTACTCACAGCCGGTGCAGGGGATGGAGGGAATGGAATCCAGAATCTCCACAACCTTGCCGATGGTGGCGCGCTCACCCTCACTGAGGGGCTTGAAGCTCTTCATGAAGCTTGTATTGTCGGCTATTTGCTCCATGTTGGACATGCCGGAAAGCACTGTGACCAGGTTGGGCAGGGAAGCGGCATACCGCACGGCCCAGGAGGCGACAGAGGCATTCGGGTCGGCTGCGTGGAAAATATCCTGAATCTCAGGGGACATGGTGACCAGCGACCCGCCCTTGACAGGCTCCATAATTATGACCGGCTTGTTGTACTTTTGGCAAATCTCGAAGCAAAGGCGGGACTGTGTGCGGGGGCTTTCCCAGTCGGCATAGTTGATCTGCAGCTGGACAAACTCCATTGTGTCGGAATGCTTGCTCAAAATCTCTTCAAGCACCTCGGCAGTGTCGTGGAAGGAGAAGCCGATATGCTTGGCAATGCCTTTTGCCTTGAGCTCTGCCATGAAGCCCCATGCGTCAAACTTATCGCAGATAGCCAGCTTGTCTTTGTTAAGGGCGTGAAGCAGGTAAAAGTCAAAATAGCCGCATCCGCTGCGCTCCAGAGAGGTGTTGACAAAGGCCTGCATATCCCCCTGCTCCTTGACATTGATAATAGGCAGCTTATCGGCGAACTTAAAGGCCTCCCGGGGATGGCGGGCAAACAAGGCTTCCTTGGCGGCGGCCTCGGAACCGCCCTGGTTATAAACATAGGCTGTGTCAAAGTAAGTAAAGCCGTTTGCCAGGAAATGATCTACCATTTGCTTAGTCTGTTCGATGTCGATAGCGCCGTCCTTGTGGGGCAGGCGCATCAGCCCGAAGCCCAGCTTGGGAATGCTTTCACCTAAATACCTTTCAGACATTGCAGTAGCCTCCTTATTATTTAATATTTAGCAGGCAATATTCGGCAGGCGGCGCAAGCAGGAAATACCTGTCACCGCTGTCCCATTATTATAATACCAAAAGGAGGAATTGTCCACAAAAAGGGAGAGGCCGCTTTCCTTTGGGAGAGGCAAGGCAAATCTGCGGCAATTTGACAAAAATCCTACATGAGAATATACTATTCAAGTTAGTCTATTTCGGAGGTAGTTACATATGCTTGAGATGCTCTATGTCTTTTTGCCCAGTATTTTCGCCGGTATAATCCAGACGACCACCGGCTTTGGGGCGGGAATATTTGTCATGCTGTTTTTCCCCCTTTTCATGCCCATATTAAAGGCCAGCGCCCTGTCGGCCATGGTTTCGCTGACAGCCAGCGCCCTTCTGGCCTGGCAGTACCGGAAAATCGTAGACTATAAAACCATGCTGGTTCCTGCCGCTTTTTATTTTGCAACCTCGGCATACGCTATCAATGTCGCGTCAAAAATGCAGATGGGTACAGAGGTCAAGGCATATTTCGGGTTGTTTCTCGTGGCGGTGGCCATTTACTTCATCTTTTTCTCCGAGCGCATCAAAATCAAGGCAAATATATTCAGCGCCGCAGTCTGCGGAAGCATTTCCGGCGTGGCCAGCGGGGTTTTCGGAATCGGCGGGCCGCCAATGGTGCTTTTTGTCCTTGCCGCCGTGGGTGACAACAAGGAGAAATATATTGCCAACACGCAGTTTTTCTTTGCGCTGACCGGCATTTACGCTACGATAGTCCGCGCCTTCAGCGGCATTATAACCATTGACCTTCTTCCCCTGGTTATTCCCGGAATGATAGGGATGTGGATAGGCAAGGTATTTGGTCTGAAAATCGTTGAGCGTATAGATGTTGTAACAATGAAAAAGATGATATATATTTTCCTTGCTCTTTCCGGCCTGCTGACCTTCGTGACAAATATTTAGTGTTTGCCCTGGGGAAACCCATAAAAGCCGTTATTGTTGTCATATTAAAAGCCGCCTCCTGCATATCCTTTAGCAAGAGGTGACGTCTATGATAATTTATACCGCCAAGTTCTCCAAGAGAAAAGCAATCGCCATACTTCTTACGCTGGCGCTGATAATCTCCGCTGTAATACTTATGCTGCCCGACAAGGCGGAGGCTGTGGAGCAGACAGCCAAAACCATAGGCAGTATTAAAACCAATGACGATAGGGTGGCCTACCTGCAGTCCCTCGGATATATGGTTTCCTCTCAGCCTGAGGGGGAAAAGACGGTGACGATCCCGAAGGAGTTTGACGCAGTATACATCCGGTATAATGAGGTGCAGAAGGAGGGCGGCTTTGACCTTGAGCCCTACAAAGCAAAACGAGTGACGCTGTATACATACAATATACCCGATTATGACGGGCTGCCAAATGTCAAAGCCGAGCTTATTATTTATAAAGACAGAATCATCGGCGGGGATATTTTTACTGTAAACCTAGACGGCTTTATGCACGGGCTTATTAAAATCAATTGATTATGCGTCCTCCAAGGTGTTATACTTGCACTAAGTATAGACTTTGGAGGACTTTTTATGGATAAACCGACGCTTTTGGTGCTTGCCGCCGGCATGGGCAGCCGCTTTGGCGGCCTAAAGCAGATAGAGCCGCTTGGCCCCCACGGGGAAATAATCCTTGATTACTCCCTTTACGATGCCCGCCTGGCAGGCTTTGAAAAGGTCGTTTTCGTCATTAAACCGGAAATACAAGAGGTGTTTGAAGAAAAGGTCGGAGTACATGCGCGGAAGCACATGGAGGTGGCCTATGCCATGCAAACACCGCAGACGCTGCCCTCCGGCTGCCCTGCTGTTGAGGGGCGGGTCAAGCCCTGGGGCACAGGGCATGCGGTTCTCTGCGCAAAAGGGCAGATCAACGGGCCTTTTGGCACAATTAACGCCGATGATTTTTACGGCAGGGACACATACGCCCGCCTTTATGGGTTTTTAAGCGCGTCTCATACCGCTGGGGAAATGTGCATGGTGGGATTTCCTCTTGAAAACACCCTGACCGAAAACGGCACAGTTTCCCGGGGCATTTGCCGCGTTGAGCATGGGCAGCTTCTCGCTGTGGATGAACGGACAAAAATCTCCCGCAAGGGCGACGAAATTGTTTATACCGACGGCGAAGCCGATGTTTCCCTTCCGCCGGACAGTGTTGCGTCCATGAATGTATGGGGGCTGGATTACGCCAGCTTTGACCTTTTGGAAAGAGACTTTACCGCATTTTACCGCAGCCTGAGTGAGGAAAAAAAGCAAACAGCCGAGTTTTATCTGCCTGCGTTTGTGGACGGACGCATTAAGTCCGGGGAAGGCAGGGTGACGGTGCTTACAACTGCCTCTCTTTGGCATGGCGTCACCTACAGGGAAGACAAGCCGCAGGTTGCCGCCGCCCTTGCAAAAATGCACGCAAACGGCGTTTATCCGCCTCTGAAGTAAGCTACAATAAATATGGCGAAAGAAAAACGGCCTTTGGGCCGTTTTTTTGCTGCTGTTTTGCATTATGTGCACAACAATGCTAATGCTATCGGATAATAGAGGTAAAATGTATGCTTCTCGCCAACAAAATCAAACAGGTCAGCCTGCTTATTCTTTCTCCGGAGATAGAGTTATAAGCAGCCCATAGATTTATCCATATCTCCGGAGAAAGGAAGGCTATAGCAATGAAACTCGCGGGCGAATATCAAAAGGATATTGAGCTTATCGACAGGCTCTTTGAGGGGGACAAAACCATTATCAAGCGGGCATTCCGCACCAGAGGCTCCAAAGGCCTGGAAGCGACCCTTTACTATTCAGACGGCCTGGCTTCGGCTATCAACATTGCCAAGGCTATTGTAGAGCCCTTCACAACATTTTCCGGGTTTGTACCTGACGAAAGCGTTTTGGATTTTGTGGAGCAAAACCTTCTGCAAATGCCGGAAATCAAAAAGGCGGATGAAGTAAACGATATTATCAGGTCTCTGGGCTACGGCGATACGATAGTGCTTGTGGACGGAGGGGACAAGGCGCTTATCATCGGCAGCAAAAGCTTTGTGCTGCGCTCAGTGGAGGAGCCGGAGGCCGAGCGCGTCGAGCTGGGGCCTAAGGAGGGGTTTATCGAATCAATGATGATGAACCTTTCTATGATAAAACGCAAATTGAGAACAAATGACTTGAAAATCGAATATTTCGAAGTGGGCAGCACCAGTAAAACCTCACTGGCCGTATGCTATATAGATGGGGTGACAGACCAAAAGGTGCTTGATTATGTGCGTGAAAAAATCAAGGGCATCGAAATTGACGGCATTTTTGGCTCTACCTATGTGGTTGAAACCATAAATGAAAAAAAGCGGGTTTTTTTCAAGCGCATCGGCACAACCGCCCGCCCTGATGTGGTGGCAGCCAAGCTGCTTGAGGGGCGTGTCGCCATTGTTGTGGACGGCACCCCGCAGGCGCTTACCATACCATATGTCTTTATAGAGTATTTCCAGTCGCCCAGCGACTATTATCAGCCCAGCTATGTGGCTATGGGCGCCAGGCTTCTCAGGATGGTTTCCTTCCTGTTTGCGATTGTTATCGTGCCGATATATCTGGCTATTATCAACTACCATCCCGGTATGCTGTCGGACGTTATGATGGTAGCCATCAGCCAGCGTGAAAAGGCAAACTTCATATCGGCCCTGATGGAAGCCTTTCTTTTGATAATTGCCTTTGACCTGCTGAAGGAGGCCGGCTTCCGCACCCCCACAAGTCTTGGGCAGAGCCTGTCTATTGTGGGGGCGCTTATATTGGGTCAGTCCGCCGTGGAGGCCAAGCTGGCCTCACCCATGATGATTATTGTTGTAGCGTCCTCCTGCATTACGGCGCTGCTGGTGCCTAACCTGAAAAACCATATAGTGGGGGTTCGGCTGATTTTGATTATGTTATCAAACTCTATAGGGCTGTTTGGGTGCGCCGTAGGGCTTTCTATATTTATGGGGGTGTTGTGCAGGGTTCGCTCCCAGGGGATAGTGTACACCACCGGGCTGCCGGTTGTTTCAGACGGCTCACATGAGGACAGCCTTATCAGGAAGAGCTTCCTGACTATGAAGAAGCAAAACAGGTTTATTGCCGGGGCAAGGAAGAAATGAGAAGAGCAGCCGCAATCATTATAATATGCTCCCTTTTGTTTTTAGGGGGATGCTATTCAAAGGGCTTAAAGCTGTTCGCCATTGTCTCCGGTATGGGGCTGGATTTTAAGGACGACCAATATATACTCACGGCGGAAACGCTGGCCAGTGCCGGCGGTGAGGGAGAGCTTCCCGTGACCGAGCTGCTCAGCGGTGAAGGGGCGACAATACCGGAGACAATAGAGCAGTGCATTCTGGGCAGCGGAAAGCAGCTTTATTTCCAGCATATGTGGATTGTGATTTTTTCCGAGGAGCTCATTAACAGCAGGTTTGAAAATGCCCTTAACTACCTGATGGGAGAGCATAATATCAGGCTCAATTGCCGTTTGTTCCTGTCGGGGGACGAGACCTCCGCCCAGATATTCAGCCGGGAGGAGCCGAAAGAGGAGCAGGGGAAGGAAGGCCAGCAGGAAAAGGAGCAGAAGGAGCCCGCCGGAGAGGGCGGGCAGCAAGAGTCCGGGGGAGAGGAAGGGAAGAAGCAGCCTGAGCAGGGGAAAAGCGAGGGCGGGGAGGAAAAGGATAAAAAAGGAAACGTCACCATTAAAACCTTGGACATCATTGACCCCTACGCCAACAATATTTACGCCGCCGAGGTAAAGCTCAATGACTTTTACTACGCTCTGCACGCAGAGGGCATAGACGGTTTTTTGCCTGTTATCACCAAGGACAGGGTTGAGGGGATCATGCTTTTTTCCGACAAAAAAATGGCTGTTAAGCTGGAAGGGCGGCGGATTATACCCCTTATGCTGCTGACCACCAACACCGTAAAGGGGAGCATCATTTCCGATTTTGAAGGCAGGCCCATTTCAGCCATACTGAAAAAATACAATAAAGATATTTCGGTATCGGTTGAGGACGGTCAGGTCAGGGTGAAAATCGGCCTTGACGCCAAGATCAGGGTGGAATGTCCCGTGTACGGCGAGGAAGAGGCCTATTTGGATACCGTTGAAAAAAGCATAAAAGAGGATATTGAAGAGTTGTTCGCGATTCTGAAGGAAAACCGCAGTGACCCTGTAGGTATTGGCCAGAGGCTGATGCGGTACCATCCCGCGCAGTGGAACGAGGTAAAGGACGACTGGTATTCCGCCTTTGCGGACAGCATTGTCGAGGTCGAGGTTAAGGTGCAGCGCATAAGCACCGGAAGAATACTTTGGAGGGAAAGCGATGATAAATAAAACTATCAATGCTACAAAGAGCTTCTCCCTTGTGTTTCTGTTTCTCATCGGCGATATTATGAACATCTGCTGGCAGCCCGCCGGCGCCGAAACCTGGATGGTGTACTTTGCGGGGCTGGCCCTGGCCCTCCCCGCCTATATGCTTTATGCAAGGGTGTGCGAGGGGGGCTTTTTCCGCAACCTCCGCCGCGCCATCGGCAAATGGGGGCAAAAGATTGTCCTTCTTGTGTTTGCGGCGTATATCGTTATTGAAATGGGGTGGATCGCGGCGCAAATAGGCCTGTTCTGCTTCACATTTAACGATTTTATACTTCGTAACGATATACTGGTTGTAAGCAGCCTGGCCGCCGCCGTAAACCTGGCGCTGCTGTCGCCGGAGGATTTCTCCCGCTACTGTGAAATGTCCCTTTGGGTGTTTGCTTTCGGGCTTATAATATCCAGCTTCAGCGGCAACGACCTTGAAGCCGGAAGGCTGTTCCCCCTTTTGGTAAACCAGTGGGGTGAACGCCTGCTGGGCACCACCCTGCTTTTCCTGCGCCCCTTTTCCTGCGGCTTTATCGCCATTTCCATACTTGCCGGGGAGGGCGAGCGGAAAAAGGTGCTCAAGGGCGCCTGCTGGGCGGCGGTGGCAGCGGCGGTTCTGCTGGCGGGTGTTTTCGCCAAGTGCGTCATGCTGGTGGGATACCGCCAGACCGCCCGCATGATTTTCCCCATTTATACCATAGCGGAGCTGTTCCCGGCGGGAAATCAAGGGGTCAGGACCTCGGATTTCCTGGGGAGCGCGATTTTGATAGCGTCACTTGTGAAATTGGGGGCATATGGCTGCTTCAGCTACTCATGCCTAAGCTCGGTAATCGGCGAAAGGGAGCCGGTCAGCAAAAAGGGAAAGGCGGTAAAGAAGACGGTGCTGACCGTGCTTCCATTTGTGCTGGCCTACGTCCTGATGGTTCTTATCCCTCCCACGGTAAGCAATATCCTCATATGGCTGGATTTGTCCGTATGGCCTCTTATGGCGTTTATGGTTCTGCTGCCCGTGGCGGTATGGATAGCCGGCATGATAAAGCAGAGGAAAAAACAAACGGGAAAATGATGCAGCGGGAAAAGGCTGTCGAGGAGCGGGAAAGACACGGCTGGGCAAAATCGGCCGCCCTGTCTGCGTATATTTGACATACGGAATAATCAGCGATATAATAAATTGTTAATGCAGAAACCAATGCTGATTTTACTTTAAGGGGATAATATATGCTGAGAACCGACCTGAGAAATATTGCTATCGTCGCCCACGTTGACCACGGAAAGACAACGCTGGTTGACGGTATGCTTAAACAAAGCGGCACCTTCCGCGATAACCAGACCGTGGCGGAGCGTGTTATGGACTCCGGCGATCTGGAGCGCGAACGGGGCATAACCATACTTGCCAAAAACACCTCAATTATCTATAACGGCGTGAAAATAAATATTATCGACACACCTGGGCACGCCGATTTTTCCGGCGAGGTGGAGCGGGTGCTCAAAATGGTCAATGGTGTGCTGCTGCTTGTGGACGCTGCCGAGGGGCCTATGCCCCAGACCCGGTTTGTGCTTCAGAAGGCTCTAGCCATGGGGCATAAGGTTGTGGTGGTCGTCAACAAGATCGACCGGCCGGACGCCCGGATTGACGAGGTCATCGACGAGGTGCTTGACCTGCTGATCGCACTTGACGCCAATGACGATCAGCTGAACTCACCTGTGCTGTTCTGCTCCGGCAGGGACGGCACCGCAGCCCTTTCGCCCGACGGCCCTCACGAAAACCTCACCCCGCTTTTTGACATGATACTCCAGAATATCGACTGCCCCGATGTGGATACCGAGGGGCCGGTGCAGATGCTGGTGTCCTCCATCGACTATAACGAGTATGTTGGGCGCATTTGCATCGGGCGTATCGAGCGGGGGACAATGAATAAAAACCAGGAAGTGACCGTCTGCGATTATCACGACAGCCACGCGCCTTATAAATCAAAGGTGGTCAACCTGTACACGATTGAGGGGCTTAGCCGCGTGGCGGTGGACTCCGCCTGCGCGGGGGAAATCGTCTGCCTTTCCGGCATTGCCGATGTCACTATCGGAGACACAGTCTGCCTTCCTACTGTGGTGGAGCCGCTGGATTTTGCCAAAATATCCGAGCCTACCGTTGAAATGACCTTCGCCGTCAATGACAGCCCCTTCGCCGGGACAGAGGGCAAGTTTGTAACCTCCCGCCATTTGAGGGAGAGGCTTCACAGGGAGCTGCTTAAGGATGTGTCACTGCGCGTTACCGACACCGAGACCACCGAAAGCTTCAAGGTGGCAGGGCGGGGGGAAATGCACCTGTCCATCCTCATTGAAACCATGCGCAGAGAGGGGTACGAGTTTGCTGTCGGCGCCCCCAAGGTTCTGTATAAGGAAATCGACGGCGTCCTGCACGAGCCTGTTGAAACCTTTGTCTGCGATATACCGTCCGACTATGTGGGCGCCGTTATGGAGAAGCTGGGCGCCCGCAAGGGGGAGCTTGTGCAGATGAACCCTCAGGGGGACAGAATGCGCCTTGAGTATGTTATGCCCTCCCGCGGGCTGTTCGGGTACCGCAACGAGTTCCTCACCGATACAAGGGGAGAGGGGATTATGAGCGCCGTTTTCAACGGCTATGTGCCTTTTAAGGGGGACATCCCCACAAGACCGACCGGCTCGCTGGTGGCCTTTGAAAGCGGCGAGGCCGTCACCTACGGCCTGTATAACGCCCAGGAGAGAGGGTCGCTGTTCATCACCCCAGGCACCAAGGTGTATGAGGGTATGGTGGTAGGCCAGTCCCCTAAGGCGGAGGACATCAACGTAAACGTCTGCAAAAAGAAGCATGTCACCAATATGCGTGCCTCCGGCAGTGATGACGCAATGCGCCTTATAACACCCAGACAGATGAGCCTTGAAGCCTGTATTGAGTTTATCACCGACGATGAGCTGATAGAGGTCACCCCAAAGTCCCTTCGCATACGGAAAATGGTGCTGAACAACCAGCTCAGGGCAAAAAGCAAAAATACCAAATAAGGCGACAAAAAGCTGTCAAAAACATGTTTTTACCCTTGCGCGAGGTTGACAAAGATTGTTAAAATAGATACTATAGTTAGAGTGATTGAGCAGAGTCATTAAGACTAACTAAACACATAAGGAGAGTACCGATGGAGAAATACCAGATCATGCGGAAAAAGCCTCTGTCACCCGATATTACGCTGATGGAGATTTATTCCCCCCTTATCGCCAAAAAGGCGAAGGCCGGGCAGTTCATTATTTTCAGAGTTGATGAGGACGGGGAGAGAATCCCGCTCACCATCGCTGATACAAACCCCGAAACCGGCGGGGTAACCATCATTTTTCAGCAGGTCGGAAAGGGCACCATCGCCCTAGGTCAGCTGAACGAGGGCGATTGCCTGCATGACTTTGTCGGCCCCCTGGGCACCCCCACACATCTTGACGGCATGAAGCGCGTCGCCGTTGTCGGCGGCGGTCTCGGCTGCGCCATCGCCTATCCCGTTGCAAAGGCTTTGTTCCAGAACGGCGTCCATGTGGACCTTATCGCCGGCTTCCGCACAAAGGATCTCATTATTCTTGAGGATCTGATGAAGGACGCCTGCACAGAGCTTCATATGTGCACTGACGACGGCAGCTACGGCTTCCACGGCTTCGGCGTTGATATGCTAAAGAAGCTTATCGGAGACGGCGCCAAGTATGACCACGTCTTCGCCATCGGACCCCTTATGATGATGAAGTTCGTCTGCAAGGCCACCAAGGAGTTTAACATCCCCACAACAATTTCAATGAACCCCATCATGGTTGACGGAACGGGCATGTGCGGCGGCTGCCGCGTCACAGTCGGCGGCGAGACCAAGTTCGCCTGCGTCGACGGCCCCGACTTTGACGGACATTTGGTTGACTTTGATGAAACCATAGCCAGAAACAACACCTACAAGGCCTTCGAAACCGAGAAGAAGGAAGATCATCTTTGCAGATTGAGAGGACAGAACAATGCCTAATATGTCGCTTACAAAGGTCAAAATAGGTGAGCAGGAGCCTAATGTAAGAAACGCCAACTTTCTGGAGGTTTCTTTGGGCTATACCAAGGAAGAGGCCAAGGAAGAGGCAGAACGCTGCCTCAACTGCAAAAACCCCCTGTGCGTCGGCGGCTGCCCCGTAGCGGTGCCGATTCCGGAGTTTATACAGAAGATTAAGGAAGACAACATGGAGGAGGCTTATAAGATCCTCTCCAATGCAAACGCCCTTCCCGCCATTTCCGGCCGCGTTTGCCCCCAGGAATCCCAGTGTGAGCAGAAGTGCATCCGCGGCATCAAGGGTGAGCCTGTGGCCATCGGCCGTCTGGAGCGCTATGTGGCCGACTGGGCGCGGGAAAACGGCGTCACTAATATTGAGACAGCCCCCAAGAACAATAAAAAGGTAGCTGTAATCGGCTCCGGCCCCGCAGGCCTGACCTGCGCGGGTGAGCTTGCCAGAATGGGCTACGACGTCACGATTTTTGAAGCGCTTCACGTTGCCGGCGGCGTCTTGTCCTACGGCATCCCCGAGTTCAGGCTTCCCAAGGAGATCGTCCGCAAGGAAGTTGAGAACCTTGAGAAAATGGGCGTCAAGATCGAGCTTAACATGGTCATCGGCAAGATCGTCTCCATTGACGAGCTGTTTGAGGAGATGGGCTTCGGCGCTGTCTTTATCGGCTCCGGCGCGGGTCTGCCCCAGTTTATGAAGGTTCCCGGCGAAAGCCTTGTGGGCGTATATTCCGCCAACGAATACTTAACCCGTATCAACCTGATGAAGGCATACAAGGGCGGAGAGAGCGAAACCCCCCTGCTGAAGAGCAAGAGCGTCGCCGTTGTCGGCGGCGGCAACGTCGCTATGGACGCTGCCCGCTGCGCCAAGAGAATGGGCGCCGAAAATGTTTACATCGTCTACCGCAGAGGCGAGGAGGAGCTTCCCGCAAGAAAAGAGGAGGTTCACCACGCCAAGGAGGAGGGCATCATCTTCAAGCTGCTGACCGCACCTGTCTCTGTTGAGGGTGACGAAAAGGGCCGCGTTTCCAAGCTGCACTGTGTTGAGATGAAGCTGGGTGAGCCTGACGCCTCCGGACGCAGAAGGCCTGAGGTCGTGCCTGGCAGCGACTTTGCCATGGAAGTCGACACGGTTATTCCCGCTATCGGAACCTCCCCCAACCCCCTGATCCGCTCCACCACCCCCGGCCTTGAGGTCAACAAATACGGCTGTATCGTCACAGCTGAGGACGGCGGAACATCCAGAGACGGCATCTTTGCCGGCGGCGACGCTTCCACAGGCGCGGCTACCGTTATTCTGGCAATGGGCGCAGGCAAGACAGCGGCCATGAACATCGACAAGCATCTTAAAAGCAAGTAAGAATATAGCAAAAGAGACCCTCTCGTTTGAGAGGGTCTCTTGTTGTTTCGGGTGCACTTATGCCTGAGGGCGGCGCTTTTCAAGCTTCAGCAGGGTTTTGCCAAGCTCAGGCACACTTTCCGCGCTTGCGACGTGCCAGCCGTGCTTGAGGTAAAACCCCAGAGCCTGGTTGTTTTCTTCAAAGGTCTGCAAATATATCCTGTCATAGGCGTCCCAAAGTGTGTTTTCGATATAAGCCAGCAGCCGGGAGCCGTGACCGGAGCTTTGAAAGGGTACATCAATCATAATCAGGTGCAAAAGCGCGCCATCGGTAATTGCGTATCCGATTATTTGCCCATCCGCGGTCATAATGGTGCAGCGGGCAAGGCCGTCATCTATTTCCTTGTCGGCCATTCCGCTTTCAATAAAAGCCGCTACGGCGTCCGCGCCCAGAAATGAGGTGTAATTCGCCCTGATAACACGCTTTGCAATAGTCTTTATGTCGGGCGCGTCTGAAATCTCAGCACGCCTGAAAAAAGTCGTCGGCATTTGGCTCATCCCTACTTCACATAGTCCTTCAGATTGCTGAAGTTGATTTTATTGCAGACGCTGCTTTGGCTGATATTTAGCTGCCCCTTGGTCTTTTCGATCAGGTTGTTAAAGGCCCAGTCGGCGGCCATATGGGCGATTTGCTCCCGGTTTTCGTCAAAATATCCCGCGTCGACTGCAAGGCGCTGCACTATGTAGTAGCCCTCCGGATAGGTCAGAACGCCGGTGATTTCACCATTTTCCAGAGTAAAGGCGTCCTTGATATAGGCGTTTGTCGTCCCCTCGGCTATGTTTACGATAAGACCGGTGGGGTTGGCGCTCATATAATTGTCGTCATTGTTCTGGGCCAGGGCGTGGTCAAAGGAGACCGAGCCGCTTTTAATTGACAGGTAAACATCCTCGGCCTTCTGCTTCAGCGCTGCCAGCTGATCATCGGTGAGCTGCGCGCCCTGCTCGTCAATCGCCGAAAAGCGTATGTACTTTATGCGCCCGAAGCTCCATGAAAAATACTGCCTAAGCTCCTGGTCGGTGTACACGCCGTTGGCGGGGTCGGCTGCAACATGCTCATGAAGCATGGAATAGTAGCAGCTGTTTTCCTGCAGCTTTATATACAAACGGTCAGTGAGGGCGTTTTCGTTGAGGTAGTCAAGGTAGCCCGCAAGTCCCCCGAAGGAATCCACAAGCTCGGCCTTATCCTCTTCAATTTCCGTCTTCATTTCCTTCGTCAGCTTAAGCCCCAGCTCAGCGCACTTGATACGCACGATTTCCGCTGTGACGATTTGCTCTAGGGACTTTGCCCGCGCCTGCTCCAGCAGTTGGGTTTCGTTGAGGACAAGGGTGCCCCAGTTGCGGGCGTCAAGGTTAAGCCTGTTGTAGTTGAGGTAATAGGCAAACTCCGAGGCATCCACCTTATTTCCGCCGACCTTGACGGCGGTAGGGCTTGCGCAGGCAGACAGAAGAATAAGGGCAAAGCAAAGCAAAAGGGCGCAGAGCAGCTTCTTTTTCATATAATTATTTCCTCCGGAAAAGTAAAAGTAGGGGTGTGGCAGGAGCTATGCCGATATTCTACCACACTAGGGCTCAATATACAAATCAATAAGCCTTATGGCCACGTCAAGGGGGGATTCTTCTCCCCTGAGCTTGATGGTGAAGTAGGGTCTTTCTCCGGCGGACAGCAGTACCCGCCCCTTAAACTGGGCAGAGGAGCAGGCCTTTACCGCCTTTTCCATGCTGTCCGGCAGGAAATGGAACATAAGCGCCATACCCTTCTGGGTGATCTCAGATATACCGTTTGTGGAGGCCTTTGCCCGCAAAAGCGCAATGTCAAGAAGCGCCTGGGCGGGAGGGGGGATATTGCCGAAACGGTCCAGCAGCTCATCCTGCATATCGTAATAGTCTTCAATATTCTGTATAAGGGATATTCGCCTGTAAAGGTCAATTCTCGTGGAGGCATCGGAGACGTAGTCCTGGGGCAATCCTGCCGACACAAGTATATCGGCGGGACAGTCGGTGCGGGAAATAACCGGTCTGCCCTTAAGCTCCCCTGCCGCCTCGTCAAGCAGGCGGAGATACATGTCGTATCCCACGCTCATCATATGGCCGCTTTGCTCCGCGCCCAGCACGTTGCCGGCGCCCCTTATCTCAAGATCGCGCATGGCGATTTTGAAGCCGGAGCCAAACTCGGCAAACTCACGGATAGAGGACAGGCGTTTTTGGGCAATTTCCGTCAGCACCTTGCCCCTGCGGTAGGTGAGGTAGGCGTAGGCATGGCGCTGGGAGCGCCCAACTCTCCCCCTTATCTGGTGCAGCTGGGCAAGACCCATATGGTCGGCATCCTCAATAATAAGGGTGTTGACGTTGGGGATGTCAACGCCGGTTTCAATAATGGTGGTGCAGACAAGGATGTCCACCTCGCCCGCGTACATTTTGCCCATAATGTCGCTCATCCCCTCTTCCCCCATGCGGCCGTGGGCGGTGGCAATCCGCGCGCCGGGGAAGGCCTTTTGCAGCTCGCTTGCCACATTTTCGATGGAGTCGATGCGGTTGTGGAGATAATACACCTGCCCTCCTCGGGCAAGCTCCTTGCGGATGGCGTCCCTAAGGATGATGGGGTCATGCTCCAGCACGAAGGTCTGCACCGGCTGGCGGCCTTGTGGGGGCTCCTCCAGAACCGACATATCCCGTATGCCGGAGAGCGCCATGTTAAGGGTGCGGGGAATTGGGGTGGCTGTCAGCGTCAGCACATCGACAGAGTGGCTCATTTCCTTTATTTTTTCCTTGTGGGAGACGCCGAAGCGCTGCTCCTCGTCCACCACAAGCAGGCCGAGGTTTTTGAAGGCAATGTCCTTCTGCAGTATGCGGTGAGTGCCGATAAGTATGTCACAGCTGCCCTGGCGCAGCTTGCGCAGGGTTTCCTTCTGCTGTGAGGGGGTGCGGAAGCGGCTCATCATATCTACGGTCACAGGATGTCCTGAAAACCGCTCAAGGGCGGAGAGATAGTGCTGCCTGGCCAGCACTGTGGTGGGCACCAGTATTGCCGCCTGCTTGCCCGATAATATGCACTTCATTACGGCGCGGAAGGCCACCTCCGTCTTGCCGAAGCCCACGTCCCCGCACAGCAGCCTGTCCATGGGGGCGGGCTTTTGCATGTCGGACTTTATCTCCTGTGTGCAGATGAGCTGATCCTCAGTTTCCTCGAAGGAGAATGCCTCTTCAAAGGCACGCTGCCAGTCGTCATCGGGGGAAAAGGCGAAGCCGGGCTGAGCCTGGCGGGCGGCGTAGAGCTTGAGCAGACCCTCCGCCAAATCCTTTGCCGCCCCCTTGGCGCGGCTTTTTGCCTTGACCCAGGAGGTTCCACCCAACTTGGAGAGCTTCATATTGTCGGCGTCGCCCGCGCCGATATATTTGGAGACAATGTCCAGCGAGGTCGCCGGAACAAAGACAAAATCGGTGCCGGCAAAGGCGATTTTAATATAATCTCTCCATACGCCGTCAACATTTATGCGCTCGACCCCTGTGAAGCGGCCTATGCCGTGCTTGTCATGCACCACAAGATCGCCGGGGTGCAGGTCGGAAAAGGAGAGAGCCTTCTTTTTCGAAGCTTGTGTCTTTTTTGTGGCCGCTCTGCGGGCTGACAGCTGCCCCTCGGTTATGGCGGCGACCTTTATTGTGGGATATTCAAAGCCGCAGCTTAAATTTGCCGTTTGCAGGGCGATTTTTCCGGGGACAAGCCCCTCATCTATTCCGGTGCAGGGAAGGCCGCGCTGTTCAAGCAGGGTCTTTAGGTTCTGCGCCCGCTGGCTGCCCCCCGAAAGAGCCAGAACGGTGTAGCCCAGAGCCAGATAGCTTTCAAGATCGCTGATCGCCGTGTCAAGGCTGCCGCCGTAGGAGGGCAGCTGCTTTGCGTTAATGGCGATTATGGAATCGGGCGCAAGGCCGGAGGAACTGAGAAAGGCGTCCAGGCACAAAACCTGCCTTGCCTGGCAGGCAGCCCTGAACTGAGAGGCCGAAAGGGCGTAACCGCTTTTAGATGGGGGGATAACGCCGTCCGCCAGAAGATGCTCCACATCCTCCCCCATGCGGTATTCCAGCCCCTTTGCCGTCTCAAGGCAGGCGGAGGTGTCGGCAAAAACCACAAGGGCGTCACCGGGGATATAGGAAAGGCCTGTGGCCATCTCGTCGTATATTTGGGGCATATAACGGTCAGAGGGGGCGAAGGGAAGCCCCTCCCTGAGCTTGTCGCAGTCCTGCAAAAGGGTTTTCACCAGCGCGGGGGAGGCGCCTTTCCCCTTGGACAGGCGGGAGAGGCTTTCGCACAGCCCCTCCACTCCCCCCTCGGCGAGGTGCGGCAGCGCCTCTCTGGCGGGTAAAATGTCAGCCTTGCGGGTGTTTTCGGTGCGGCGCTGGGTCAGCGGGTCAAAATATCCCAGTGAGTCCACCGTATCACCAAAGAACTCGGCGCGCAAGGGGTGCGCCGAGCCGGAGGGGAATATGTCCAGTATGCCGCCACGGCGGGCGAACTGCCCGGGACCCTCCACAGTGTCGGCGCGGACGTAGCCCCAGTCCAGCAGGCTTTCGCAAAGCTGTGTCAGGTCATAATCCTTGTCCCGGACAATGGTCAGGGCGGACTTATCCAAAACAGCAGGCGGAAGGGTGCGCAGCATCAGGGCGTCGGGAGAGGAGAAAAGCGCCTTGCTTTTCCCTGTGCGGAAGCTGTGCAGCGCCATAAGGCGCCCGTGCTCATGCTCGCGGGAGACGTTATCGATATTGTGAAAGATCATATCTCTGGCAGGCAGCAGGGCAGGGCGTGCGCCGGAGAAGGCGGCAAAGTCCTTTGCCAGGGCGTCGGCGGCACCCTCATCCCGGGCAATGACCACAAGAGGACGGCCAAGCTGGTACACAGCCGCCGCAAAATGCGCCTGAAGCACTGGGGACATGCCATAAAGGGAAATGACGCCAAGCCCCTCCTCAATATCGCGGAGAAGCTTTTGATACTCCGGGGACTGGGATAAAAGGTCTGTAAGTATGCTCAAATTAGCCCCTCCACACAACAGAATACGCCCCGTCTTGATTCAAGACGGGGTATATTGCCGAATTATCTGTAAGAAATAAGCCTAAACAAAGGATTTGCCGTTAAAGTCCTGCATGGCCTGATCAACGCCAAAGCGCAGCATGGTTATGGCGGCGTCAGGTGCCGCCTTGACGGCCTGATAGGCATCAGTGCTCAAATGGTCGAGGACATACTCCTTCATGTCGGCTTCCTCAGGGTCTCCCACGCCGATTTTAATCCGGGGAAAGGCGTCGGAGCTGAGCTGGTAAATAATGCTTTTTATGCCGTTGTGTCCGCCGTCTGAGCCGGAGCGCTTGACCCGCAGCTTTCCCGAGGGGGTTGCGATGTCATCAAAAATGACAATGATGCGCTCAGCCGGGACATTATAGCTTTTTGCCATATCCCGCACAGCCTCTCCCGACAGGTTCATATAGGTCTGCGGCTTCATCAGCAGCACGCCCTTGCCGTCAAAAGTGCATATGGCGTATGTGGCCTTGTGCTTGCTTTTGACAAGCCGCCCGGCGCCCAGCTTTTCAGCCAAAAGATCAAGGGCCATAAAGCCGGCATTGTGCCGGGTTGTGGCGTATTTCTGGCCGGGGTTGCCCAGACCGGCGACGATGTAATCGATCCTGTCAGGCTCGGGGGTTTCTTTTTTTCGCCGGAAAATAGTTATTCCTCCCAGCTTTACATAAACAGCTCGGAAACGGAGCTTTCATTGTTAATGTGCATAATGGCCTGGGCAAACATATCGGCCACCGACAGCACCTCTATTTTATCGCTTTTGCGCTGGGGTGTGGAGGGAACGGTGTCGAGAACGTATACTTTTTCGATCTCGCTTTCATTTATGCGCTTGATTGCAGGGCCGGAAAGAACGCCGTGGGAAGCGCAGGCGATGATTTCGGTGGCCTTGCCTTTTTCCTTAAGCGCCTTGGCGGCATTGCAGAGGGTGCCGGCGGTGTCGATCATATCGTCAACCAAAATGACCTTTTTGCCCTTGACCTTGCCGATTATATTCATAACCTCGGAGACGTTGGCCTTCGGCCTGCGCTTATCGATAATGGCTATGGGCAGCTCCAGCTTTTCGGCGAACTTGCGGCTGCGGGCGACAGAGCCCAGATCGGGGGAGGCAACCACATAATCCTTGTTTTTGATGCCGCACATTTCGGTAAAGAAGGGCAGCATGACAGAGGTGCCAAGAAGGTTGTCCACAGGAATATTAAAGAAGCCCTGGATCTGGGAAGCGTGGAGATCCATGGTAAGAACCCTGTCGGCGCCTGCTGTCTCAATAAGATCGGCCACCAGTCTTGCGGAAATCGGGTCCCTCGCCTTGCTCTTGCGGTCCTGCCTGCCATAGCCGAAATAGGGTATAACGGCGGTTATACGGCCGGCGCTTGCCCTGCGGAAAGCGTCGATCATAATAAGCAGCTCCATCAAATTGTCGTTGACAGGGGAGCAGGTGGACTGAATAACAAAAATATCGGTGCCTCTGACCGATTCGCCGATGGAAACCGAAACCTCACCGTCGGAAAACTGGCCGATCTCGGCAATACCCAGCTCCACACCGACAATTTTTGCAATTTCCTCTGCCAGCTTTGGGTTGGAATTGCCGGCAAAAATCTTGATTTGCGAGTTCCTCGAAACCATAACGTATACCCCCGAAATATATATAATTATTTATTCTGGACTATATTTTACCTTCCTCACGCCGCTTTTTCATCCATCCGGGCTTGACGACCTGGCGGGCGCGGGCGATGGCCATTGCGTCCCGCTCCACCGGCTCAGTGATGGTGGAGCCTGCGGCCAGATAGACATTGTCCCCGATTTCAACGGGTGCCACAAGGTTGACATTGCAGCCGATAAAGGTGTCGTCCCCGACGACGGTCAGATGCTTGTCCTTGCCGTCGTAATTTACGATAACGGCGCCGCAGCCTACATTTATGCGCTTGCCGAACCGGGCATCCCCGATGTAGGCCAGATGGGAGACCTTAGTCCCGTCCCCTATCTCAGCCTTCTTAAGCTCAACAAAGTTTCCTATGCGCACCTTTTTGCCGATGACGCACCCGGGGCGGATCCAGCAGAAGGGGCCGGCCTGTGTCTCATCCCCGATACTGCTGTCAGCAATCTGGGCGCTGTTGACAGAGACCTTTTGCCCGATGACGGCATTTTCCAGCAGGCAGTTGGGGCCGATTCGGCAATTTTCCCCGATAGAGGTGTTTTTATAAATCATGCAGCCGGGCAAAACGGTGGTGCCGCTGCCGATGGTGGCATTGGGGGCTATATGTGTCGTCTGAGGGGATATGAGGATGACACCGTTCTTCATGTGCCGTGTGTTAATCCTCCCGCGCAGAACCTCCTGCGCCATATAGGCGCTTTCGGCGCCGGTGACGTAAACGGCGTCATCGGTAGGCGCTTCCACCGCCGCACAGGCGCTCAGATCGTGGCTTTCGCAGGCTTGCCGGACGCACCGGGAATCCCCCCAAAGGGCAAGCAGCTTGCCCCTCGTCATCAGCGCCGACATGGGGCGGGAGGTCATATACATAAGGATTTCAGGGCTTAGGGCAGGGCAGGGAGCCAGGATGGCAAGGATTTCCCCCTCGCCGTCAGGAAAAGAGCCCACTGTAATACTTCCGGAGGAGACCGCTGCGACGGCGTCCTTAATATACGTGATCACAGGGCAGGAGAGTATCTCATGCTCCAGCCACTTATCGTCCTCTACAACAATTGACGCAGGGAAATTACGCATAAGCCGCCTCCGATACATTCCAATACACAGATAGACAAATATACAGTGCAATTATATCAGACGGTATAGTAAAAATCCACTATAAAAGGTGACTATTTTTTGGGGATTTACTGCCGTGAGTTTTGCTGATATACTGAATATTAATCTTTAAGTGCGGAGAGGGGATAGGGGAAGTGGAAGGCAGCATTAAGGTCAGAATGGGTCCGGCGGACGCATTCAAGGTGATCACCGAGCTTAAAAGCGGTGAGTGCGCCCTTTTGTATTCCTTCGCGGCGGCATCCGGGGGAATTTGCGAGCTTGAAACGGCCAAGAACCGCCTTGAAATGGATGAAAAACAGCTGAAAAAAGCTGCCGATATATTGATGCTTTACCGGGTGCTGGAGCCGGCTGGAATTGCACCGGTAAACGATGTGGAGTATGACCCGCAGGAGCTGCTCTCGGCGCGGAAAACCGACCCGTCCTTTTCCGGGCTGTGCAATTATCTTGACCTCGCCCTGGGCAGAGGCGCCCGCAAAAGCGAGCTTGAGACCCTATACAGCATCTATGACAGGCTGGGGCTTCCCGCCGACGTCATAATGGTGCTGATAAACTATTGCAGGGTGAGGGAGCGGCTTTCTTCCAGGGAGCTGGAAAAGCAGGCCTACAAATGGCATGACGGCGGCGTGCTTACATATGAGGCGGCGGAGATGTTTTTGGAGGAGACCAAGAATATAAACCGCAAGAGCCGCGAAATGATGGGTATATTCGGGATATATGACCGTCTGCCCTCCGAAAGCGAGGAAAAATACCTGGGTGCCTGGATAGGCATGGGCTTCAGCCGGGACATGATAAAGCTGGCCTATGACCGCACTGTGCTGCGAACCGGCAAGCTGCAGTGGGGGTATATGAATAAAATACTGCTTTCATGGCAGGAAAAGGGAATAAAAACCCGCCGTCAGGCAGAGACCTTGGACAGCCAGCCGCCCCAGGCCGCGGCAGAAGAGAGTCTGGACGCTTTCGTGACCCGTTTGTTTGACCGCAAGCGGGCAAAAAGAGAAACGCTGCGGCAGGAGCGCCTGCTGGCGCTGCGGCAGCGGTCGCCTCAATTCAAGGAGAATGAAATCGCCCTTGGCGAGGTCATGATGAAAAGGGCCAAGCTGGCCGGGAAAACCGACCCTCAGCTGGAGCAGCGTATGGAAGAGCTTTTGCAGCGCAGGCGGGAAACCCTCGCCCAATACGGCAAGGATGAAAGCTACATAGATATACCCCCCGAATGCCCAAAATGCGGGGATCGGGGCTTTGTCGGGGGCGAAATGTGCTCTTGCTTTATAGAGGAAAGAGAAAAGGAAGCAGAGCGGCGCAAAAGCGGGGTCTCCACACCGATATAAAACGCAAACGGGGAAAGACTAAGGGGAAAAACACTGGAAACAAGCCGGCAGCGTATAATGCCGGGTGAAGGCACAAAATATGTTTCTTGAATGAGGGAAGGGTATGGCTGACAGTGAAAAAACAGTGCTGATAGCGCTGTGCATGGTCTGCGACGGGGATAGCATTCTTCTGCAAAACAGAAAAAAGCACAGCCTGTCCGGGCTGGGCTTTCCCGGCGGACATGTGGAGAGGGCGGAGCCCTTTGTCAAAGCTATCATACGCGAAATAAAAGAGGAGACGGGGCTGACTATCGAAAATCCGCGCATGTGCGGGATAAAGCATTTTTACACCGATGAGGGCGAGCGCCAGGTGGTTCTTTTGTTTAAGACCGACAAGTTTTCGGGAGAGCTGCGCTCTTCTGCCGAGGGCGAGGTGGTTTGGGTCAAAAGGGAGGATTTGGCGGAGCACCGTGTCGTCAAGGGCTTTGCCGACCTTTTGCGGATATTTGATGACAGCCGCCTGACTGAGGTTTTTTACGGCCATGACGAAGAGGGGAAGCGGCTGGAGGCAGAGCTGTACTGATTATGCTTATAATAATGCACGGTGAAGCAAACGCTTCACCGTGCATTTTTGTTTGTGCATCAGCAATAAAAGAACAGCACTCTATTTAAAAATGTTAAAAAACCCGCCGCCTTGCTTGCTTTCCAAGTAGCTTATAGTCTGATAAAGCATTTCGGCAGCCTGCTCTCTTGTGACAGGGCTATAGGGGTTAGCGCTGTTGCCGTCCAGGGGGACGATTCCGGCAGATACGGTATTGACGACCGCCTGATATGCCCAGGTGGGGATATTTGCCGTATCGTCATAGGATACTGCGCGCCCGTCATTGCTGAGGCCCAGGGCGCGGTTGATAATGGTGGCCGCCTCCGCCTTGGTTATGGTGTCCTCAGCGCGGAAAATGCGGTTGCCGGAGAGGGTTTTTTCACCGGTGACAATGCCCTGATTGAGGGCGGCTGCGATATG